>DASWIN010000280.1:0-1504 GCA_036397655.1 Nitrospiraceae bacterium | reverse complement strand
CCGCGGGCCGGAGGGGGAAGGCGATGAGCGATAAGCCCCTCGTGCACGACGCCGGGAAGTCGGACGACCCGATAGTACCAGCGAAAGACCCGAACAAGGGAGGGCCGCCGCCTGCGGAGGGACTGGAGGGAAGCGGGTTGGTCAAGGAGAACACCACGCCGGCACGCATGGACCGAACCCAGAGTCGGGGAACTGTGTCCCAGGGCCTGCGGGGTGTGCGGGAGGCTGCGAAGAAGGACAAAGGACTGCGGTTCACCGCCCTGCTGCATCACGTGACCCCGGCGCTTTTGCACGACAGCTTCTACTCGTTGCAGAGAGAGGCGGCGGCAGGAGTGGATGAGGTGACGTGGCAGGAGTATGAACAAGGCCTGTCGGAGCGCATCAGCGATCTGCACGGCCGAGTTCATCGGGGCGCTTATCGCGCACAGCCGGTACGCAGAGTCTACATTCCGAAAGCCAACGGCAAACAGAGGCCGTTGGGCATCGCCGCGCTGGAAGACAAGATCGTCCAACGGGCGGTGGTGCGAGTGCTCGAAGCGATCTGGGAAGAGGACTTCGAGGGCTTTTCGTATGGCTTCCGGCCGGGCAGGAGCGCGCATCAGGCGTTGGATGCTCTGACGGCAGGAATCGTGCTGAAGAAGGTGAACTGGATACTGGACGCCGACATCCGAGGCTTTTTCGACCACATCGACCATGCAAAGTTGATGCAGGCGATCGGGCAGCGGGTGGCGGACCCGAGGATACTGCGGCTGATCCAGAAATGGATGCAAGCCGGGGTAGCGGAGGCAGGGCAGTGGTCGGAGACGAAGGTAGGGACTCCGCAAGGAGCGGTGATCTCGCCGCTGTTGGCGAATATCTACCTGCATGACGTCCTCGACGGCTGGGTCAGCGAATGGCGACGCCGAGAGGCGAGCGGAGACGTGATCATCGTACGATACGCCGACGACTTCGTAGTCGGCTTCGAGCACCGCAAACAAGCAGAGCGGTTCTGGAAACAGTTGCAGGACCGGCTGCGGGAATACGGGCTGGAGTTGGCCACGGAGAAGACACGGCTGATCGAGTTCGGGCGCTATGCGGCCGAGCGGCGTAAGCGGGGTGGGAAGAGTAAACCGGAGACCTTTGATTTTCTGGGTTTCACGCACATCTGCGGCACGATCTGGAAGAGTAGCAAGTTCACGGTGAAGCGAAAGACGGTGCGGAAGCGGATGACAGCGAAGCTCGAAGCGATTGGAGCGGAGCTGCGCCGGCGGATGCATCGGCCGATCGTGGAAGTGGGGACGTGGCTGCGCCGGGTGGTGACGGGCTACTACAACTATCACGCAGTGCCGGGCAATGAACGCCCACTGCGGGCCTTTCGGCGCGAGGTGGGACGCCATTGGCGGCATGCGCTGCGGCGGCGCAGCCAGCGAGCCCGGAGGCGATGGAGCGACTTCGAGCCGTTGCTGATCGAGTATCTGCCGTGGCCCAGGATCGTGCATCCTTATCCTTTGGAGCGGTTTCGCGC
>DASWIN010000279.1:0-2764 GCA_036397655.1 Nitrospiraceae bacterium | reverse complement strand
AGTAAACTGGGCGAAGCGGGCGGGCGCGTTCTCGGTGCGATGGATGACCAGTTTGCCGTTTTCTTTCCGGATGACGGACTTCCCGTCCTTGTCGGTGATCAGCCATCGGCTTCCCGGGGTCTGTACCGACAAAGTGGCGTTCTCCGAAAGCTTGGTCCCCTTTTCCAGGAGCGACTTGCGCACCCCTTCCGGGAGCTTTCCCTGATCCAGGTCGGCGATGAACTCTGCGGAAGCACTCGCCAGCAGGTCGCGCCAGTAACTCATCACCTGCGACGACGCGTAATGCACGTCGCCGGATAGAAGCACGACGCGTTTGTAGGATTCCAGTCGCGCCAGCAGGGTCTCGAAGGTCTTTGGATCGAAGGCCCATGCCTCGATCGCATCGGGATTCGTGCCCGGCATGTCCTTGGTTCCGGGGTGCTTGGCCAAGTCGCTGTAGGCCGTCAGGTCGAATATCCGGTAGATGAGCGGCGCCAGCAGGTCGTCGAGCACGGGAGGCCCAAGGACCGGCAGGGGCGCAACCACCACGGCGACTTCGATCCCTGCCGGCAGGGGTCCATCCGGGACCTGCTCCTTCATCGCGGCGGCGGAGACGTTTCCCGGCGGTCCCAGCCGCGAGACGAAGCTCCGCCGGGTGCGGTTGTCGATCGCCAGCAAAAGGTGCTTCGGTCCCTTGTAGCTGTAGTGCCACCGGACGGGCGGATCCTTGCCGTCGAGGCCCAGCAGCGTGTCGATCTTGTCCGCGACGCTCTCGTCGATGCCGGTGGGCGGGAAGAGCTTTGCGGCCGAGTCCAGCAGGACCGCCTGGGGAAGATTTCCAAACACCTTCAGTTTGTCGGTCCCCTTCACCACGATGAACTCGCTTTTCGACTCCGGATCCTCGATGTGCCAGTTGCTCCCTTTCTTCGTGAGGGTCGCCTTTTCGGAAAGGGTGAACTGGTGCGACGCGAAATGCACCCGGAGGTCGTCCGTGATCTTCAGTTTATCGAGATCAGGCTCGAATTTCTGATCCAGGCCGAAAAGGAGCCCCGTCTCGCCTTCCGGATCCGGTATCGCCCTTTCGAACTTGGCCGGGTCGTTGCCCCAGCCCTGGAAGAGGGCATAGGCCAGCAACCCGTTGCGAAGGATGGTCCTGCCCAGCGGGGAAGTGTAGACGCGGTCCCGCCAGATCGGGTTGAGGTTCCAGTCGTCCGTCACCTCATGGTCGTCAAACATCATGTAGGTCGGCACGTTGGCGAGCGCCCGCCGGACCCTCGGCAGGATCCGGCGCAGCTCGTTCAAGGCCTTGTGGTCAGCCGCGATGGATTTCCGGGTGCGCTTGACAGCCTCGGCGTCGCCCGGCTTCACGAAGTCCTCCTCCGGTGCGAGGATGTGCGGCCGCTTGAGCTCGGACGGAATCAGGCCCTCCCAAGGCATCGGCGGCAGGAACGCTTCCACGGGCGGCAGCTCGTGCGGCCAGCAGGCGTTCGACCACGAGAACAAATACATCGCGCAGTACTCGCCGAACGACAGGAGATGACTGTGGCCGTCGTGGCTGGTAAGTTTCGCCTCATTGAGGGTCAGCGTCATGCGATAACCGACTGGAAAGTGAACAACATCGGCGGGCCATTTCTTGCCAGCGACAGGCAATTCCTCGATGGGAATCAGGTCGTCGGACGCATCGCGTTTGCCGCCGATCAGGAACTTGCTCACGAGGCTCAGCATCTCGAGCATCGGCCGGGAGACGTCGTCGGCGTAGATCTGGTCACCCGTCAGCAGGAGCTGGTGCGGGCGTCGCTTCGGATCCGTGCGGGCTCCCGCGATGAAGTCATCGACCCAGGCCAGGCCGTCGGGATTATCCTTGTTCGCCCGCCGGCAGGAGCCGTGAATCACTCGCAGATCGGTCAGTTTCAGCGGCGGGAGCGCGAAACTGGGCAGGAAGTCAGGCTGATAACCCATCGCGAGGTTCACCTTGCCCGGTTTCCTGTCGTCCTTCACGACGTCGCCGTCGTCCCCGATTCGGCAGTCCTCCAGGAAATGCAGCGCCGCGAGATCCCTAGTTCCGGAGGCGCCGGACAAGGTGACGTTGTAGCTGTAGTTCTGCTCGGGCATCAACGTCGGCTTGGGACGCGCCAGGACCACGGCCAAGTGAAGCTCCGCGCCAAACCGGATCGTCTGAACCTCCGCTTCGGCCACGGTCGTGGCTCCGGTCAGTTGCGAGGCGCGCATCAGTCCCGTGTAGACCTGCAACTTGACCTTGCATGATTCCGGAGTGGCCACCCACACGGAGACGATGTCCGGTTCAACCCGCCGCAAAATCGGACCCGCAAGCAATAGTGGGAAATCACTCATGCCGGGAGTGGGAGCGCGCCACCGGACAATGCAACCCCCTCGCGTCGATCGATACCGGCACGCTGCGGCGCAGATACTTCGCGGAAGTCAGGTATGACACTTTCAGACAGGCCGGGTAGCGCAGCCTCGGCGCGGATTCCGATGGAATCGGACGAAGGGGTCAACGCCCTTCCTGCCAACTCCCGCGAATCGTGTGTACTGGGGACCCCTGTAGGGCTGGACCTCGCGTCCACGCCGCATCCGGCAGTGTAGGGCTGGACCCTGTCGAAGATTCTGCCCAAGGACAAAACGTCCACGCCGCATCCGGGCTTGCGTTCACCACCAGACGCTCCCGGCAACTCGATTCCCTTGCCGCATTCCGTCCAATCCCTGAAGCTCCGTTGCAGCCCGGAGGGCCGAACACCGAATGACGCCATCACGTGACTCCATCCTC
>DASWIN010000278.1:0-5535 GCA_036397655.1 Nitrospiraceae bacterium | reverse complement strand
GACGGCGGAGGGCGCGTGAGCGCGACGGACCGGCAGATCGGGGGGGGCGCGGTCACCATCGGCGACCTGACGCGCGAGGGCACGGTGCTGCTCCTGCGCGCCGGCATCGAGCAGGCAGGGCAGGAAACGGGCTGGCTTCTCGAACACGCGTTGCGCCGCCCGGCGCTCGATCTGATGTTGAACGACGCGCAGGTGGTGGAGGGCGAGGGGCTGCGCCGCGCGCAGGCGCTGCTGGCCCGCCGCGCGGGTCGCGAGCCGTTGCAATATCTGCTCGGCACGCAGGAATTTTGCGGGCTGGAGTTCGAGGTGGAGCCGGGCGTGCTCATCCCGCGGCCCGAAACGGAACTGCTTGTGGAAGCCGCGGTCCGGTGCGCCGGGATGCGACCGGACGCGGGACGCCGGCCGATCGTCGTGGATCTCGGCACCGGCTCCGGATGCATCGCCGTGTCGCTTGCGCAGTGGCTGCCGCTGGCGGTGCTCTATGCGACGGACTGTTCGGCGGAGGCCCTGCGCGTGGCGCGCCGGAACGCGGAACGCCATGGCGTGGCCGGGCAGGTGACGTTCGTGGAAGGCGATTGGTTGATGCCGCTTGAGCCGCACGGGTTGTCCGGCCGGGTGGACGTCGTCGTCTCCAACCCGCCCTATATCGCCGAGCGGGAATGGGAGGGATTGCAGCCGGAAGTCCGCCTCTTCGAGCCGCGCATCGCGCTGGCCGGCGGCGAGGACGGCCTGGCGCTTTATCGCCGGCTCGTGCCGGATGCCGCCGATTTCCTGGACGGGGCCGGCTGGCTGGTCATGGAAGTCGGGCAGGGGCAGGTCCATCCGATACTTGCGCTGATCGAAGCGACGGGACGGTACGGGGCCGTGGAGGTCCGGATGGACCAGGGCGGCATCGAGCGGGTGGTCTGCGCACAGTTGGAAGGCTAAGGTCAAGGTTGAGAGGGAAGAGAAATTTCTTTTCAGCAAGAGAAATAACGAGCCCTTAGCCTTAACCTCAGCCTCAACCTCGAAGTTACGTTATGGACAAGATCGTCATTTCAGGCGGGCGAAGATTGCAGGGCGACATCACGGTCAGCGGGGCTAAGAACGCCGCGCTGCCGATCCTCGCGTCGGTCATCCTGGGCGGCGGGGAATGCACCGTCACGAACGTCCCCCGCGTGGTGGACGTGGTCACGATGGGCAAGCTGCTGGGCATGCTGGGCGCGACGATGACGACCGAGGGCAACCGGGTGGCCATGAAAATGGATGCGCTCCGCTCGTCCGAGGCGCCCTATGAATTGGTGCGAACCATGCGCGCGTCGGTGGTCGTGCTGGGCCCGTTGCTGGCCCGGTGGGGCGAGGCGACCGTCTCGCTGCCCGGCGGGTGCGCGATCGGCTCCCGGCCGGTGAATCTCCACCTGGCGGGCCTCGAAAAGATGGGCGCGACCGTCACGGTCGAGCACGGCTATATCAAGGCCACGGCGCCGCGGTTGAAGGGCGCGCGGATCTGCCTGGATTTCCCGACGGTGACGGGCACGGAAAACCTCATGATGGCGGCGTGCCTGGCCGACGGGACGACCGTGATCGAGAACGCGGCGAAGGAACCTGAGATCGTGGACCTGGCGGCGTTTCTCGTGAAGCGGGGCGCGCGGATCGCCGGCGCCGGCACCGACATGATCACGATCGAGGGCGTGAAGAACTTGCGCGGGGCCGATCACGAGGTCATCCCCGACCGGATCGAGGCCGGCACCTACCTGGTGGCCGGGGCCATCACCGGCGGCGACGTCTGCGTGAAGGATTGCCGGCCGCAGCACCTGGAGGCGGTGTCGGCAAAATTGCGCGCGGCGGGCGCCGAGGTGACGGAGAGCAAGGAATCGATGCGGCTCAAGGCCTCGACGCGTCTCAAGAGCGTGGACGTGAAGACCTATCCCTACCCGGGGTTCGCGACCGACATGCAGGCGCAGATGATGGCGCTCATGTGCGTGGCGCAGGGCACCAGCGTGATCACGGAATCCGTGTTCGAGAGCCGGTTCATCCACGTGCCGGAGCTGCAGCGCATGGGCGCGCAGATCAAGGTGGACGGCAGCCATGCCGTGGTGACCGGGATCGCCACGCTCGGCGCCGCACCGGTCATGGCGTCGGATCTGCGTGCCAGCGCCGGCTTGGTCGTCGCCGGGCTCGCGGCGGAAGGCGATACCGAGATCGCGCGGGTCTACCACCTGGACCGCGGCTACGAGCGGATCGAAGAGAAACTCAACGGCCTGGGCGCGTCCATCCGCCGGACGCCGGGCACGGGGCAATCAGGACAGGCCGGCCGGGCCGCAAAGGGGCGGGCATGATTACGATTGCATTATCGAAAGGCAAATTACTGGAGCCGGCGATGGAACTGTTCCGAAACGCCGGGTATGTGAGCAAAGGCTTGTCACCGGGCAGCCGGCGGCTGATCATCGAGTGTCCTGAAAAGGATCTGATCTTCATGATCATCCGGCCGAGCGACGTGCCGACCTATGTCGAGTACGGCGCGGCGGACGTGGGTGTCGTCGGCAAGGACATGCTCCTGGAGCAGAACCCGGATGTCTACGAGCCGATGGATCTCAAGTTCGGCCGGTGCCGCCTCTCCGTTGCCGCCAAGAAGGGGCAGGCGGTGCGCGAGCGCATGTCTGCGAAGCTGCGCGTGGCGACGAAGTATCCGAACATCACGGAACGTTTCTACAATCAGAAGGGGATTCCGGTCGAAGTCATCAAGCTCTACGGATCCATTGAACTGGCGCCGGTGGTGTACCTGGCGGATCGCATCGTGGACCTGGTCTCCACCGGCCGCACGCTCAAGGCGCACGACCTGGAAGAGGTCGAGGTGATCGCCGAGTCCACGGCGCGGCTGATCGTCAACCGGGCCAGCCTCAAGTTGAAGCACGGGGAAATCTCGGAACTGATGGCGCGATTGAACGGGCATCGCGCCGGCCGCCGCAGGACCACGCGGCGGGTGCAGCGGGCGAAGAAGCGGAGCAGGCGATGATCAAGATTCTGTCGAGTACGGACAAGGCCTTCAAGGCGGCGATCAAGAAGATCGCCGGCCGGGCGGGCCGGTCGGCCGGCAAGGTGGAGGCGACCGTCAGGACCATCCTCAAGGCCGTGGAACGGGGCGGCGACGCGTCCATTTCGCGCTACACGAAGAAATTCGACCGGGTGTCCCTGAAGCCCCCGCAGTTCCGGGTCAGCCCGCAGCAGATCAAGGACGCCTACTACCAGATTCGCAAGGAGGAGGGCGACGCCCTGCGCTTCGCGGCGCAGCGGATCATGGCGTTTCACGAGCGGCAGCGCGCCCAGACGTGGATGTACCAGGACAACGGCGCGACGCTGGGGCAGATGGTCGTGCCGATGGATTCGGTGGGCATCTACGTGCCCGGCGGCAAGGCGGCCTATCCGTCCTCCGTCCTCATGTGCGCGATCCCGGCCAAGGTGGCGGGGGTCAAGCGGGTCGTCATGTGCACGCCCGCGCCCAAGGGCGTGATCAGCCCCTACCTGCTCGTGGCGGCGGATATTGCGGGTGTCGACGAGGTCTACCGGATCGGCGGCGTGCAGGCGGTCGGCGCGATGGCCTACGGGACCAAGACGATCGCGCGGGTGGATGCCATCGTCGGACCCGGCAACATTTTCGTGGCGACGGCCAAGCGCCTGCTCTACGGCACGGTGGCGCTGGACATGATCGCCGGCCCCAGCGAACTGCTCGTCGTGGCCGACCAGCAGGCCAACCCCGTCCACGTGGCGGCCGACCTGCTGTGCGAGGCGGAGCACGACGAGGAGGCGCAGGTCTGGCTCGTGACGGTCTCCGAGCGGCTCGCGCGCGATGTCGTGCGCCAGCTCCACGAGCAGGCGAAGCGGCTGAAGCGCGGGCCGATCGTCTCCAAGTCGCTGGCGCGCCACGCCGCGGTGCTGGTCGTCGCGAACATGGACGAGGCGATCGGGGTCGCCAACGAGTTCGCGCCGGAGCACCTGACCCTGTCGGTGGAACGCCCCTTCGATTACCTGGAAAAAATCCGGCACGCGGGCGCAATCTTCCTCGGGCGGTATACGCCGCCGGCCGTGGCCGACTACGTGGCCGGGCCCAACCACGTGTTGCCGACGGGCGGGACGGCGCGGTTCTTTTCGCCCCTGTCCGTGGAGGATTACGTGAAGCGGAGCAATCTTATTTTCTACAGCAAGGAAGAACTGACGCGGGTCAAGGACCACCTCACCCGCATCGCCAACATGGAAGGGCTCGACGCCCACGCGAAATCGCTGGAGAGCAGGTTCTCATGAATCGGGCACGTCGGACAGAGACGCGGCGCGCGGCCATCAAGCGGGCGACGAAGGAAACGGATATCCGGGTCGACTGGGCGCTGGACGGCACCGGCCGGACCAGGATCAAGACGCCCATTCCGTTCCTGGACCACATGCTGGACCTGCTGGGCCGCCACGGGTTCTTCGATCTGACCGTCCTGGCGAAGGGCGATACGCACATCGACGACCACCACACGGTCGAGGACATCGGCATCGTGCTGGGCGACGCGCTCAAGCAGGCGCTGGGCGACAAGAAGGGCATCCGGCGGTTCGGCTTCGCCTCGGTGCCGCTGGACGAAACGCTGGCGCAGGTCACCGTGGACCTCAGCGGCCGGCCCTTTCTCGTCTACAACGCCAAGCTGCCGAACCGGCGCATCAAGGACTTCGACCTCTACCTGTTCCAGGATTTCTTCGAAGCCTTCGTGGCGCGGGGGGCGTTCAACCTGCACGTCAACGTGCTCTACGGGCGGAACCCGCACCATATTATCGAGGCGACATTCAAGGCGTTCGCGAGGGCGCTGGACCAGGCCACCTCGCTGGACGGACGGGTGAAGGGCGTGTTGTCGACGAAGGGAAGTTTATAGGCTATAGGCGATGGGCGATAGGCTATGGGTAAACTGCAAGACATCTCTGCCCCATTGCCCATAGCCCATAGCCTCGTGCCTGCCGCGGAGCGGCCATGATTGCGATCATCGACTACGGCATGGGGAATCTGCGGAGCGTGCAAAAGGCCTTCGAGACGGTCGGGCACCAGGCGGCCGTCACGCGCGATCCCCGCGCGATCGCCGATGCCAGCCACGTGGTCCTGCCGGGTGTCGGCGCCTTTGCCGATTGCATGGCCAATCTGCAGCGCTACAGCCTGGTCGAGCCGATCCGGCAGGCCATCGCCTCCGGCAAACCGTTTCTCGGCATCTGCCTGGGCCTGCAGCTCCTGTTCACGGAAAGCGAGGAGTTCGGCCTCCACAAGGGGCTCGGCCTGCTCTCGGGCCGCGTGAAGAAGTTTCCGTTCGGCAATGGCCATGCGCCGGCCGCGAATGGCCGCCTGAAGGTGCCGCACATGGGATGGAACGGCGTCACCGTGCAGCGGACCGCGCCGCCATTGCGCGGGATCGCCTCCGGCGAACAATTTTATTTCGTCCATTCCTATTATGTCGAACCACGTGACATGTCGGTGGCGGCGACGATGACGGACTACGGGCCGCCGTTCGTGTCGAGCGTCTGGCGGGACAATATCTT
>DASWIN010000277.1:0-9561 GCA_036397655.1 Nitrospiraceae bacterium | reverse complement strand
CGCGCGGCTCGTGAAGCGGAGAAAGTAAACGGTTTGTCTGGTTTCTTTGGTTTGTCTTGTTTGTTTGGTTTTTTTCGTTGAACCAGATAAACCAGATGAACCAAACAAACCAGAGAAACCCGGCAAACCAGATAAACCGGGCTTCCAGGAGATTATTGATGTCCGACCAACCGAATGCGGCAGTGACGATGCTCCGAAAACAGCTTCAGGAGCTGGATGCCATCGAAAAGGAGGCTGTCACGCAGAGCATGAACACCGTGGGAGCCACGGAACTGGTTCATAAATGGAAAGCGCGCACGGTCGCGCTGATCGCGCAGCAGATCAGCCCGCAGGCTGCCCAACCGCTTGCCGGCGCGAAGCCGGGCCCCTCGTTCACCAACGACTTGTTCGAAGAATTTTCTGACGAAGTCGAACTCTACCGATTGGCGGTCCGTGCCGTCATGAAGGACCTCCCCGCGGCCGGTCCGACATCCGGCCCGGCCTGATGCGCCTATGGGTGCCGCCCTGCCGCCGAAGAAACGCCTTGGCCAGCATTTCCTGATTGATCAGAATATCGTCAGAAAAATCGTCGCAGCGGCCGCGCTCCGACCGCACGAAACCGTCCTGGAAATCGGTCCGGGCCGGGGCATCCTGACGCGCGCGCTGTGCGGGCAGGCCACGAGCGTGCTGGCGATCGAAGTGGACCGTTCGCTGGGCGCTGTGCTGGAGGAGGCGCTGGCAGGATCCACGAACGCCGAGATCCACTTTGGCGATGCGCTGGACTATCCTTATGAAAGTCTCGCACCGGGCACTGTCGTCGTTGCCAACCTGCCTTATAACGTCTCGACCCCGCTGCTGTTCAAGCTCCTGAACGCCCATTATAAGATCGATCGAATGGTGTTGATGCTGCAAACAGAGGTCGCCAGGCGCCTTGTGGCCGGGCCAGGAACAAAGGACTACGGCATCCTGTCGGTCCTGACGCAGTATCGGACCGTGCCGTCCATTGGATTCCACGTCTCCGCCGGTTGTTTCCGCCCCAAACCGGCGGTCAGCTCGACCGTCATTGTCCTGCCGATGCGGCGGGAGCCGGCGGTGTCCGTCGCGGATGAGCCCTTGTTTATCCGGACGGTGCGGGCGTCGTTCGCGCATCGCCGGAAAACCCTGGCCAATTCCCTGCGCGACGAAGGATTCTCCTCTGAACAGATCATGCCCGCGCTGAAGACTGCCGGGATTGAACCGGCCAGGCGGGCGGAATCGCTGGTCATCGCGGAGTTCGCCGCCTTGGCCAATGAGCTGGCAGAGCGAGGGGTAACGGGGTAAGGGGGTAACGGGATAGAGGGGGAGGACAAGCTCCACATACTCCTCAGTCGCTTCCTACCCCGCTACCCCCTTATCCCGTTATCCCCTGATTTGTCGGCCCCTTGCCCCCTGCAGGGCAAGGTGTTACCATCGCGCGCATGGGTGGATCCACCACGACAAAACGCGGTGACACCCGCGGCCAGTCCAAACCTTCAACCCATCTGAAACATGAGGTAATCGGCGTCCTGCTGATTACCGCAAGCCTGCTTACACTCCTCAGCCTGGTCTCGTTCGTTCCGACCGACACGCCGTTGTTCGGACAGGCGACCTCCGCCGGCGGACCCGCAGGCCCCACCCGCAACATGATCGGTTCGGTCGGCGCGACCCTGGCCTCGTTTCTCTTCGGGCTTGTCGGCGGCGGTGCCTATCTGCTGTCTGTGCTCCTGGCGATGCTGGGGGCCCGTTGTTTTGTGGAAGGAGAACTGGCCGTCACGATCCGGAGCGCGGCCGGATCGTTCGCCGCACTGCTGTTCCTGAGCGGCCTGCTGCATTTGGAAGTCACGGCTGTCCCGACTTTGTCCAGCGGTTTCGTCTACCGGGGCCAGGCAGGCGGACATGTCGGACAGGCGGTCGCCGAAGGCCTGCGAGGATATTTTGCCAGCACCGGTGCACACATTATCGTGCTGGCGGGTCTAACGATCTCGCTGCTGCTGGCCACGCCCATGAGACTGCGCGATCTCGCACGCCGGGTCGCGCAATGGTGGATTTCCTTCAGCGAGTTGGTGGTTCTCCGCGTGCCGGCCTGGTGGGAGCGCAGCAAGGAATCCCTGTCGGCCCTGTTGCCCGAGGGGCAGGCTGAGGATGGCGTCAAGCCGAAGAAGGTCAAGCCGCGCCCGTTGAAGATCAATCGTCCGGAGCCGGTCCTTGCGCCATTTGAGCAGGCGGAAGAAATCCCGCTTATCGTGGGGGCTGAACCGGTATCGCTCCCGGCGCCCGACACGGCGTCCGCCGCGGCCGATCCGACCCAGCCTGCATCGGCCGAGCCGGTCGTCAAGGAGCCCAGGAAAAAATCGAAAAAAGCCGAAGTGGCCACGACCCGCGCTGCTGCGGAAGGCTATGTGCTGCCGGATCCGCTGGAGCTGCTGAGCGATCCTTCCGGTCCGGTCGACCGGTTGACCGACGAACAGCTCAAGGCACAGTCGGAAGTGCTGACCAAGGCGCTGGGGAACTTCGGAATTGAAGGCAAGGTTACGGAAGTGCATCCCGGTCCGGTGGTCACGATGTACGAGTACGAGCCCGCGCCCGGTGTGAAGGTGGCGAGGATCGTCAATCTGGCCGACGACCTGGCGCTGGCGATGAAAGCGATCAGCCTGCGCATCGTGGCGCCACTCCCCGGCAAGTCGGTCGTCGGTGTGGAGGTGCCCAATCCCAGCCGCGAGACGGTTGCGTTGAAGGAAGTGGTGACGAGCGAGGCCTTCACCAGGTCCCGCTCGAAGCTGCGGCTGGCGCTGGGCAAGGACATTTTCGGGAAACCGGTTGCGGCCGATCTGAAGTCGATGCCGCACCTGTTGGTGGCCGGGGCGACCGGTGCGGGTAAGAGCGTGGGATTGAACACCATGCTGTTGAGCCTGCTGTTCACGGCCAAGCCCGACGAAGTGAAATTCCTATTGGTCGATCCCAAGATGCTCGAGTTCAAGGCCTATGACGGGTTGCCGCATCTGTTGCGTCCGGTGATCACGGATGCCAAGTCGGCGGCCCGCGGCCTCGGCTGGGTGGTCCAGGAGATGGAACGCCGCTACAAGCTGCTGGCGGAGATGGGCGTCCGTAACGTGGATGACTACAATCGTCGCGTGGCGCAGGAACAGGGCACCCTGTCCAGGGAGGCGCCGGAGGCCAGGGCGACACAGGCGGATTTGCCGATCGAGTTTTTGTCGGAAGATGCCCGTTTGGCCGCCGGGGAGAGCACGGTTGCGGAAGGGCCCAGACGGATTGTGGAACCCAAAACGCCGCCGTCGCCGCTGCCCTATATCGTCGTCATGATCGACGAACTGGCCGACCTCATGGCCGTGGCGCCCAAGGAGGTCGAGGACAAGATCGCGCGCCTGGCCCAGATGGCGCGGGCGTCTGGCATCCATCTGATTCTGGCTACGCAGCGGCCGTCCGTGGATGTGCTGACCGGGCTGATCAAGGCCAACTTTCCCGCGCGCATCGCGTTTCAAGTGTCCTCAAAAACGGATTCGCGGACGATTCTGGACGCCAATGGCGCCGAGGCGCTGCTGGGCCGTGGCGACATGCTCTATCTGGCGTCGGGGACGGGGAAGCTCGTCCGCCTGCACGGGTCCTTCGTTCCGGACGACGACGTGCACCGTGTCGTGGAATTCGTGAAGAAGCAGGCCTCGCCGGTGTATACCGAGGAGCTGCAGTCGTTGAAGCAGGAGGACGCGACGCAGGAGGAAGGGCAGGACGAGGTCTACGAACAGGCCAGGGAGCTGGTCATGTCGTCCGGCCAGGCCTCCGCCTCCTTGATCCAGCGCCGCCTGCGAGTCGGCTACCCGCGCGCCGCGCGCATGATCGAGCAGATGGAACAGGAGGGGATCGTCGGGGCCCCGGGTCGGGACGGTCGCCGGGAAGTCCTCGCACGCAAGGGACCGGTGGGAGAGGATGAATTGTGAGCACGACTGCACGGCCCTCTACGTCTGCACAGCGCGCGCGTCCCGGAGGTGCTCGACCGGGGCGGGTGGGCGGGCAGGCGGCCGCAGCCACTTCCACCCCGACTTCCACGAGAATCATTGGAGGGATGATTCTGGTCGCCGGGCTCCTCGTTGCCGGTGCAGGTCCCGCGGCGGGCGACCAGAGTGAGGACAAGAGATTAAAGGAAGTCCGTGCGGTGGTGAGAAAAATTCAAGCTCGGTACGAGCAGACGAAAGATCTGCAGGCCGAATTCAGGCAAGTGACGACGATCGAGGGATTCGCGACACCCCTTCTGTCCAGCGGCAATCTGTTCATCAAGAAACCGGGCCGGCTGCGCTGGGATTATCGGGAGCCGGACGTGCAGGAAATCTACGTGACGGGCAACGACCTGATGATGTATGTGCCCCAGCACAAGCAGGTGCTGGTGGGGAAGCTGACGCAGATGGCGGCTTCCCAGGCTCCCTTGCAGTTGCTCCAGGGGGCCGCTAAACTGGAGGAGCATTTCGAGCCGCAGGCCACGCCGGGGGGCGAGCGGGGGGACGGCGGGATTCCCCTGGTCACCTTGATTCCGAAGGATGCCGGGCCCGAATCCGTGAGGACCGTGGCCAGAATTGTTTTGGAAGCGCAGCCCAAGACGTATTTTATCAAGACGGTCTCCATCCACGAGATCAGCGGCAATGTTGCAACCTTTCAGTTCAGCAACTTGCAGCCGAACACCGGTCTGAAGGGGTCGCTCTTCGAGTTTGCGGTCCCTGCCGGAGTTGAAGTCGTCAAGGCTCCTGCGCTCGGACCGCCCTGAGCCCAGGCTGAACGGAGCCACAGCAGGCCGGAGGAAGGAATGCCGATGGGCGTTGTCGGGGCGATGGGAGTCGAACAGGCGGTCGAGCAGGCAGTGGCTGCGCTCGACAGGGAACAGGTCAAGAAGGACTACTGGGAGCAGAACGAGTTCATCGTACTGAAGGGTTTCCTGCCTGCGGCCGTGGTCACTGACGCGCTCGTCTCCCAGGCAGAGCGCCTGAAGCCGCAACTCAACCGGAACTATATTCCGGGGAAAAAGAAAGGCGGAAGTGTCAGCTACTTTACCGTACGGGAGCAGGCCAAGGAATTTCTGGCGTTCTATCGCTCGCCCGTATTTCTCGAATTCCTGACACAACTCACCAATGTCCCGCTACAGTTGTGCCCGGACTCCGACCCCCATTCCTGCGCGCTCTATTACTACACGGAACCGGGGGACTATATCGGCTTCCACTACGATACGTCCTATTACAAGGGGGCCCGGTACACCGTTCTGATGGGGCTCGTGGATCGAGCGCCGAGCTGCAAGCTGGTCTGCCAGCTCTACAAGGACGATCCGTCGAGGCCGGTGAAGGAGCTCAGTCTGTCGACGGCCCCCGGGGACATGGTCATTTTCAACGGCGACAAGCTCTGGCATGCTGTCACGCCTCTTGGAGAAGGCGAGGAGCGGATTGCGTTGACCATGGAATATGTGACGAATGTCGAGATGGGTCCGTTCAAGCGGCTCTACTCGAATTTGAAGGACTCGTTCGGCTATTTCGGCCTGAAGGCAGTCTTCGGAAGAAAACCGTAGCCGCAGGGTCCACGGTTCCTAGAGCGATCCCCCTCTCACCACGACATAGCGGTCAAGAACGCTTTTGAGGACGATCAGCAGATCGTCCCGGGAGAGCGGTTTGACGAGGTAGTCCGTGACGCCGCGCTTCATCAACGTGATCGCCCACTCGATGTCCGGGTAGGTGGTCGTGACGATGACCGGGATATGGGGATAGCGCACACGAAAGTAGGCGGCAGCTTCGATCCCTTGTACTCTGGCTGCACGGATGTCGCATACGATGGCGCTGACGGCGGGCGGGGGCTCGTTGAGACTGAGGAGGATTGCTGCCTGATCGATGTCCGCCGCCTCAGTGACCGCATAGCTTGCTTTCTTGAGCGTCGACAGGATCGTTTGACGGGCATCGGGATCGTCTTCCAGAAGTAGGACCCGGTGCCGTCTTCTCACTGATTCGGGTGCTGCGACTCCCATGGTGCCCTCCCTTCCTTTTCCTCTCCTGGCCAATGACGCGATAGTAAAGCAACCTCCGTACCAGAAGAGCTGAAGGGGACACCAAGCAGGCTGTGTAAGTATCTGATTCTCATGCCATAAGTAATATTCTCTTTGTGGATATTAAACGGGCAGAGTGCAAGAGCGCACTGTATCGAAATAATTGTACAGAGTATCCGGCTTGATACGTCAGGCAGGGATCATGCCCAAGACTGTGATACGGGCTACGTGACCCGGAGTGAGAAGAAGAAGCGGCTGCCTTTGCCGGACGTGCTTTCCATCCAGAGCTGCCCGCCATGCAGCTCCACCAGGCTCTTCGTGATGGCCAGTCCCAGCCCGGCCCCGCGGGCCTCCTCCGGAATCCCTGCGCCCCGAAAGAATTTGTCAAAGACCTTGTCGCGTTCGTGGGGCGGGATGCCACACCCGGTGTCGGACACACAGATCTGCACGGAGTCATCGAACCGGGCGGTCGCCGCAACCAGGACCTCGCCCCCCGCAGGGGAGAACTTGACCGCGTTGCCGATGAGGTTGGTGAGGATCTGGTGCAGCTTGTCCCGGTCGCCCCGGATAAAGGGGAGCGAGGGAGGATTGTCGGCTTTGACGGTGATGGACCGTTGCCGGGCCATCGGCTGGAAACTCTCAACGACCTCGGCCACGAGGTCCCGGATGGACATGGGGACGGGCCGGAGGAACTCGTGCCGCTTGTCGGGGTCCTCGATGCGGGAGAGGTCCAGCAGGTCATTGACCATGCGTGTCAGCCGTTCGGTGTTCAATTTGACGCGTGTGAGGTAGTAGGTCTGCTTGTCGGTGAGCCCGCCGGCCAGCCCATCCAGAATATTCTCGACGTAGCCCTTGATGGAGGTCATCGGTGTGCGCAACTCGTGGGACACGATGGACACGAACGCTGATTTGAGCCGGTCCAGTTCCTGGAGCTGGTCGTTGGCGGCCCGCAGTTCCAGATTCACCCGCTCCAATTCCGTCGTGCGTTCATGGATTTTGGCTTCCAGGCTGACGTTCAGTTCCTCGATCTGGAGTATTTTCTGGCGAAGCTCCACCGAGATCTGCGCCTGTTGCAAATAGGATTCGCGGAGTTCTTCGTGCCGGCTGTCGACCACCCGGTCTTGTTCCAGGATCAAGCCTTCCAGCCCCTCGACTTTCTTCAAAAACAGTCGGCTGGTGGCTGACCACACGGTCAGTGCCGGCAGGAGAGAGAGTCCGAGTGACGCGGTCAACGAGAGCGTGGGGAGGAACATCCGACACGAGGCAAACGCTGCCAGCGCAGGAAGCAGGCCCGAGGCCAGCCAGAGGATTCGCCTGCCTGAACGCGGAGACCAAGTGAATTCCCATTCGCAACAGGAGTCGCCTTCCGCCATGCACTTGAGATCCTTGACTGACGCCGGGGGCAGCCCATGCACCTTCTCGGGGACCATGGCGAGGCCGCCCTTGGCCGACTGGCAGACCAGTTCGGCGCAACGCCTCGCGTAGGGTCCGAACTGCTGCTGTGTCCGCGCCGTGAACCCCAGCCTCAAGACAGCCGATCGGTCGGTGACGGCGCCGACGCTGAAGATCACGGAGTCTCTTGCGTATTTTTGACCGAAGGACGGCCACATCGTGTAGATCTGCGACAACGTGAAGGGGCGGCCCAGGATCTGCAGCAGCGGGGACACGTTCCGTTCCTTCCCCGCATTGAAATTGAATTGGGGGTCCCCGGACAGCTCGATGCCGAACTCGCGCACGAAGGAGACGAATTCATAGGAGTAACTGTTCCACGCATTCTTCAGAATGTCCGGCGTGACGTGATAGGCGGGATCGCGAATGCGCTCGTTCAGCATCCGGCACAAGTCGTCCACGACCTCGGCCCCACCCCCCTCCGTGCGCGCCGTGCAGTCCTCCAGGTAATCCACGATGGAGCGGATGATGATCCCGCTGACGTCACGGATCCTGGTGCCGTCCGGATTCGTGCCGAAGGGGCGAAATTCCATCGACCCCTTCTCGATGATCCGGCGGTCTTTGGAAAGCAGTTCCATCATCGCGAGCCGGAAAGCATTTCGGAGTACGAAGAGCAGGCTTGGAGGCGGTAGGCTAGGTCATCCAGCGCGTCGTGTCAAGCGCGTGGATCGTGGAGCCAGGACGGCCGCAGCGACTGGATAGACCGGGGGCCCGGGGCACCGGATCTGGACGGGACTATTGGTGCAGATGCTTGAGTGCGGCGGCGCAGAGGATGATGAAGAGGCCGATGACGAGCGCGGCACGCTGGAAGGGGATGGGTTCCTTGAATTGCTCGGCCTTTTCCTCCTCCGACGTCTCGGCCTTGGGGTCTTCTTTGAAGATGACGTTGTAGAGGAAGAGGGTCAGGATGGCGAGCACCAGGAAGAGCTTGACGAAGAAGATCATGAGATACTTGGTGTGGTGCGGAATGCTTTCGCCGGTTTGCGACAGCAGCAGGCGATTGACGTAGTGCAGGTTGATCCCGCCGGTGAACAAAATGACCACCAGGACGACGCCGACGATTCTATTGTACCGCTTCTGCAGACCTTCGGTGATCGGCTTGACGAGTTCGCGCGGAACGACGGTCTGGAGGGTCGGCGTGAGCGAGAGCACGAGAAACGCCAGGCCGCCGATCCAGATGACCGCCGACACCAGATGGAGCCAGTGGTTGACGATCGGGAAGAGCTGGTTGATGTCGAACAGGATGGATTGCAGCGCGTCCATTAGAATTTAAACACAGGGGCGTCGTTGCCGAACCGCTTCTTGCGCAACTCTTCCATCAGTTCGACCGTGACGACGGTCAACCCCTGCTCGCGGGCGTGCCGCTCGACGCCTTTCTTGACCATCGCGCGCAGGAAATAGGGAATCCGGCCTAACCGCGTTTGGGCCGCCTCTTCCCACGTGCCCGCGAATACTTCCTCCGTGTTGAAGGCGACGCGGATCTTCTCGCCTCCTTTTGGCGTATAGAGGCACCACTGGTCTTCATCCAGCCAGTCGCCGTGGTCCACGTAGGGCCGCGCACGGCAGCCCCCGCAGATCTCGCTGTACTCGCAGTCGCCGCACTTGCCCTTGAGATGGGGGTAGCGGAACGAATCAAAGATGTCGGACTTTTCCCAGAGATCGACGAAGCTCTTCTCACGAATGTTCCCGGCCGAGAGCGGCATGTAGGGGCAGGGCGTCAATTCACCGTTCGGCGTCACACGCGCGTAGTTGGTGCCCGCGAGGCAGCCGCCGCCCATGTAGCCGGTGGCTTTTGTGATCGGGGAATTGGGATCCTTCTCGTAGGCCAGCCGCTTGAAGTGCGGCGCGCAGCGGGCGCGGACCAGCATGTCTTTGTACCGGTCCTGCACGGAGACCAGAAAACCGAGCACTTCCTCGTACTGGGTCGGCGTGATGTCGGTCAGTTCCTCGCCGCGTCCCGTGCAGACCATGAAGAAGACGTTGAGCACGCGCGCGCCGAGTCCGTGCGCCCATTCGACGACCTCCGGCAGCTCCTGATAATTCATCGGCTGCGCGCTGAAGTGCACCTGGAACTGGAGCCCGTTGCG
>DASWIN010000276.1:0-2963 GCA_036397655.1 Nitrospiraceae bacterium | reverse complement strand
TTTACCCTGGCCTCCATGGCCTCTCCGGGACGCGACATCAAGCTGGCCGAGGAGCGCATCGAGGGCTACCGGAACTTCGCCAACAAGATCTGGAATGCGGCGCGGTTCATTCTCATGAACCTCGATGGTCCGCGTGAAGCCGTCCCGCTGACGGATCGCCCCTTCGCCGACCGCTGGATTTTCAGCCGGCTCAACACGACCATCCGCGACGTGTCCGCCGCGCTCGAACAGTACCGCTTCGATCAAGCCTCAAGCCATCTCTACCAATTCATCTGGCACGAGTACTGCGACTGGTACCTGGAAATGATCAAGCCCTCGCTCCAGAACAAGGACTCCGCCGAAGCCAAACGGACCAGGCAGACCCTCGTGGACACGTTCGAAACCGTGCAACGGCTCCTCCACCCCTTCATGCCGTTCATCAGCGAAGAAATCTGGCAGACGCTGCCCCATGCAGGCGAGAGCATCGTGATCGGAGGGTATCCCGAATTCCAGGACCAATGGGTTGCCCAGGATATCGAGCATCAATGGGGATACCTGCATCAGTTCGTCATGACGACCCGAACCATGAGGGTGCTGCTGAACTATCAGCCCGGGAAGATGATCGCGGTGTTCGGCGACGCACACGATGAACAGGTGCTTGGAATCTTGCGAAGACACCACTCGCATATCGCGCATCTGGGCCGGGCCACCCTCCACGTGGGCCCGATCCAGCAATGGCCAGCCCAAAAAGTATTGCAGTGGGGCGTCGGCAGCCTGACGGTCGGCATGTCGGTCGAAGGCGATGTCGATCTCGGAAAAGTGCTCGATCGAATCCACAAAGAACGGGACGAAAAGCTCAAGGAGTCGGCCAGAATCGAATCGAAGCTGAAGAACCCGGATTTCATCGCCCACGCGCCACCCGAGGTCGCCGAGGATCATAAACAGCGGCTGCACGTGCTCCAGCGGGAACATGCCCAGTTGACCAACAGCGAACAGCAAGTACAGAACATGCTGTCATGACACCGGCTCTCTCGCGGCAGATTCGCGCAGCCGTCGCCACCGCCCTCGCCGAAGATGTCAGCCGCGGCGATGCGACGACGTCGGCCCTCTTTCCCAAACCGATCCGTGCCCGCGGCACGATCGTCGCCCATCAGGCCATCACGGTGGCGGCATGGCGGCCGCCCGGCAGACATTCCATGCCGTGGATGCGTCGCTGCGAATCATCCGCGCCGTCAAGGACGGCGCGACCGTCCAACGAAACCGCGCGGTCCTGGTCCTTGAAGGCGACGCACGTTCCTTGTTGATGGCCGAGCGGGTGGCGCTGAATTTTCTCCAGCGCCTCTCCGGCATCGCCACGCTGACGGCACGGTTCTGCAAGGCCGCCCGGGGCCGTCGTGTGACGATCCTCGATACGCGTAAGACCACGCCGGGGTTGCGTGCGCTGGAGAAATGGGCCGTCACGCTCGGGGGCGGCCGCAATCACCGCTTCTCGCTGAGCGACGGCATCCTGATCAAGGATAACCACCTTGCACTCACGGGCCACGACGTGGCCGCTGCCTGCCGTCACGCCAGAACCCGCGCCCCGCGCGGATTCAAGATTGAAGTCGAGGCCGGCACGCTCGGCGAAGTCCGTGCCGCGCTTGACGGCAAGGCCGACATCATCCTGCTGGACAACATGACCGTGCCGGCCATCAAACAAGCCGTCAAGCTGATCGGGCATCGTGCGGCAATCGAAGTCTCCGGCGGCGTGACACTGGCGAACGTCCGGAAGATCGCGACCGCGGGACCCGACAGAATTTCAATCGGCGCGCTCACCCATTCGGCGCCGGCCGCGGACTTGAGCATGGATATCGTGCCGCTGCCTCGACGCACCCGCCGGTCAACAGGATCATGACGACTCCCGCGGCATTCCAGCCCCTCACGGCGCAGAACATCCAGCGCGCCCTGTCCACCAGGACGTTCGGCCGCACACTCCATGTGCTGGCCGAAGTCCCGTCCACCAACACGGCCGCCGCCGCGTGGGCCCAGGAGCAGGCCCCGCATGGCGCCGTGGTCGTGGCAGAGTGCCAGACGGCGGGACGCGGACGGCTGGGCCGCCACTGGCATTCCCCTTCCGGAAATAATCTCTACTGTTCGGTTCTCCTGCGCACGATGCCCGCACGCGAGCAGCAACCGCTCTGGTTCTCGTGGATACCCCTGCTCGCCGCCCTGGCCGTCACCCGGGCCGTCCAGGTCGTGGGCGGCCTGAAGCCCTCCGTCAAATGGCCAAACGATATCCTGGTCGGAGACCGGAAACTCGGGGGGATTTTGTGCGAGAGCAGCGGAGTCGGAACCGCGCACGCCGTTGTCGTCGTCGGGGTCGGCGTGAACGTGAACCTCCGCGAAGACGAACTCCCCGATGAACTCCGCCCGATTGCCACGTCGCTGATGATCGAGGCGCGCCAGCCGTTCGACCGGGCGGCGCTGCTTGCCACCCTGTTGCTGGAATTGGAAACCCGGTGCGACTCGTTTCTTGCCGGACGGCACGGCGACATTTTCGAGGAATATATGCTACGCTGCTCGACGATCGGCCGGCGGGTGCGGATCGAACTGGCCCACGGAGAGCAGATGGACGGCACGGCCGAATCCATCCAGGCGGACGGCTCGCTCCGGATCATCCGCGAAGACCGCACCATCGTCGACGTTCGGACCGGCGATGTCGTGCATTTGCGCTGAGGAGTAAAGAAACAGGCTGCAAGCTGAAAGGATGACAAGTCCTTCACTTGCGGCTTGTTGCTTGCAGCTTGTCAGCTTCACGAGAAACCATGCTGCTCACCATTGATATCGGCAACACCAACGTCGTTTGGGGTATCTACGAGGGGCGCACCCTCACGGGCCATTGGCGCCTGGCGACCGACGCGTCAAAAACCGCGGACGAATACGGCATCCTGTTCGTGAATATCCTCCAGCAGGCCGGGATCGACACGGATCGGATCTCCGAGGCC
>DASWIN010000275.1:0-2404 GCA_036397655.1 Nitrospiraceae bacterium | reverse complement strand
CGAGGAACGGATGCCGCTTTCTGAAGATATGCGAGACAGTCGTCTCCCGGTTCTCGAAGGTATCAAACGCGTCCGTGATCGCGCGGAGGTGATACTGTTTGGCGGAGAAGTGACGCATCTTCATGGGCGCCCACTCATATCGTTGCCTGACGGTCTTGTCAAGGAGGGTCTCTACGACCGAATTTGTTCTTAGGCCATGTTCTCCACGTGCTGCCGGAGGATTGCGGCCGCATCGGCGGCACCGTTCCGGCTTGGAGGCGCGGCTGAAGGAGGTGGCGCCGCTTGCACGGCTTGGAGCGCGTCCTGCCACCGGCCCGCCTTGAAGTCCTGCGCCGTTAATTCCGCCGCGCGGCCGTGGCGGTGGAGGTAATCCACCAACGACTGTTCGTCGGCAAAGTTGTACCGCCGGACGTACACGACAGGCTTTCCTTGCGCGACGGTTTCGACGACGGTGCTGTAGCCGGGCTTGGTAATCAGAATGTCGGCCGAGGCCAGCAGGGTGCGAAAGGAGTAGGGCAGCGTCGAGGCCGCGCGGATTCGTGCGCACCCCTCCGGGACCGGCCCGGCGACGATGAAACGGTAGCCAGCGAGCCGGTCGAGTTGCTCGAACGGGAGGGCATCGAGCGCGATGCCGCCGAATCCAATGAGGACGATCCGCGCGCCTGGTCCGGCCGCGGCATCGTTCTGGAGATCTGCCGCCGCTGTTGTAGTCGGATCGACAATCGGTCCGATGTCCACGATCCTTCTAAACGCGGTCATCGGGATGCCCGGCGCAGGCCTGAGCAGCAGGTCGGCGTGGGCATAGGCGCGACGGATGTGATCGATGATCCGACGATGATCGGGCTGCCCGGGGTCGGCCAAGGGCTCTAGGATTTGATCCCAGGAAAGGTTGCAGAGCGCCACTGACGGGATGCCGGCCTGCGCGCCGCTTTCGATCGCCAGGTGAGAAATATCGGACAGGACCAGCGCGGGAACGGCGGCCCTCATGGCAAGGGCTTCCGCGCGGACGTGCTGTTCCCAATTCGAATGGAAGCAGGCATGGGCATCCCATGTGGCGGTCACGTCGATGGTCAGCGGACCATGCTGGATGCAACCGATGTCCTGTTGGGCCGGGGACAGAGTCCAGGGAATCGTCAGGCGGTTTTCAAAAAACCATGAGGGGACCTGCGTACGCAGAACGGCTTGCAGGCCCGGAACGATCCGCCCCAATTCGTTCAGGACGGGCACGATCTGGGCCGCATGTCCCAACCCATGGCTCGAAATGGCACACCAGATCAATGGCATTGCGTTTTCAATTCTTAAGAATTAAGGGATCGGCTGATTGCGTGCTGCAGGCGAGTGGATAGCACAGGAAGGGGGAGTGGGCCAAGTGCTTAATTTCATCGTAACTCGTTGCAATCAAAGGGCGGACATGGTACACATGCTCCCGCAGCCGGCTCCCGGCTGAACGACACCTGATCTCATACACGATAGAACGGAGCCACATGGCCACCAATGTGTTCAAAGTGCTGCTGGCCGACTGGATGATCGGAGGGATTCTGACCATCTATTTCCTGGTCGGATACGTGGCCGATTGGTCCAACCTGCGGCTCATGGAAAGTGCCACCTACGATGTCCGCTCGTTCCTGAAAGCACACGGGCAGCAATCCGACCAGATCGAGCTGGTGGCGGTGGATCAGGAGAGCCTGAACAAGGTCGGCCGGTGGCCCTGGCCCCGCGCGACCCAGGCCCGCTTGATCGAGAACCTCAGGGCGGGCGGTGCAAAAGTCATCGTGTATGCCTTCTCCCAGCAATTGTCCGAGGCAGATCGCAGCAGCCAGGGCATGGAGGAAGTCCGTGCCATGCGGCAGCGGTTGACGGCCCAAATCGCCTCGCCGCAGACCGATCCCGGCCAGCGCGAAGTCTATGTCCGCATGCTGCGGGAACTGGGTGAGTCTGAAGCCCGGCTGGACCAGGACGCGAAGTTCGCCTCGATCATCGGACGGGGCAGGGAAGTGATCCTGCCGCTCTCCTTCGACTTGGGCCGTACGGAAGCAGGGGAAACGACGGAGCCCAGCGCGGCCATTGTCGCCAGCTCGTTCAGCCTGATTGATAATCCGCGGGACATGTCGTCCTACCCGCCGCTGAAGGTCCGGAAGCTGGTGGCTCCGCTCCCGGCGTTTCAACTACCGCAGGTGGGGTTCGGCCACGCCGTTGTCACTCCCGATCAGGACAATGTGATCCGACACACGCCGCTGCTTGTGGAATACCTTGACCGGTTCTATCCCTCCATGGCGCTCCGCGCGGTCAGCGCGTATATGGGCGTCGAGCCAAGCGATGTCCATGTGATGCTGGGGAAGGGTGTGAAGATCGGTACCCTTTGGCTGCCGACGGATTACTACATGCGCATGCGGGTCAGCTTTAA
>DASWIN010000274.1:0-3213 GCA_036397655.1 Nitrospiraceae bacterium | reverse complement strand
ATTCCGGGTTCGCGCCTTCGGCGCGCCCCGGAATGACCGAGTCGTTCATCCGGAAACCGTATGATACGCGGTCCGACTGATCAGTTCTCCGCTCGTTTCCGCGCAAGCGGGAACCCAGAGGCTAAATGTGCTGCAATTTCTGATAGGGGTAGGGAGAGCCGATTGGTTTCGACTCCCCCTCCCTCCGAACCGGACGTGCAGATCTCCCGCATCCGGCTCTCCGGTTGATGGTCTTACCTGCAAGAGGACTGGCGTGCTTGGGCATGGGCCGCTTGCAAGCTGAAGAGCCCCTGCTTGGCAAAGAAGGCGTTGGGCCATTTGATTTGATCGAAACCACGGGAGAAGCCTTTTCTCTTCTGGCGTTTGCGCAGGATATTCCGCAGCCGCCGTCGCACCCATCCATCGAGCGGCGGGAACGTCGTGGAATGGCTGTGCTTGAAGTACTCGAACCATCCTCGCAGCGTGCGGTTGATATCCACGATGATCAGGGACAGGCTGTGCCCCGACGTTCGCTTGGTCTTGGCTCGGATCGTGTCCTTGAACTTCTGCAGGCTCTTGTCTCGCGGCCGACGTCTGTCGGCCATGAAGCGGTAGCCGAGAAAATCAAAGCCCTCTTCCCGCACATTGACCAGCCGCGTCTTGGTCGGGTGCAGCGTCAGTCCGGCTGATGCCGTCCACCGCTGCACTTCGGCCAGGGCTGCTTCCGCGTCCTGCCGGCTTCGGCACAACACCACGAAGTCATCTGCGTAGCGCACCATCTCGAATCCCCGCTCCGCCATCAGTTGGTCGAGCGGGTCGAGGTAGATGTTGCTCAGCAGCGGACTGATCACGGCCCCTTGCGGGGTGCCCTGCTCGGGTGTCCATTCCCGCGCCCCATCCAGCACGCTTTGTTCGAGGAAGTCCCCGATCAGCGCCAGGACACGGCCGTCCGTCACCTTCTGCTTCACCTGCATCAGGAGGCGGTCTTTGGGAATGCTGTCGAAGTAGCTCTTCAGGTCGGCATCGACGATCTGGGTGTAGCCGGCATCGAGCAGTTCATCCACCCGCCGGAGCGCGTCCTTGCACCCCCGTTGGGGGCGAAAGCCGTAGCTCTGCGCGGCAAAGTCCCGCTCGAAGATCGGTTCCAGTGCCATCCGCAATGCCGCCTGAACCACGCGGTCGCGTACCGTCGGTATTCCCAGCGGACGCTGCTCCTGACTTCCCGGCTTGGGAATGTAGTGCCGTCGGATCGCCTGCGGTCGGTAGTGTCCTTGCCGCAGCCCTTCGCTCAGGCGCTTCAGGTTCGCATCCAGATCACGCGCAAACTCTTCGATCGTGACATGATCTACGCCGGCAGCTCCCTTGTTGGCCGCAACCTTCTCGAAGGCCGCCGCCAGGGTGTCTGCTGCATAGACCTTGTCCATCAAGCTGTACCACTTGCCGCCTTTGACCCCCACTTCGAGGGCCGCCAGCATCCGCGCTGTCCAAACCGACGGTTCAACCCACGACCAGCTGTCGTTCGTCTCTCCGGTACGTGTAGCCCTTGCGGGCACTGCCTCCGGTGTCTGTCCGTCCCGTTCCGACATCACGGCTCCATCTTCCTGCACCCCTTTGCTCCCCCGGCATTACCCGGCTTCATCGCTACTATGGGTGCTCTGACTCCTGCCCGGTGGATGTGCCGCTACGCTACGGTCTTTTATCCCCTTGCGCCGGGCAGTCCTCCTTGCTTCACGTGACTGACCTTCCGAGCCCTCCGTCTCCAACCACCGACCCGCTCCCGTGATCGCTTTTGCACCTAACCCCTCAGCGCCACGGGCATCCTGCTCACGCAGGTCTGGGCTTCGCCCTTGGACCGCGGGCTCGCCAGACGGTACGGCCGAAACGAGTTCGTCATCCTACGGATGGCTCCTTCGCCTCCTGTTGCTCTCCACCTCGCCTCTCAGCGACGCAGTTACAGTCGGCTACAGGCCGGAGTAGGTTTACCTGGAGAGGACTTGCACCTCCCTGACCACTCACGCTTACAAGCGCACGGTCCCGGCTCGCGCCGCGCCATTGCGCTTCGAAGACGTGCGTTAACGCGCTTATGGCGCGGCTTGGCCGGGACGACAGCCGAGAGCCTTCGATCGGACGCCGCGCTACTTCTTAAACCCGTAGTCCTTCCAGCGCTTGTCGACCAGGTCCCAGTCCTGCTTCTCCGGCTTGACCATCGCCGGATAGCGGTCGCCGCCGTAGTTCGCCTCGGGCTCGAAATCGAGGTTCACCGTGCAGTCGATCAGCACGCGGCACCACTTGCCGGTGCCGTAGAGCGCGGTGTTGCGGTACTTCAGCCGGGTACTGGGATCGAGCGCCGAGCCGAAGTTGCCGGGGTAGAACACGATGTCGTCCTCGGCGGCGTTGCAGCGATAGGCAAAGGCCCAGTCGATGGCGCCGTAGTCGTGAATGTCGATGTCCTCGTCCACCACCCAGATGTGCTTGTAGCGCAGGTGCGCGGCGTTTGAGCCCCAGATCGCCGCCGCCGCCTGCTTGGCCTGGCCGCGGTAGGTCTGGCGCAGTTGGATCATCAGCGTGGTGCCGTTGTTGGCCGCCGGGCAATGCACGTCGGTGACGCCGGGCACGCCCGAGCGCTCCAGGATGTTCCAGGCCAAGGCCGCGCGCTGCACCGAGCTCATGATCGAGTTCTCATTGAGCATCTTGGGCATGGTGCCTTCCAGCGTGCCGCGCAGGATCGGGTTGTTGCGGTGGGTGATGGCCGTCACCCGCACCTTGTGCTTGGGCGCCTGGTCGCCGCCGAAATAGCCGGTGTATTCGCCGAACGGGCCTTCCATCTCGAAGGTCGCCGGGTCGGACGAGATCCAACCCTCGATCACGATCTCTGCGCTCGCCGGCACCTGCAGCGGCACCGTTTCGCAATCGACCAGTTCCACCGGTGCGCCGCGGATCGCGCCCATTACGTCGTATTCGGACACGTCGGGGGGGATCGGCGAGGCGGCGCAGAACGGCAGCGACGGCTCCCAGCCATAGACGAAGGCAACCGGCATCTCCTCGTGCTTGTCGGCGTATTTCTGCATGTCCTGGCCCCAGTTCTGCGGGCGCCAGAGCAGCACCGGGATGGTGTCCTTCTTGCCGATCATG
The DNA here is from genome assembly GCA_036397655.1 of Nitrospiraceae bacterium. GTDB lineage: Bacteria > Nitrospirota > Nitrospiria > Nitrospirales > Nitrospiraceae > 2-02-FULL-62-14. Next base: position 102 of record DASWIN010000274.1, on the reverse strand, counting down.
CCGCGGTAGATGCCGACGTTCATGCGGCCGGACACCGGATCGCGGGTCACCGTGCCCTGCATGGTGTTGATATAGCGGCCGCCGTCGAGGCGATGCCACTTC
>DASWIN010000273.1:0-18452 GCA_036397655.1 Nitrospiraceae bacterium | reverse complement strand
GATTGGTGACGAGCACAAGAATAATGTCCGGCGAACGCTTCACCAGTTCCTTGACGACGCCGGTCACAATCTTCGCATTCGTCGACAGCAATTCATCCCGGCTCATCCCGGGCTTGCGCGGAATGCCGGAGGTGATGATCGCGACAGAAGACCCGGCCGTCTCGTCATAGCCGTTGGTGCCGATCACCCGCGAATCGAATCCAACGACCGGCCCTGCCTGGGTCATGTCCAACGCCTTGCCCTGGGGCAGGCCGGGCGCGATGTCCACCAGCACCACGTCGTAGCTGTTCTTCTCGGCCAGCCGCTGCGCCGACGTCCCGCCGACATTCCCCGCCCCCACCACGGTCACTTTCACTCGAGCCATTTCTTCTCCTACCTCCGCCTCTCTCCCTAATTCAAGCGCGGACGGAACTGACCTCGACTGCGTGCTCCGCTCCGAGCGGGGACAGCAACTGTCTTGACTGTCAAGCACGCAGGGGCGCCCCTGCGTGCTCAGAGGCACGCATGCCACAACTGACGGACCGGAGATCCAGGCTTCCCTATTCTGTGTCCCAGCCTTGCGATACGGGCTCAATGGCCCACGCAACTGTTCGGGCTTATTCAGAATGTAGACGTGATGACCCGCGCTGTCCCACGGTCTTTGAAGACCTCGGCTTATTCGGTCTATCACGTCTGGGTTGCCTGAAGGCATATCGTGAACGAACACTGAACCAAGATACAAGGCCTATCAGCGGTCTGTCCCCGCCCCACTTTCTCTCTTTTGAGCGGAGGGCCAGTCTGCCTCAGACTGCGCGCACTCTCCCACCCGCCCACCCCGGGCGCGCCAAGACGCGCCCTTTCCCCGTGGCGAGCACATTCGCTCCCCCTTTACCTTCTCAAACAGGCAACGTGGTTGGCTCGCAACTGCGCGCGTCCAACGAGGGCCTTCTGAGGCCGCGCGTTGCGCGAGCACAGCGAGCCAACCAGGGAGCCCGTTCTCTATGCCCGCCCTCTGCGAGCAAGGGAGGAGACCAAACCGCACTCACGAGGAAAGGGTTGGGAAGAAAAGGTAAAGAGGCCCTCGCCACTGGGGAAGGACGCGTCTTGGCGCGTCCGGGGTTGGCGGGTGGAAAAGAGCGCGCAGTAGGGGATCAACCACGCCACCCTCTTTTTAGGGAGTGGGGCGGGGACAGACCGCTTGCAAGCCTGTCCCCGCTCGGGCTTGGCATTTCGGCCGTTGACAGTGAAAAAGAGCGTCGTGTACGATGCGTGTGTCAATGCGGTGACTAAAAACGTGTGGCGGTGAAGGAGGCGGCCCTGTGGGAAATGCGTTGAAAGTCGAAGAATCAAGCTGGGATGCCCAGGTGATGAAGTCACCCGGGCTGGTCATGGTGGATTTCTGGGCGGTCTGGTGCGGACCCTGCCAGATGGTGGCGCCGATCGTCGATGAGTTGGCGGTGGAGTATAAGGACAAAATCAAGGTCATGAAGCTCAACACGGATGAAAATCCGGAGATTGCCGGGAAGTACCAGGTGATGAGCATCCCCACGATCCTGATCTTCAAGAACGGCCAGCCGATCGAGCGACTGGTCGGCGCGGTGCCGAAGCGGAAATTCAAGGAAGTCCTCGATTCCTTGCTGGCGCAAACTTCGAAGACGGCATAAGACACTCTCCATAGCCGGCGTGTATGCTCACCGAGCTGCGCATCGCCAATTTTGCGATCATCGATCAGCTCAGCCTGGAATGCGGACGCGGCTTTCACGTCCTGACCGGCGAGACCGGAGCCGGAAAATCCATCATTATCGACGCGATCGCCTTGTTGGTCGGAGGCCGGGCCGATGAAAGCCTGATCCGCGCCGGGGCGGAGGAAGCCGTGCTTGAGGCGGCGATCGTGCTGCCGTCATCGGGTCCGCTGACCGCTCGCCTGCGCGCGGAAGGCCTGCTCGGAGACGACGACACAGAGCTGATCGTGCGGCGCGTACTCTCCCGATCGGGACGGCATAAACTGTATCTCAACGGCAGCCTCACCCCCCTCCGGACATTGCAAAGCCTCGCCGGTACGCTGATCGATATCCACGGCCAGCATGAACAGCAGTCGCTCCTGTCGGCACAGTCCCAGCTGGATGCGCTCGATGCCTTCGGCCATCTCAAGGAAGCGCGACTGAGCCATGGGCGTACGTATGAAGAGTGGCGCGCCTTTCAGCGCGAGCAGAAGGACCTGGCCGCCCTGCTCTCCGAGCGGAGCCAGCGGGAAGAGCTGCTCCGGTTTCAATTCCGGGAGTTGGAGGACGCCGACGTGAAGGCAGGGGAAGAGGAGGACTTGCAGGCGGAGCGCAACAGGCTGGCGCATGCGCATAGGCTGAACGAGCTGTCGCACGGAAGCTATGACGCCTTGTACGGCGACGAGCAATCCGTGCTGGGCGCGTTGGGAAAAGTGCGGGATTCCATCACAGAGCTGTCGGCCATCGACGCGCAAGGGAAAGACTGGGAGGCGTTGTGCGATGGGGCGACCGCGCAGCTGCGGGAATTGGCCCACGCGCTGAGAAAATACCACGAGGGGCTGGATCAGGATCCCTCGCGGTTGGCTCAGGTGGAGGAACGGCTGGATCGCGTCCAGCGCCTGAAAAAGAAATATGGAGGGACCGAGGCGTCGATGCTGGCAAAGCGGGATGAGCTAAAGCGCGAGATTGAAGCCCTTGATTCCGGGGAGACCAACCTCGCCGAAGCAGACCGGCGGGTGGACGAAGCCAAGCAGCGGACGGAGAAGCTGGCCGAACGCCTCACCCGCGAGCGGGTCAAGGCGGCGAAAAAGCTGGAGACCACGGTTTCGGACGAGCTGGCGGCGCTACGGATGGAGCGGACCCGCTTTGCCGTGACGGTGGACACGGACAGGACGGAGGCCGGCCACGGCCCGTTCGGACGTGACCGGATCGAGTACCAATTTTCAGCCAACGAGGGCGAACCGCTTCAGCCGCTGGCTCGCGTGGTGTCAGGGGGAGAGCTGTCGCGCGTCATGCTCGCGATGAAAACGGTGCTGGCCGAGGCGGATGAAGTTCCGATTGTGATCTTCGACGAGATCGATGCGGGCGTCGGAGGGGGCGTGGCGGCGGTGATGGGGAAGCGCCTCCGGGCCCTGGCCAGGCGCCGCCAGGTGTTCTGCATCACGCATCTGCCGCAAATCGCGTCGCATGCCGACGTGCATTATATGATTGAGAAGAGCGTGTCCAAGAAACGGACCGTTACGCAGGCGCGGAAGCTGAATCAGACCGACCGGCAGGAGGAAATTGCGCGTATGCTGGGCGGGCTGGCCGTGACGAACGCGGCTCGCAAAACAGCGGCGGAAATGATCGGGGAGGCCGGCGGATGAATCCTACGCGCTGGTCTGGGCCGGCCGCGTCGGTTGCTGGTCGCTGAGTCGTTCAAGGAACAATTCGACAAGGTCGGGGTCGAGGGCGGTGCCGGCCTGGTTGCCAAGATGCGCACAGGCATCGGTAAACGGCATGGCGTGGAGTTCACTCGGCGTGGTCAGATGATCGAACGTCTGGGCGATGCCGACGATTCTGGCAAGCAGCGGAATGTGATCCCCGGCCAGCCCGTCCGGATAGCCGGACCCGTCGTGCCGTTCATGGTGATGCGCGATAATCTGCAGCGCGCGCTCCGGAACTCCGGCCTGGGCGGCCATCCGAACGCCGAGCATCGGGTGCAGCGTGTCTGTGGTATCCGCCCCGACCAGGGACTCCTGCGCAGGGCTCTCCCACCGCTCCATCGCGACCCGGCCGAGATCGTGAAGGAACGAGCCGGTCGCCAGGGCCTGCTTATCGGCCGGGCTCAACTTCAACGGCGCGGCCAGCAGGGCGGAATAGCCGCGGACCCGGTTGGCATGCGAGAGCAGCAGGCGATCGGACGCTTCCATGAGGTCTGCGAGCAGCGAAAGGGTGCCGGCCTCACGCGGATCCAGCGTCGGCTGTGCGGGATACGGGGACACCGTAGCCGGAAACCGTTCGCGAAACTGCGCCCATGCGCGGGCCGCTCCGGAATCGTCCTGCCAGAGGCCCTGTACGGCACGGAGAAAGTCGCGAATGCCGTCAAGGCGGTTCTTTTTCTCCAGTGCACGGTTGATCAGCGTGATCAATTCCGTCACGTTGAACGGTTTCAGAAGATAGCCAGCCGCGCCATGCTGCACGGCTTCCTGCGAGGATTTCAGGGTGCCGTAGCCGGTAATAATGACGATCTCGACACCGCGGCGGGCCCGTTTGATGGAATGGAAGAGATCGAGGCCGTATCCGTCGGGAAGCTTGAGGTCCAGCGTCACCAGATCAATCGGTTGGGTCAGCAGGGCTTGCAAGGCCTCGTGCCGGTTGCTCGTGATCGACAGTTCGTAGAAGGGGCGGAGAATGATTTTCAGGGCATTCCGGGGGCCCTCTTCATCTTCAACGATCAGAATGGCCGGCTTAGTGCGTGTGACGGGCATGGTCCTTCACCTGATACGCCGGGTGTCGTGATTAGTCAAGCGCGACATGAATTTCCATAGGTGTTATTGGGTGAGCGAGGCCGGCTGCGGCGTTTCCGGTCCCGCCTCCGTAGCGGGTCGAGAGATGCCGAGCATGTCCATCCGGTATTTCAGCATGCGCCGGCTGATGCCGAGCAGCGCGGCTGCGTGGGTTTGCACGTAGCCGGTCCGCTGCAGCGCATCGAGAATCATCTTGCGTTCAAACTCGAGCACAGACTTTTCCAGAGACACCTGGCCCGATGACAGGTCGATGCCGGCCGACTCCGATCGCGAGGCTGCCTGGACAAGGGTGGTCGGTAAATGCTCCTGTTCGATGGGCTTTCCGTGGGACCAGATGAGCGACTGTTCGATCACATTCTCAAGCTCTCGGACATTGCCCGGCCAGGAGTAGGCGGTCAACAGCTCGAGGGCGTTCTTCGTAAATTCCTGCTGAGTCCGGCCTCCACCCTCGGTCCGCTTGGCCAGGATATGCTGGGCGATGAGCGCGATGTCCTCGCGGCGGTCCCGCAGGGGAGGGAGGTGCAGCACCACGACATTGATGCGGTAGTACAGGTCTTCGCGGAAGGCCTCGCGTTTCACAAGCTCCTCAAGATGCTTGTTCGTGGCGGTGATGATTCGAACGTCGACCTTGATGGGCTGTGCTCCTCCCACACGCGTGAATTCCCGTTCCTGCAGCACCCGCAGGAGTTTCGACTGCGTGGCGGGGCTCAAATCACCGATTTCATCCAGAAACAACGTGCCGCCGTGGGCCAGTTCGAACTGGCCGATGCGCCGGGACTGGGCGTCCGTGAAGGATCCCTTTTCGTGCCCAAAGAGCTCGCTCTCGATCAGCGTCTCCGGAAGGGCGGCGGAATTGATGGCGATAAACGGCCGTTCCCGGCGGGCGCTGTTGTAATGAAGGGCCCGGGCGACCAGTTCTTTTCCGGTTCCGCTTTCCCCGGTGATCAGCACGGTGGCCTTGGTGTCGGCGAGCTGCTCGATTTTCGAGTAGATCTCCTGCATGACGGAGCTCTTGCCGATGAGATTGTGGAAGGAGTAGCGCTTGGCCACCTGCGCCCGCAGGTGGAGGACTTCCTGTTCCAGGTCGCCGGTTTCCAGCGCCTTGGCGACTACGAGGCGGAGCTCTTCGACATCGAACGGCTTCGTGAGGTAATCCGCCGCACCGAGCTTCATGGCCTCCACGGCGGTTTTGACGGTTTTGGTGCCCGTGAGCATGATCACGGGAATGTGGGCGTTCTCCTCGCGAAACATTTTCAGCACTGCGAGACCGTCCAAGCCCGGCATGACGACGTCCAGCAGGACCAGGTGAGGGGATTCACGGCGGAACAGATCCAGCCCTTCCTGCCCCGTGGACGCCGTGAGGGTCTCATAGACCGGCTCCAGCACGACCTTGAGCGACGCGCGGATGCCCGCCTCGTCATCGACCAACAGAATCCGTTTTTTCATGTTCCACGCCCTCCCTGGAGAAGAGATCCTCGGGCTGACGGACAGGCAGGTTCACGAAGAAGGTCGTGCCGCGCCCCTGCTGGCTTTCCACTTCAATATAGCCATGGTGTTCCTGGATGATCTGGTGGACGATGGTCAGGCCAAGCCCGGTGCCCTCCCGCTCCTCGCTGTGGTGCTTGGTCGTGTAGAAGGGGTCGAAGATATGGTCCAGATCGGCCGGAGCGATGCCGGGCCCGGTGTCGCGGACTTCGATCTGGCCCCACTGGTCTCCGCCCGGTTTGTTCAGTGGTCGCGTCCGCAGGATCAGGCGCCCGCCGCGGTCGCTCATGGCCTCCATGGCATTGATCAGCAAATTGAGCAGAACCTGCTTGATTTGCTGGCGATCGAGCATGACATTCGGCAGCGCATGGGAGAAGTCCTTTTCGACCGTAATATTCTTGCTCTCGGCTTTCACTTCCACGAAATAGAGGCAGGACGACACGAGGTCATTCAGGTTCTCGACGGAGAATTTGGGTTCCATATAGCGGGCATAATCCAGGATCTCCTGGATCAGGCGTTCGATACGGAGCACGTCCTCATGGACGATCCGGCTGAAGTGTCCCATAAACTCGTCGTCATGCTTGCGTTCCGGCGCCAACTGGACAAAGGTCTTGATAGATGTCAGCGGGTTACGGATCTCGTGCGCAAAGCCTCCCGCGATGGTTTCCAGGGATCGGAGCCGGTCCGTCCGGCGCATCAGCAGGCGTGACCGGCGGAGATCCTCGTACAACATGGCGTTATCGAGCGCGACTGCCGCATTCTGGGCCAGCGTAGTCAGGAGGGCCAGATCGGCTTCGGAATACATGCTCCGGCTGACGCGTTTTCCGAAATTCAAAAACCCGATCAGGCGCTCCTTGTTGACCAGCGGAATGCTGAGCTCGGACTGCAGGAGCTGCAAGGAGTCCAGGACGGCCTGTTCGGCGGGGCCGCTCCCGCCCTGCCGCACTTCTTCCAATACAACGATCGAGCGTGTTCGGGCGAGATGTTGAGGGAGGCGGGCGGTCGCCGAGAACGTGACGGTTTTCATCTCGTCAAAATCCAAACCATGGGCGGTGGCAAGATAGTACTGGGATTTTTCCTTGTCCTGCAGAAACAGCGAGATCTTCTCGATGCCGAGCGCGCGGGCCAGTGTATCCATAATGGTGCTGCTCAGCGAACTTAAATCCAATATGGTCACCATCGCCTTGCTGAACTCGATCAACGTCTCATACGCGTCGTGGCGTTGCTTGAACAGGATGCGCGCGATGGCCTGTTCAACCCGTTTCTGGATGCCGGCGAGGGCGCCGGCAAAAATCAAGAAAGTTGCCAGCAGAATGCCGGTGAGGAGGTACTGGGTGGTCCCTGTAAAGAGCCGGATGAGCAGCAGGACGGCGACGTAGACGGGAATCAGGCCGAGCGTCTGCACGTAGAGCAATGAGCGCGGCGAGGTCGGCATCAGCGCACTTTCCGTCTCCTGGTATTGAAGGAGCGTGTACGTGACGATCAGGACGCAGACGCTGACCAGGACATACCCGACCGGGTAGAACTCACGGCCATAGGCTTGTGCAAAATCGAGCGATGACACGTAACCGATGGCGAAGGCCCAGAAGAGCGTCCGCAGTCGTGCGGCTTCCGGTGCGTTGATGGATTGAGCTGCCAGGTGTCCCTTGTAGGTTCTGAAGAGCGACCATCCGCCGGCCAGGCCGAAGTACATCAGGAAGAGCGGATGCAGGAGGCCGGCCTTCGGATAGTGACCCCAGAAATACGTGTAATTCCCATTCACGAGATAGGGAGTCTGGAGGAGCATGAGAAATACCGTGCTGGTAAAGTAGTTGGCAGCAATGAGCTTGTTGGGCTTTCGGCGCTGCAAGACGCTGCTCGTGAAGTGATAGAATAAGGCCGGGATATACACGACGCCCACATACACGCATCGGCCCCAGACACTCGCTTCCGCCTCATCGGCCGAGGAATAGACCATGAAGAAGCTGAGGAGCCAGATACTGACGGCGCCGCAGACCAGGCTGAACGTGATGTTCACCAATGCCTCAGGTTGCTTCATTAGCACCCACAGACCGCAGGCGATGATTAGCGTGCCCGCCAGCAGGGGTGGCACCGAGTAGAGAGTCGCTCGTTCACTGGCGGCCACGGCCAGATAAGTCGGAATAAATATCGAGGCGAGGAGAAATCCATACGCGACACTCTTATGGATGACGACGGTGATGTCCATGAGGCGGTGTTTGACGATGGCGTAGGTGATCATTGCAGCGCAGAAGGTTACCAGCCCATAGTTTCCGTATGGAAAAATGGGAATGTCGAAGACATGGAGAAAGGTCGTGGTCCCACCACCAAATCCAATAATCATGGCGGAAAGGAGGTACCGCATCTGATTGCGCCGCGCCAGGTCCGCAACCTGATATGCTTTCCAGAGATCGTAAAATCCTGTCAGGACACAGGTGCTGAAATATACGAGGAAGAGGGGATAGGCCGGTCCTGCCTTGGGGTAGAAGGCAAATGAGGTTATGGGAGATACTTCGCGGATGAACAGGGTATTTGTGTAAGCGAACGAGGCGCCGAATGTGCATGCGACAGCATAGAGCGCGACGATTAACGACTGCCTGACATTATTCAGATAGGAGAGAATGAAATGAAGAAACAGCACGGGAATAAAGGATGAAAATACGTGCAAGCCGCGGCTCCAAAAGAGAGCCTGCTCAGGATAGTGGGCCACCGTTTGTTGGTAGACGCAGAAGGCCCAGGCTCCGACGCTGATGCACCACAGGGCAAAGATGCGACCGGCTTGCCGGTGGGTGGCCTTAAGGAAGACGAGCACGGCCAGCCCAATAAAGACAATGGAACTGATCAGATTTGACAGGCCGTATAAATCCAGGCCGCTCGGATAAGCGTCCGACACGCAATCACCCCCTGCGACGTCGCTTATTGGTCAAATCGCTGCGTGATGAGCACGACGTTCTTCCCGCAGCCGAACAAATTACTCATGGCAGTCCGGATCGAAGCCTGCCGGGATTTGTTGGCGACGATATCCAGGTCACAGTTGGGGTCCGGGCTGGAGTAGTTGAGTGTCGGGGCAATCACGCCTTCTGAAATGGCCAAGCAATTTGAAATCATCTGAAAAGCGCCCAAGGCTCCCCATGGGTATCCAATCATGGACTGGATCGCACTGACCGGGATCGATTTCGTCCTCTCACCGAAGATGCGCTTGATGACCGCAGCCTCCGCCCAGTCACATGAAGGCGTCGCGATCCCATAGGCATTGATGTAATCCACGTCATCTGGGATCAGGCCTGAATCGTGCAAGGCCATCTGCACGGCGCGTTCGGCTTGCCGGCCCTTAGGATCCGTCCGTGAAAGGCTAAAGGCATCGGCCGTTGATCCCCAACCTTTGAATTCGGCATAGATACGGGCGCCGCGCTGAAGCGCGTGATCGAGTTCCTCGAATATGAGGACACCAGCGCCTTCCCCCAGCACCGGACCGTCCCGTTCCGCGTCAAACGGCCTCGGGGTCCCGTCGTTCATCGTGGACATGGCGCCGGCGGCACACATTGCATTAAAGACGGTCTTTTCCAGGGGATCCTCGGCCGCGCCGACCACAGCCATATCGAGCTCTCCACGCTGAATCATTTCCGCGGCCACCCCGAACGCCGTTCCTGAAGATCCGCATCCGCTGGAAATCGTATCCGTACGTCCGAGTAGCCCGAGCTCGATTGCGACCTGCCCGGACACTGCACTGGGATAGACTCCGATCAATGAGTATGGGTTCATGTTCTTATAGCCACCGGTTTGCAAGGCGTCGTTTTGCTCAAACGCCATGCGGAGACCGCCAACAGACGACCCGATGATGCCCCCGACACGTTCGCGGTTTTCTTTTTCGAGATCCAACCGGGCGTCCGATACGGCAAGCTGAGCTGCGGCCACGGCCATTTGAGCGCACCGTGACATCTGCTTGATCCTCCGCGCCCCAAGGAAAGCGTGCGGGTCGAAGTCGATGATCTCCGCTGCCAGCTTGGAGGGAAGATCCCGCACATCGAATCCGCTGACGGGTTTGACGCCGGACCGTCCCTCCTTCAAGGCTTGCAGAAAATGTTCTTTGCCGATGCCGATGGGGGATACAACGCCAATCCCTGTGATGACGACCCGACGCCGAACAAGGCGTCCGGGGTTAACATCGTGATTGGTCACGAGCAGGGAGATGTTCTGTTCCGAGAAATTGGCAATGTTTCCGATGGCAATATGTTCGCGAGTCTTCACCAATTCGGCTATGCAGGCCGCAAGCACGGTTTCTTCGACCTCCGTTAGAGTCTTGAACTCGACACGCACGGCGTAGTAGTCCGTCTCCTCGCTCGCGGAATGGCGTTCTACGGCGGTTGCCGTTCCGGTGAATCCCATGAAGCATTGGTTGCGGTTAAAGGAGAACTGCAGCACTAATTTGGTCCCAGTCGGAATCGGGACCGCTGAATTGAGGCGTACCCCTCCAAGACCGATCTCAACGCACTTCGAAGTGATATGGCGTCCCTGATAAAGGAAGGTCATGGGTAGATCGACGGGGGCGCGTCGGCGACGACGGCGTTGGTCTGTTCGCCGGTCCGAAAAGGGAACCTCGACGGCCTGTCGGCGTCGGATTTCGATCACCGGTTCCATCGTGCCAGTCGTGAGGGAGGCCGCCTCGCGCGCGATGGCATTTTCGCTCACGAATAAGGTGATCAGCGAGGCTTGCCTGGAGTGGTCAGATTCTGAGAGTTCCTTCAGCGCCGAGAGAACGATGGTTTGTTCCCAGTCTCGCAGGCCCGCGAACCGGATTCCCATCGTCTGCGTCTTGTCCTGAGACGACGCGAGGCAGTAGGCGATTTGCGCAGCGGCGCTAAGATGGCAGGTTTCCCCGAATTGAAAATTCAGGTTCAACGCGGTCCCCGGCGCCAGCGGCCTGGCGTTACGGCAGAGCAGACGCATTCCACCTGGTGTGAAGTCCACGGTTTCGCCGCACGTCTCGTGCGGCCCCTGCTGGATGCAGACGGGGATGCGGAAGGCCCCTCGCAGAAAGCGCCTGGGCTGAATTGCACGGGGTTGCTCCAGAGGCGCCGTTGGCGCGCGCTTGATCGTTGAAGGAAGCGCCTTTGAAGTGGGACCGGGCGTTTGCCGCATCAAAGCCTCCTTGCAAGACAATTGGTAGAGAGCGGCCACTATAGCAAGCCAAGTCGTGCTTAGTAAAATTATTTTGATTTTTCAACAACCTGCGGTGAATCACCTCTACAGGAAGATGCGCTGGCCAATTTTGTACGGTCGACGGCCTATGGATTGTTCCCGTGCAAACGCTGGAAGGGCTTCCAGTACGGAGCGAGTCAGGCACTTCACTCGACGGGAGTGGCGTGAGTGATGTTGCGGGGAAACTAGAAAGCCAAAGTGATCAATTCGAATCGGGGTTTTTTGATAACGACGGAAAAATCGTCAGTTTGGCACAGGTCGGCTTGGCACGGAGTTCTTCGAGCAGTGAGGAGAGGATTGGCCTTTCAATGGATCCAATATCTGCGTACAGAATGACAAGGCCGAGCCCTGCCGCGCTTGGGGATGCCTGTGAAGGCGCGAGAGACTGCCGCACCTCGGCGATTTTTCCATGAACCTGCAGGATGGCCCCTTCCAGAAAAAAGTTGAGTCGGACCGGTTGCTCTCGTGTGACAGCAGGAATTCCTTTCACAACCACATAGACATCAGACAGGCTGATGTCACGGACGACCCCTGGAAATGCGGCATCTCGAAGGTGCAGGGAGACTTCCATCTGAACTGAGACGCGCTCTGCACGGCGCTTATCGGAATAAGAGGGGTGCTGTTCCTTGACGACAGGGGCTGTGAAGGGTGTCGGATCAGTGTGGAGAGGGGGTCCGTAGGGACGGGCAGGCGCCGGCACCGGACTACCTTCGATCGCGTGCTTGATGATGCCGATGGTACCCAGAGACTGCCGTTGCTGACCATATAGGCCGGCGGTCTGGCAGGCGACTCTCACGACGCCGCCATGCTTTCCAATGAATCGGACCGACTTGCCGTGCTGAGCCCGGAGGCCAGTCCGGCGTTCGTGAAGATGGTGCCGCGCCAGTTGCCACTCGTCCGGATGCAGCAGCGCCGAATAATGGGTGCCGATCAATTCCTGAGGGCTGTAGCCCAACAATGCCATCACCCCGGCGCCGATAGCGACAAATCGACCGTCCGCGTCCAGTTCATAGAGCAGGCCCGGGAAGTGCTCGATGAGGCAGGAGTGGCGTTCCCGCTCGGCTGCGAGCTCCTTCTGGAGCGCTCGTTGCTCGAGCACTCCCCGCGTGACGATCGGCAATTCCGTCAGGAAGGCGGGTGATTTCTTGTACAGGAAGAGATCCGCGCCGGCCTGCAGGGCCTTGGCCGCCGTCTTGGCGTCATGATGCTCGGCCTGGACGATGATGACGGACGAAGGGGCCCGGCGCCGCAGCTCCGGTAGCAGATCGAGAACATTTTGGTGGGCGAGCTGCTCGTCGAGCAGAATGACGTTCCACTCATGCTTGGGGCCCCACTCCAGCGCTTCCTCTGCGGAATAGACGGCCTCCACTCGACAGCCGGGATAGACCTGCCGCATGCAGATCGTGGTTTGTTTGATTTCCTCGGCCTGTTCGTGGATGAGCAGAAGCGCCAATGACTTGGTGTTCGAGGAGGCTAGCCCCCGCGTCAATTTACCTCCAACGCTTTGCGGGACCATCGACTCAAAGGACTTTCTTGGATGGGGCGGGTTCATCTATAGGTAGACTCCATCAGAGACAGTGCACTCCAGAGGAAGCAAATAATCTATGCCACAACAAGATACTGTAGTCAAGAGGTGATTTACCCACAATATATAGGCATAAAGTCAGATCATGGGCTAAAAAAAATGGCCCTGATTCCTGGTGGAATCAGGGCCCCATATGCGATGCGAAGAAGGAGACTACTGGACGGAGGATGCCATCTTTTCAGATGGGCATTCGCCGGGAGTCATGTAGAGAAGGTAGTTGCCCATGCCATGCTGCACAGTGGGGATGTGAATCGGGTGATGGTGGACCATGGTCATTTCATACTCGTCCCGCGTATTCACGGGAAAGCCCTGGGGATCTTTGTAGACCTGGTGCGGCTGAAAGGCGATAAAGGTTCCGTCTAACTCGACATCGGGCACGGTCCGTAAGAGCGTCTGCTTCGTCGTCTTGTTGTCCAGCGTGATCAGCAGGAGTTCGTCGTGCCCGTGCGGGTAGGCGAACTTGACGCATCCATCCATCTTGAACTTGAGCGGCGCCGAATGCACCGTGACGCCAGGCTTGATCTCGATGCCCTCATCCGTTTGGTCCGGACCGCGCTGCGAAAACTTGCTGTAGCAGACGATGTTGATGCCCACCTGATAGACATCCATGTCTTTCATGGGCTTGCCCTTCTTGGCCGTGTACATCGTGAACCGGGCCATCACGTCCTTGGTCGGCGGCGCCTTATGATAGAAGGCGACCACGGACATGAGGTGTTTGCCTTTTTCAAGCTTGACGCCGTATCCGTCCGGGAAGCGCGCCTCCGTCATCTCCAGGCCGGCGCCTGCGAAGAACAACGGCTCGCCGTCGCAGGAGACGCTGGGCTTGTCGTTGTTCAGCATCAGGATGTGGTGAAGATAATTCTGCGGCAGGGGCTTCCCTTCTTTTGTGAAGACTTCGGATTTATAGCCGGTCAGGTATGTGTCCTCTGGCATCTGAAAGACATGTTTGGGGAGGCTGGCGGCCAGGTCTCCTTCATGCGGGGAGGGCAGGTCAATCGGGCCGAACGTCAGCGTGACGGTCTCATCGGTGAACGAAATTCTCGTCGTCACCTGATTCTTGAGCGTCGGCACGGCCGGGGCGCTGCCGTGATGGTGGCCGCCATCAGCAAAGGCCGGTCCCACGGTCAGGATTGTCAATAGGGCTGCAAGCAGCAAACGGTTCATAACGTCTCCTTGGAGTGAGTCGGTTCTGGCTTTCATCAATGGCCCGGAATCGGTGTCAGCCGTTTCCAGGTGTAGGCTCCCCCGTGTTCGCGCGGAGGAATGTTGTTGTGCTCGCCTACGCGGTCGTACCACCATATTCCTTTCGCTCCTTTGCCGTCTTCCGAGAGCAGCACTTCAAATCCACCCTCACGGTCGTTTTCCGGCTGCCGCCAGGTGCCCTGCCAGAGACGATTGGCATAGCCGGTGGTGGTGAGCATGCCGCCCTTGTGCGTGTAGCTGCCGTGGCCGGACTTGTCCAGCGTCGCCCGGTAGGTTTTGTCTTCTTCTTCGATCTCCCATTCGCCGCTGACGTCCGGCATCCCATCCGTTCCGGACACCTTCTGCGCGGTCGCCGCGCCGCTTTGGGAGGCCGTTTTGATGGCCGGGCCGCGTTGGGACGACTCGTGCCAGACATGCAAGATCCATCGTCCGTTCCGGCGCTCCAAGACTCCGGTTTCGCGCAGAGGGAGCGACGTCCGAGACTGGCTTGCGCCGCTACCGACGTAGCGGATGTAATCCAGTTCCATCGAGAACCAGGCGACGTCGCCCCTTTGCCATACTTTGAGTTCCGTGATGGGAATTTCAAGCCTGGTGACGGTATCGAATTCCTCTTGCATCGCCCGCTCCAAGGCCGGCCAGCCGACATATTTCCGCCCGCCGATGGTGTAGCCGACCACGTCCGCGTCGTGAGCCATGTATTGTGAAAGGGTCGCGATGTCTTTTTCAGCATTGGCGCGGACGAGCAGGCGGATGGCTTCTTCCGGCGTTTGGGGATCGGCGGCGCGGGCCGGCGCAGTTCCGAAAGCGAGCACCAGCGCACTCACGAGGATGCCACCGGAGAACCAGGATCGCCAGGCGGACGTGTCATTAATCGCGAACATGTGTCCGCTGAAGCTACCTGCCGGCCTGCCGGGTTGTCAATCTTTTTGGGCCGGCGTGTTAACGACGGGGCAAGGCGGACGGACCGTGTCGGGCGACCATCTCGCGGTATAAATGCTCCGCGAGCGGCTCGAGATTTTTTGCGTCGGCGGCATTGTAGGTCACGAGGCGCGACAGGGCTTGCTCGTCGCCGGCCTGCCACTGGTGCCAGAGGCGGACAGCTTCCCAGCCGTCCATCCCCTGGACGGATGCATGGCGTTCGATACCGAGCGTGGATTCGATATGCTTCAGGCCGCCCTGATAGCCCAGCCGCCTGGCGGCGAAGCAGAGGTCGAAGTGCGGCTGGTCGAGTTGCAGCAGGGGGTACTTGGCTTTCAGAAACGGCAGGTCGAAGCCGCTGCCGAAAAAGGTGACGAGCAGATCGCAACGATCCAGTTCCTCAGCCAGACGCTGGCCGGTCAGCGTCTCGTTCCGGATCAGGGTTGTCATGCGGCCTGCGCTGTAGAGCCCGACCATGGTGACGTCGCCTTCATGGGGCGACGTGCCGGTGGTTTCGATGTCGAGAAACACCGTGCGGGGTCGGAAGGCGTCGAACAGCCGCCACTGATCCCGCGGTTTGAGGCAGCGGGAAAAATGACGCGCGTTGCCCCTGCCCAGGTGCTCCCGTGCCGCCGCCACGTCCGTATCGTAGAGGGTCTTTCGCGTCTGCGAGATGCCCGGCAACGACGGGGCCGCGAGAAACGCATCCCACGTGGCGATGCCCTCGTCCCAGAGCCGGCGTTCGGTGCATTCCCCGACGCCTTTTAAAAACACGAACGTGGATTCCAGCATCACGGCCTCTCCCGGCCTGAGTCTAGCCCGCGTTATTCATGACAGTTCGTCGCCTCCCCCTCCCATCCCTCCCCCATACTATGGGGGAGGGTTAAGGGTGGGGGCGTGAGACGGGCGCCCGGAGCTGCGAGGACCCGAGGCATACTTGAAACAGTACGTCGAGGGGATGAGCGGCGAGGCCGCCCGCCTGGACGCCGGTTCAATGCGGCCAGGCTTGTCGCAACAGCGAGGGTGCGATTGTAGCAGAAGTGCTCATGAATAATGCGGGCCAGCCTTGATTTCACCTGGGAAACAAGTTAGCATCCCGCGAGTCGGGCGCCTCGTTCCTCAACGGTGACCCGCCCACTCACCCCCTATGGCAGATGAAGCGCCGCAGCGTATTCGCATCATCGTCGGACCGGTCAAGCTGGAAGCCGAACTGAAGTCGAACAGGACTGCAGACGGTGTCATGGCCGCGCTGCCGGTCGAGGCGCCCGTCAACATGTGGGGCGAGGAGTTTTATTTCAAAATCTCAGGCGTGAAGGATCATCGGGAAACGGCGACCACGCAGGTCAAGATCGGCGATGTCGCGTTCTGGGGCGCCGGGGAAGTGCTGGCGGTGTTCTTTGGACGGACGCCCATGAGCATGGGGTCGGACCCGGTCCCGGCCGACCGGGTCAACGTCATCGGGCATATTATTGGGGACGCCACGGCGCTGCGACAGGCGATGGGGTCCACGCGCATCAGGGTTGAACGGGCATGAAGCTGTCCAAGCAACGGATCGCGCATCTGACCGAGTCGCTCGCCCAGCGGTTGACCCAGCAGAAACTGGTGGCGCTGTCAGGCTCGCACCAGGCGCTGGTGGAGACGCTGGGACACGCCATTACGGAGGAGCTGTCGGTCGAGGACAAACTGAATGACGAGGTGCGGACCCTCATGAAGAAGTACGAGGCCGAGATTGAAAAGGGCCAGGTGGATTACCAGAAGATGTTTCTGATGGTGAAAAAACAGCTGGCCAAGGATCGCGGCGTGATTCTGTAGGGAGCCCATCGTGCTCAGTGAAGAGAAAGTCAGCCATCTCTCGCACGTCATCCTCGGCGCGATCAAGAAGAGCATGGTCGCGAAACTCACCGGCGACGACACGGCGGCCCTGCGCGAGATCAAGCGCGTGTTGGCGGCCGAACTGGCACAGGAGGAAGCCGTCGATCATGCGGTACGGGCCCGCCTGGCTTCTTACTCGCGACCGATCGTGGAAGGCAGCCAGGAGTGGGATGTGCTGTATAGAAAAACGTTCGAAGAGGAAAGCCGAAAGAGGGTGCATTCATGAGCGCAAAACGAATCAGCGCGATGGCGATTGCAGCCTTACCGCTCGTGTGGGGCCTGTCCGCCTGTGCAAGCGAATCCCACCAGGTGAAGGTTCGTGAGCCGCTGCGGCTGCCGTCGAGCGTGGCGCCAAGCGCGCAGCAGTACGTGTCGCAGGGCAGCAACGCATTTCAGGCCGGGCGGTATGATGAGGCCAAGACGCTGTTCACACAGGCGGTGTCGGAAGCGCCCAATTCCGGGGAGGCTCATTACAACTTGGGGCTTGTCTTGTTCAAGCTGGGGGATGCGGATGCAGCTCGGGAACAATTCATGCAGGCCGCCAACCTCGCGCCGGGCAATAAGGTGATTTGGGATTCACCTGCGTTAAGCCCGTATAGCCATCCCGATTCCAATATTCCCAAGAAAGAGCCGGCGAGCCCCTACCGCGGTGCCGCTCGTAGTCCCGGCGGTGGCGGACCGCGTTGACCCGAACACCATCCGGCCCGGTTGCTCATGACAGGTGGAGCACTCCAGCATGGCTAAGCCCGTCGGTGCCGGCGACAAGGCGCCGGACTTTTCATTGCCGGACCAGGAAGGTCGGATGGTCACGCTGAAGCACGTCACGGGGAGCCCGGTCGTGCTGTATTTTTATCCCAAGGACAACACGCCGGGTTGCACGAAGGAAGCCTGCGATTTCCGCGACGCGGAAACGGCCATCAAGAAAGCCGGTGCGGCCGTGCTCGGCGTGAGCCTCGACGATGCCGCCTCGCATCAGAAATTCATCGCCAAGTATGAGCTCCCGTTCCCGTTGCTGTGTGATGAGGGCGCCAAGATGTCGAAGGCCTATGGAGTCTTCAAGGAAAAAAACATGTACGGCCGGAAATATTGGGGCATCGAGCGCAGCACGTTCGTGATCGATGGCACCGGCATGATCAAGGCCGCCTTCCGCAAGGTCAAGGTGGACGGGCACGCCAAGGAAGTGCTGGCAGCCCTGAAGCTCGTGACGCGTGACAAGTGACGAGTGACGTGAAGGGTGCAGGACAGTACTGTGTTTGCGATTTTGGCCCGTCACACGTCACCGGTTACCAGTCACGGTATTCCGATGGATAGCAGGGGAAAAACCTGGCATGGCGTCCGTGCCGCGTCGCTTTCGGTGATCGCCGGTCTCGGCCACCTCTACCTGGGTGAAAAAAGCGGATACACCTTCCTCGCCTTCGGGCTCGCGCTGGTCGTCGTCTCCCGCACAATCTGGCCTCCCGCGGAATTGCTCTACCTGAGTTTTGCCATCTTCTCCGCCGTGGATGCGTTCTCGATCGCCAGGCGCGGGCATGGACTCGTGTAATCGCGTGAAACGTGAAACCGTAACAGGTGGCAGATTTCACCGATTCTGCCTGGCATGCTGCGCGGTTATTGTACTGGCCGGCTTAAACGCCTACGCCGCAGAAAAAATCGACGGAGAATTGTCCGTTCGGGATGTGCTGGTGCTGCCGGGGCAGCCCGCGC
>DASWIN010000272.1:0-3265 GCA_036397655.1 Nitrospiraceae bacterium | reverse complement strand
GAGGTGGTCCACCCGGTCGCTGTCGAGGAATTCGTTACGGCCGTAGCTCCCACCCAGATTCCAGGTGGTCCATGGCGTCACGCGCCAATTCCACGCAAGGCCGGCCCCGGTCTGCCGGATCGTGTTGCTCGCGGCGAAATCACCAAAACCGGGCCGAACTATGCCAGCGAACAGCACATCACGGGTTTCCTTAAATGCATTGAAGACCAGAGTGTTTCGGACTCCTAAGATACCTGCGGATGCCAGCCATCTTTTCACGAGGAATATCTGGTCGCTGAAGAAGTTGACCGGTTCGCTGAGGCTCGGTGGGAGCCCCGTCCGGGCAATGAAATCCTCCACCGCCTTCTGCCGCGCGACCGGGTCGGGGACGCGGGACAGGAACAACTGGTCCAGGGATCCAGCCGTGCTGGCCGTCGCCGGAATGAAGAACTCGGAGCGCGAGGTCGTGACGTCCTCAGTGTAGCCCACGCTCCATGTCGTGAGACGGGTGCGGTGGCGAAAATCGAAGTAATAGGCATCGCCATAAAACCGACGGCCGATGGTTCCCGCAATACGCGTGCGGGGCGTCGGCGTCCACTCCAGGCCTGCGCTCCACCTCGGCCCATCCGATACCGATCCGGGAATCCCCGAATCATAGCTTTCGTAGCCTCCCTGTGCCAGCACGCCTACAGTCGGGGTGATCAGCAACCGTGCGTTCGCGAGACTCAACTCGGTGAGCGTCTCCTGCTGGGTCTCGTACTTGATGTCTTCCCTGCTGTAGCCAAGATCCCACGTAAGCCGCTTATACGCGGGACCGCTCGCGAGCCGCACGTTGACGCGGTTTGCGTCGTTGTCGGAGAGGATGGTCGGATCGTCAGTGTTCCAAATGCTGTAGGTATATCGCACCTCTCCGCGGACAGCAGACCCGAAGTCACGCGAAAAAAAGGGACTAACGAAGAATGTCGTCGCCGTGGCACGGTTTCCGGTGATATTGACGTTGCTTGTGGTAAGAGGGCCCTCGAGCGAAATATCATATTGATCGACCTTGGCGCCGGCCTCGAGGAAGAAAAGCTTTCTCGCAAGCTCTGCGGTGGCGACCGCATTGCCTCGTTGAAATACCTCGTTTTCCTTTTGCCCCCGAGCGTAGTAGACGACTTCCGGTGCGTAGTTGAGATTAAACTTCAACCGGGCTCCGGTGGCATCAATCCGAATTCCCGGGATGAGTTGCGTGACCCAATCACCCTCCTTCGACGCGTCCTCGACGAGGAACACATTGTCGGTATAGGTTTCAACAAGCGACAGGGAGGGTACGACATCCCATCTGGCAGCCCAGGCCGGGCAGGCAAGCAGGGTGAACACCGAGAGGAACTGCGACAGGTAGCGGCCAGAAACTCCGTTGCCGAGGCTTGCCAGCAACGACCAATGCGCGCGACCTCGCGCCCTAGCCATGGCCGCCGTAGCCGTAACCGTATCCGAAACTCGGGATCTCGCCCTTGTTGAGCAGCAAACCGGTAACCTTGCTCGAATCAATTCGACCCAGCGCGTCCTTGAGCGCGGCTTCGGAGGTTCCACCCGCTTCCACCACTACGACGATCTGCCCCACATGGCTCGCCAGGACGCCAGCCTCGCTGGCCGCAAGGAGCGGCGGTGAATCGAAGATGATGACGCGGTCGTGATAGCGCTCAGCCATTTCATGCAGCAGCGCATGCATTGCGCCGCTTGCCAGCAGCTCGGTGGCATGCTTTTGCGCCGTGCCGACTTGCATGAGCGTGAGTTTGCCAATGTCGACTTTCAACAACACCTCCGCGAGGTCGATCCTGCGATCGAGCAGCACGTCCATCAGTCCCTTTGCCGCGTCCAGGCCGAGCACCTTTGGAATGAATGGCTTGGCGACGTCACCGTCCACGAGCAGCACGGTGCGGTCCATCTCCAGGGCGATGCTGATCGCGAGATTGATCGCGCAATAGGTCTTTCCTTCCCCCGGCAGCGCGCTTGTCACCAGCACGAGATTGGCCGGCGCGGCACCAGCCTTGGGGTTTGCCACGTTCATCAGGATTTGCCGCTTGATGCGCTGAAAGCTTTCCGCGATCAGGGTGCGCTCGCCATCGGGCGTGATCATCGACTGCCGTCGCAAGAGATCTCGATCCACCTTGAGTGTCCGCGAAGTCCTGCCGATGGGACGCACCGGCAGGTCCTTGACCCGCGGATCCACGGCAATACTTTTCTCCTCGGCAAGACCAGGGCGGCGGCCTATCTCCCCCGCGGCACGCTCGATCAGGTCCGATTCAGTCCTGCCAGATGACTCTCCCGCGCCCGCAGGCTTCTGATGGGTCTGGGGTTCCGACCCGAGCAGCTCCGCCATTCTTTCGATGATGCTCATCCTAGACCCTCGAGACCGTCATCATGAGCGAGGCCATGATTGCGGCGTACGCCGATAGCAGGCTCAGGAACGAAAGGACAAAAGCGAATAATCCCCGGGTGCGGCGTCTGCTTTGCTCATCGGTCCAAGCCATGGCGATGGTTCCCAACACTTGCAGGCCGCTCACCTCTCGCAGCCGGCGCTCATCACCAAACGTGGGTCTGACCTGGCTCAGCAGAAAGGCGATTCCGATTCCGCCCCCGAGCGCCGCGAGCAGGACAAGCGACATCAGCTGCGGGCGGTTTGGCGCACTGGGCGCGCGCGGCACCTGGGGCGGATCGATTATCCGGAAACCCATCACGACGTCACTTGCTTCCACATCCCCCGTAATCTGGGCCGATTCGCGCCTCTCGAGGAGATTGTGATAGCGGGTTTTGATCACTTCGTAATCCCGGGTGAGCTGCGCGTATTCCGCTTCGATTTGAGGTAATGCATTGGCTGCTGCTTGCAGCTCGTTGTAGCGAATTCGGTACTCCGCAACCCGGGCAGTCATGGCAGCCACATTTGCTTCGGCCGTCGCCAGGGCAACCGTCAACTGCTCATAAATCGGTCCCTCGGATACGGTGGCGGCGGGCGTTTTCATTTTGTCCTCCGCCGCTTTCTGCTCCTTCAACTGGGCGATAATGCGCACGGCGGCGACGATGTCGGGATGCTGCTCCGTATAGATGAGCCGCAGGCCGTCGAGCTTCTGCTCGAGGGCGCGGATGCGGGTGTCGATCTCAGAGAGGGCTCCCACGGTGGCGCCCTTTTCGCCACGACGGGATGTGATCTCCGCGTCACCTGCAAGCTGCTTCTTGATCGCATCGCGGGAATTCTCGGCTTCTCTGAGCTCGAGCGCGGCCTGTCTCAGCGCAGTCCTGGCGTCAT
>DASWIN010000271.1:0-7943 GCA_036397655.1 Nitrospiraceae bacterium | reverse complement strand
AAGGATGGAAAGACAAAAAACCGGCTGGTGCTGGGCAACAAGATGAGCGGGCTCGCCTATGCCATGGGCAGCGGCCTCCCCGGCATTTACCAGGCGCGCGCTGACCTGCTGAATCAGATTCCGGACAAGGATGCCCTCCTCGCCAAGACAGCCGAAAGGCCGTGAACGACTTTCGCCACGTGCGTCGCGCATACGATGCGACTCCGTTCAACGGCCTTGCTATTTCTTTCCCATCTTCGTATAGTTCGCAGTCGGTTTGCGCAGCCGCGCTATAAGGAGGCGTGTATGACGATTGTGCAGTTTGGAACAGGAGCCGTTCTCTCGTTGTCTCTTCTCTTCACCGCAGCCTGTGCCACGGATGGTGGCCCCGGCGAGTCTTCCGCAGGTCCTTCCGGTTCATCCACGGGGCTGGGAAGAATCGCGGTCGGCGCCGTCGAAGATTCCTTGCAGGCGTGCATGGCCAGGATCCCGAGCGACGCCACATCCGGCCAGCGCATGCTCGCGGAGCGCACCTGCGAGCGCGACCAGGCTGGCAGAAAATAGCAGTGTGGAGAACCCTCCCGCACTCGTGTGGGCTCCTGAAGATTCCCCTGACTGACTGACTCTCTTCGTCCAGCCGCCCAGGCGGCTGGACATTCAAGACGTCCTTCGTTATCGTAGTGCTCACGCCCCCGTAGCTCAGTTGGATAGAGCAGCGGTTTCCTAAACCGCGGGTCGCACGTTCAATTCGTGTCGGGGGCACCAGCCTCCGCCCGCCTTCGCGAAACGCTTCGGCGGGCTTCGGCTGGCAAGCCTACCATTTCGAATAGAAAGGCGGGCGAGGCTGCCCGCCATAGCTTTAGCGACGGCGGGCATGCCAACATACCGCACTTCGTGTGAACCGGCGGCTCATCGGGCGGAGCGCCTCCCAATTGTCGCCGCCGGAGAAAACCCTTCAGTGCGGTTGTGTTTTCTGGACTGTGGGGCCGCGCATCTCACAGTGAAGACGCGCGGGAATAAAGAAACAACATCCGCTGTCATTATGATGCGTTTTCTTTTCCTTATCTTTCTTTTCCTCCTCCCCTCCTGTTCCTCCTCCTCCCTCCATATCATCGCTGATGGGTCGCACAAACGGCTTCCGGAGAAAGAGGCGCGCATCGCAGTCTGGGGCCTGCGTCCCGTCGTCACCAACCGCGTCGTCGCGTGGCTTCGGGACAATGGGTTTTCCGTCATGGAACCGTCGGAGCTCCAACAGGCGTTCGACAGGGAACGCATCCAGGTCAACCGCTCCTTTGCAGACGAGCACAAGGCGGTCCCTGTGGCCAAACAGCTCGGCGTCGATGTGGTGATCTTCACCCAGAGCGCCGTCGCGACCAACGTCGTCAACCGCGAGAGCGCCACCGGCTCCACGCCGTTTCCCGGCGCCGTGCGAACCGCCTTTTCCAGCGCCTCCGTCGCAATACGGGGCGTCGAAATCGCGTCGGGGATGCTGGTCTTCAGCGCAACGGCCAGGTATCCGCAGCAATTGACCGCTGCCGGGCCGGACACGCTCTCGACCCTGGCCTGCCTGAGCGTGGAGACGGCCTTCGGGCTCTCCCCGCCGGGCAAACTGGACCTCGAGCCGGACGATCCTTGCTTCCTCAGCCGATAGTCGCCGCTGCCGATGCCGATTCGCCGTTCCGCCCCTGTATAGCGTTGACCCTGAAAGTCTGGAAGGCCCCTGACGAGCGTCAGGCGCTTCTCTCCGTATTTACTCAGGAGACCGATTGATTCGAGCCGGACGGACTCTCGGCTTGTACAAGTCAAGCGATGGGACGCACGCCGAAAACAGCAATTTTACCCTTAACCAGCAATGGCTTATACACTTCAAGTGCGTTTCGATTGGAATACGAACCTGCCGTTAATAATTATGAACTTGCCATCATAATTCTGAGGCGCTAGACTGTAATCAACTGTACGCCTGCTTCAGTACCGAGGTGCCAAAGTGAAACAGAAAAAGCTGTTTTGCACAGGTTGTGGCAACCTTCTCGTGGCGACCTCGGAATCCGCTCCCCCTCGTGATCCTGATGCGACCGGCAGCGTCACCTACACCTTTGAATGCGTGCCGTGCCAGCTCCGCTTCCAGGTCTCGCAGCAGGCCATGACCGCCTCCAAAGAGCCGCGGGACCGCCGTGATGCTCCTCGCATCCCCGTGCGCGTGCCGGTAGACCTCGAGTGCGGAACACTGGTAGGCGAGGGGACGGTGACGGACATTTCGAAAGGCGGCTGCGCAGTCCAGTCGCAGCAGCCCCTGAGTATTGGACAGCTCCTGCGCCTCAAATTCCCCGCCCCCACCGGTTCCATCGACAATTGCGCGACGATGAAGATTGCGACGGTTAAAAACCTCCGTGGTGACAAGGCCGGGGTGCGGTTTCTGGCGTTTACTCCTGAAGAGCAAACCAAGCTGACCAAGACCGTCACCAAGTCCATCCAGTTTTTCCCTCCTCCGGAAAGGCACTCGTAAGACCGCAGTCCCACGAAGCTCCATCCTCCCTTCGGTTTCGCCTGGCAGAGACCGTGCCGCCGCCTCCCCAGTCGCCCGCCACATCACCGACGACTCCGGGCGGCAGCTCCCCGCTGCCACACGCCGCACCAGGTCAGTTTCCCCACAATTCTTGCCCAAGCAAATACAAATGCGATACAGTGGGCCGGTAGCTTCCGCGCGCGGCGGTCATCAATAAGAAGGGGCGCGTCATGACCCGGGTTCTCCGGCTTGCAACCATCGTGTTGTTCATCTACGCCTCTTCTCTCTCGTTGGCCGGTGAACTGACTCCACAACAGCAGAAGATGAAAGAGTGCAACAACGAGGCCGGCGCCAAGGGTTTCACGGGCGACGCGCAGCAGAAGTTCATGTCCGCCTGCCTCTCCGCCAAAGCGACAGAGAGCAAAGGCGCGTCCAAGCAGGACAACATGAAAACATGCAATAAGGACGCAAGCGCCAAGGGTCTCAAGGGAAACGAGCGGAAACAATTCATGCACGCCTGCTTGTCTTCGAAATAACGATGCGCACACACCCCGGATCGACCCCGCAGCAGGAACGAGAACTGCCGATCATGCCGCTCATCCTGATCGCCGGCTCCTCCGCGGCTATCTTCGCGACCGATCTATTGCTGCCGAGGGGAGTGGCGCTCCCCATGTTGTACGTGATACCCATCCTGCTTGCGATGAACTGCCGGCAGCACTGGTTCCGAATGTCGGTCGCGATCGGCTGCACGATGCTGACCGTGCTTGGCTACGAGTATTCCGATGCCGGCGTTCCATTCTGGATCGCCGCCGGCAACCGGACGCTGGCCATCGCGGCCATCTGGATCACGGCCGTCCTTGCGTGGCAGCGCACGAAAGCCACCGAGCAGGCCGCGCTTCTGCGCGACCTCCTGCCCATGTGCGCCTCCTGCCATAAGATCCGCGACGACAAGGGCTACTGGAGCAAGGTCGAGGAATACCTGGAAGCCCAGACGCAGACGATGCTGACCCACGGCATCTGCCCGGAATGCATGCAGAAGTGGTATCCGGAATTCTATCCGCAAGTCGCCGAGCAATATCCGGATCTCTTTAAAGATCCGTCCGCGGGAATTGCCGATGAGCGCCCCCATCACGTCAAGGACCACCGGTGACACGCAGCAAAACCTTCGACGCGCAGCAGTTCAAGGAAAAGACCTTCGCCAATCCCGACGAGGTGGCCGGCGGCCTCGAGCAGCTTCGCGCCCTGGTCAAGCCGGTGAACGAGCTGAAGCGGGAGGGCAATCCGTACAAGGATGCGGAACGGTCCAAGCTGGAGTTCCAGATCAAGGACGCCCTGCGCGACATTTTCGGCGAAGATTCCGCAGAGTATCAACAGAACAGGAATTTTCGGATCAAATCCACCGCCAAGTCGGAGGTTACGCACGCGGTCGAATTTCTGGACAGCCTGATCGCCTATCTGGACGATAAAAAGCTCGAACTGGAAGGCAAGAAGCCGAAAGCCGCCCCGCCGCCCCCGCCCGTCGCACCCCCCGTCGCCGTGGCGCCGCCGCCGAAACCGGTGGCGCCGCCTCCCCCGCCGCCTCCACCCGTTGCGCCGGTCGCGCCGCCAAGGCCGGTCGTTGCTCCACCCCCGCCGCCCATCGCCCCGGCTTCACCCAAAGTTGCTGCGCCGCCCGTCCGCCATTCGCCGCCTGCTGGACAGCCCGCCTCGTCCACAGCTGCCAGAGCGGACGCAGTCGGCCTGCTGCGCAAGATCGGCAATCGTTTTCACGCGGTCGCCCGCCAATTACGTCTGCGGCACGACGGACGGCCGACGCTCGAAGTGGAGGATGAGTACGATGCGCAGGACGTCGTGCATGCGCTGCTGTGCCTGGAATTCGACGAAATCCGGAGGGAGACGTGGCAGCCCGGCTACGCCGCCGGCACCGCCCACACCTATTTCGTCGTGCCGAGAGACCGGATCGTGATCGAAGTGAAAAAGACGAGGCAAGGCGTGGGCGCCAAGGAAATCGCCGGCCAGCTGGAACACGATGCGCTCTTTTACTGGACGCACCCCGACTGCCAGACGCTGTTCTGTTTCGTGTATGATCCGGAAGCCCGCGTGGGAGACCCCGACGGGCTTGAAAAAAAGCTGACCCGCGAAGTGGACGACCAACGCGTGGAAGTGTTCATCTCACCGAAATAAGCACCCGGCACGATTCTGCAGGAGAATGACCCGATGCGACACGCCCCCCGCACGCGATTGCCGTGGACAGTCTTGGCAGGCCTGCTGGTCATGGCCGGTTGCGCAGCCGCCCCGCAACAACCCTCCGGCAATTCGCAGGATGTGATTCTGGAGGCGCCCGAGACGCAGGTCCGCGCCGCCTTCGTCCGCGTCCTGACGGACGGCGGCTACGACGTGATGAGGGGGGCGGACGGCAATGCGGCGATCCGCACGGGCTACCGGGAGGAAATCAGCAGTTACAACTGGCTGTACCGCACGCAGTTCGGCGTGAACCGCAGCAAGGTCACCGTCACGCTGCTGCCGGAAAGTGAAACGGCCACCCGCGTGAGCGTCCACGTCATGTACGAAGGCAAAGAGGGCGAATGGATGCCGCTGACCGGGTCCTGGGTTCCCTATGATGCGGCACTTCCGCAGAGCGCGGTGAATACGATCCGGTTGGTCAAGAATGTTTTGGGACTGCTCTAAGGAGCGGTCATTCGTCAACGGTCACTGGTCAACGGGGATGCGGTCCTTCCAGCGTCCCACCATTGACCGATGACCATTGACCGTCGTTACTCCCCTCCCTCTTCCCCCAAGTCGATTCCGAACCGTTCCGCCATGCGATAGAGCGTACGGCGGTCGATTCCCAGAATCCTGGCGGCGCGGACCTTGTTGCCGCCGGTTTCCCTCAGCACCCTGCTCAAGTGCCGCTTCTGCATTTCATCCAGCGACAACATTGATTCGTCGCCCCCGGCCAACGCCGCCTCCGCCTTCCGCACCGTCTCCGGCAGATCGTCCGGCATGATGAGCGGACCGGGCGCCAGGGACCCCGTCCGTTCGATGACATTCTCCAGCTCCCGGACATTTCCAGGCCAAGGATAGCGCTCAAGCAGTGCCATTGTATCCGGCACGAATCCTCGGATCGGCCGGCCGTCGGCCGACGACACCTTATGCAGAAAATGGTGGGCGAGCATCGGGATGTCCTCGCGCCTGTCGCGCAGTGGAGGCAGGACGATGCGCACGACGTTCAGCCGGTAAAACAGGTCTTCGCGGAATTTGCCGTCCTTGACCAGTTGCGCGAGATCGCGGTTCGTGGCCGCGATGATCCGGACGTCCACTTTGACGGACGCGGTGCCCCCCACGTGCCGGACTTCCTGCTCCTGGATCACGCGCAGCAGCTTCACTTGCAGCGCAGGCCTGATGTCGCCGATCTCGTCCAGGAAGAGCGTACCCTGGTCGGCCGTTTCAAACAGCCCCCTCTTGGAGGCCACCGCACCGGTGAAGGCGCCTTTCTCGTGTCCGAACAGCTCGGACTCCAGCAGCGTTTCCGTCAACGCGGCGCAGTTGACCGGCACGAAGGGCCGGTCCCGTCGCGGGCTGTTCGCATGCACGGCGCGCGCGACCAGTTCCTTGCCGGTTCCGCTCTCGCCTTCGAGCAGCACCGTGCTCCTGCCGGCCGATACCCGCGCGACCAGCTTGTAGACCTCCAGCATGGCCGGGCTGCTGCCGATTAACGGAGAGCCATGCCGCTCGCGCAGCTCTTCGCGGATACGGGCATTTTCACGCACGAGGCGGCTGTGCTCGAGGCTCCGCCGGACGACCAGGCGGACTTCCTCCTTCTTGAAGGGCTTGGCGAGATAGTCGTAGGCCCCCTGCTTGATCGCCTCGATCGCGCCATCCATCGACCCAAAGGCGGTCAGCAGGACGATGGCCGTCTCCGGGCTGCGTTGCCGGAAGTCCCGCAGCACCGCGAGGCCGTCCACTTCGCCCATCCTGATGTCCGTCAGCACCACGTCGAACCGCTTCGCGAGGCCAAGCGCGATGGCGTCCGCCCCTCCCGCGGCCACCTCGACGTCGTAGCCGTCCTTCCGCAGCGCATCGGCCAGCAACTGGCGCGCGACCGCGTCGTCGTCCACGACGAGGATGATCCCGCTAGACGCGCTCATGCAGTCCCTCTTCTCTTGCGCCCTGCGCACCGGCACGCGCGGGCAACGCAATCACCACCAAGGTGCCCTTGCCGACCACGCTGTCGATGGACAGCGACCCGCCGTGCGATACGACGATCTCGCGGCTGATGAACAGCCCCAGTCCCGTGCCGTCGCCAACCGCCTTGGTGGTGAAAAACGGCTCGAAGGCCTGCTTCACGTGTTCCTCCGGCATGCCGCAGCCCGTGTCACGCACGGTCATCGTGACCATGGCATCGCACGACGGCTCGCCTGCGCGGCGCCGTTCCTCCAGTTCGGCCAGCGTTGCCGCCCGACGTCCCACCACCAGCACCACCTGGCCGCCGGCACCGGTCGCCGCCAGCGCGTTGGTGAGCAGGTTGACCAGCACCTGTCGGAGTTGCTCCGCATCGCCCAGCACCGCCGCCGGCTCCAGGCCCAGGTCCGTTTTCAACCCGACGCCTTTGCCGATATACGCCGGCTCCATCAGCGCGACGACGGATTGCGCCAGTTGATCCAGCCGCATCGGCGCGTGGGCCGGCTTCGGCTGTCGCGTCAGGGTCAACTTGTCCTTGATGATGCGCACCACGCGGTTCAGCTCCGAATCAATGATCGCGATCGTCTTTTTCATTTCGGGCGTCGCCTGCGGATCCTCCGCCAGCGATTGCACCTGCCAGGCGACGGAATGCAGCGGCGTGCCGACCTCGTGGGCCACCGACGAGGCCAGCAGCCCCAGCGCCGACAGGCGGTCCGCCCGGTTGAGGCGGTCCTTCAATTCCACAAGGTCCGCATTGGCACGCAGCAGCTCGGCCCGTGCCGCCTCCTCACGCGCTTTGCGTTCCTCCCGCGTCATCGCAAAGTAGGCCACCCCCGCGAGCACCCCGACGACCAGCGTCCGGTTGATCAGCACGGCCGTGAACCGTTCGCGCTTTTTGGTGGGCTGCAGCAACCCCACATAGGTCACGGCGACGCACAGCACCACCGTCAGGTACATCAAGTTGCGATTTCTCACCGTCGCGACCAATAAAATAGGGATCACGAAGGCGTAGGCGCCAACGACGTTCAGCGGCGCGACCGATTCGAACGCTACGATCGCCGCAAACACGGCCGCCGCGAGGCCAAGCACGAACGCATCCTTGGCGTGCGCGAGTCGTCGAACCTTGTTGAGCAGGGTTGTCATCGGCCTAGCCCACAGTATTCGTGACGGTTCGTGGCGAAACCGCCCACTTGTTGAGCCGGTTGAGCCCGTTCGGCCCGTTTCACCGTTAACGGCATTAACGGGCATAACCGGCATAACAGGCTTAACACTCTGCCGT
>DASWIN010000270.1:0-10074 GCA_036397655.1 Nitrospiraceae bacterium | reverse complement strand
GCGAGAAACTCCGGGCAGTCGTCGAACTGGCGGATCACCATCGATGCAGTCCGCCGGTTACACCAGCCCAATCTTCTGATTGGGATCCTGATTTTTTGAAGCCCAGTGCGCCAGCTTGTTGAGCGCGTTCAGATAGGCCTTCGCGGAAGCCACGATGATATCGGTGTCGGCCCCGTTGCCGCTCGTCGTCTTGCCGGCCTCTTCGACGCGCACCGAGACTTCGCCCTGGGCGTCGGTGCCTCCCGTGATGGCCTTGACCACATACTGCAGCAGGCGGCTCTTCGTGCCCGTCATGCCGGCGATCGTGCGGTAGGCCGCGTCCACCGGCCCGTCGCCCGTTCCCGTCTGTTTCATGGCCTTCCCGTCAATCTCCAACTCCACCGTGGCGGTCGGCACCTGGCCGGTCACGCTCTGCACGGCCAGCGTCTTCAGCACGTACCGCTCCGGGATCCGACGGATCTGCTCGGAGAGGATTGTTTCCAGATCCTCCTCGAAAATTTCCTTCTTCTGATCCGCGAGCCGCTTGAAGCGGTCGAAGGCCTGGTTGACTTCTTCGTCCGTGAGCTCGTAGCCCAGCTCTTCCAGCCGTTGCCGAAAGGCATGGCGGCCCGAGAGCTTGCCCATCACCAATTGCATCTGGCCGAGGCCGATGGATTCCGGCCGCATGATCTCGTACGTGCTCTTCTCCTTCAGCAGACCGTCCTGGTGGATGCCGGACGTATGGGCGAATGCATTCGCGCCCACGATCGCCTTGTTTGGCTGCACCACCATGCCGGTGATCTTGCTGACCAGCCGGCTCGCCTTGGAGATCTCCTCGGTATGGATCTTCGTATCGGCTTTGTAGAAGTCCTTGCGGGTCCGGAGCCCCATGACGATTTCCTCCATCGAGGCATTCCCCGCCCGCTCGCCGATCCCGTTCACCGTGCACTCCACCTGCCCTGCCCCTGCCGCGATCGCCGCCAGCGAATTGGCGACAGCCACGCCGAGGTCATTGTGGCAATGGACCGAGATCACAGCCTTCTTGATGTGCGTGACCTTCTTCCGGATCGTGGCGATCAATTGGCCGAACTCCTGCGGGGTCGCGTAGCCGACCGTGTCCGGAATATTGACCGTGCCGGCGCCGGCGGCAATGACCGCCTCGATCACTTCGCACAGATACGTGACGTCCGACCGGCTCGCATCCATCGGAGAAAACTCGACGTCGCTCACGTAGCCGCGCGCCCGCTCGACCATCTCCACCGCCCGCTTGAGCGCCTCCTTGCGCGTCATGCGGAACTGGTGCTTCAAATGGATGTCCGACGTGGACAGAAACGTATGGATCCGCACCTTGGGCGCGCCCTTGAGCGCCTCCCAGGCCCGGTCGATGTCCTCCGGACGCGCGCGCGCCAGGCTGCAGATCGTCGGCCCTTCAACCTGCTGCGCGATCTGCCGCACCGCCTCGAAATCTCCGGGCGAGCTGTAGGCGAACCCCGCCTCGATGATATCGACCCCCAGGCGGGCCAGTTGCTTGGCGATCACGACCTTTTCCTCCAGGTTCATGCTCGCCCCCGGCGACTGTTCCCCGTCCCGCAAGGTCGTGTCAAAGATGCGAATCATGCGCGTCTTCATGGCTCATCCCTCCTCAAGCTGGCCCCCTCGGTTCCGCTAACGATGCTCAAAATGGTCTCCCAACGAGGCCGCAGGCGAAGAACGCACCGGAGGCGTACCTTCGGAGGTACGTTGAGGATGCGTTCGAGCCGAGAACAAAGTTGGGGGCCATTTTCAGCATCGTCAAAACAAAAAACGCCTTCTCCCGTACAGGGACGAAGGCGTCAACGCGCTCCGTGGTACCACCCTGATTCAGCGCCGGACTCCTCTCCTGAAGTCCAGTCACCCTTCATGTGACCCGTCTCGTGGGCCGCCCGGGATCCATTACTCTCGGTTCACGGATCCGGCTCCGAGGCCAGTTCGGCAAGCGACGGGCTGGTTTGCACCGACCACCAGCTCTCTAGCAGGGTGTTGAAAACGGCCGCCAGCTTTGTTCTCGCATCGCTCAAAGGCTCAACGTACACTCAAAAGCACGCCTCGCCTTTTCGCTCGCTGCGGCCGCGCTGGACGACCCTTTTGAACCCCCTGCAACCAGTCGGACTCGCCTACTCTTCCTCTTCTTCGCCTCTCGCTATTCCTTCGTCTCCAGCACCGGCTGCTGGTCCGCCGGGCGCTTCCCGAACGGCTTGAGCAGCAGCATGACCAGTTTCTCGATCGGCCCGGACACAGCATAACATGCAAATAGCACAAAGAGCATCACCTGCGGCCAGGCGACCACCAGCATGATGACCAGGATCGCCAGGACCAGGTTGTCGAAATGCGCCCGGCCGCTGAACTTGAGATCTTTGAAGCTCCGATACTTGATCGTGCTCACCATCAGAAAGGCCAGCGCCATCGTCAGCACGAGGACCAGGACGGGCTTCCCGGCCAGTCCGAACTGCGCCACCTCGCGGTCGAAAATCACCAGCGTGGCCACCACGCTCGCCGCCGCCGGGATCGGCAGGCCGGTGAAATATTTGCTTTCGCTGGTGGCCGTCATCACGTTGAACCGCGCCAGCCGGAGCGCGCCGCAGGCCACGAACGCGAACATGATGGCGGGTCCGAGCATGTCGTAGACGCTCAACGCCCAGCCGTACATCAGCAGGCCCGGCGCCACGCCGAAGGCGACCAGATCGGCCAGCGAATCATACTCCACGCCGAACTGGCTCGTGCTGTTCGTCCAACGCGCCGATTTGCCGTCCAACATGTCGAAGATCAGGGCGACCAGGATCGCGACGGCTGCCGCGAGGTAATGGTCCTTGAACACCGCGAGAATCGCGAACAGCCCGCTGAACAGGTTGCCGGTCGTCAACAGATTCGGGATCAGATAGACGGCCCGGCGCCGCCTCGGTTCCTTCAGGAACGTTCCACGCATGTCAGCTCTCCCAGCAGGGTTTCCCCGCCTTTCACGTGATCACCGACCTTGACGATCAACTTGGTGCCCACGGGCAGAAACACATCCATCCGCGACCCGAACCGGATCAGGCCGAACCGCTCGCCGCAGGCCACCGTCTCGCCCGGCGCCACCCAGCAGACAATCCGGCGCGCGATCAGGCCGGCAATCTGCACGCACAGCACCCTGGCTCCCTGCGCCGCGCGGATCAACAACGCGTTCTGCTCGTTTTGCAGCGTCGCCTCCGGCCGGCTCGCGATCAGAAACCGTCCCGGCTGGTACGCCACCTGCTCCACCGTCCCCTCGCAGGGAATCCGGTTCACGTGCACGTCGAAGATGTTCAGGAAGATGCTGACCCGCAGGCTCTTGTCCTTCAAAAAACGCGGCTCATCTTCTTCGCAAATCTCGACGATCTTGCCGTCTCCCGGAGCCACCACCGCCCGATCGGACGTTGGCGACGAGCGCTTGGGGTTCCGGAAGAACCACGCGGTGAACAGCGCCACGAGGCCGAAGGCGGCGGCAACGCCCGTCCACCCCAACACCCCTGCCGCCACGGCCGGCGTGCCGGCGGCGGCCACAAAGAGAAGCCCTTCCTTGACGATCGGTATGCCGGCTGCGCGATCAGACACTTCTCAACTCAGTTCTTAGCCTTATCAACCAGCTTGCCGCTCTTCAGCCAGGGCATCATCGCCCGCAATTTGGCGCCGACTTCTTCAATCGGATGGGCTTCGCCCTTCTTGAGCAACGCGTTGTAGACCGGACGGTTCGCCTGGTTTTCCAACACCCACTCCTTGGCAAACTGGCCGCTTTGGATCTCCTTCAGAATCTTTCTCATCTCCGCCTTGGTTTTCTCCGTCACGATCCGCGGTCCGCGCGTCACGTCGCCGTACTTCGCGGTCGTGCTGATCGAATAGCGCATGTTGGCGATGCCGCCCTCGTAGATCAGGTCCACGATCAGCTTCACCTCGTGCAGGCACTCGAAATACGCCATCTCGGGCGAATAGCCCGCCTCGACGAGCGTCTCGTAGCCCGCCTGGATCAGCGACGTCAGCCCGCCACAGAGCACCACCTGCTCGCCGAAGAGGTCGGTTTCGGTTTCCTCGCGGAAATTCGTTTCGATGACACCGGCGCGCCCGCCACCGATCGCACCGGCATAGGCCAGGCCGACCTTGCGGGTATTGCCGCTCGGGTCCTGATGGATGGCTAGCAGGCACGGCACGCCGCTGCCCTTCGTGTATTCAGACCGGACGAGATGCCCGGGGCCCTTCGGCGCCACCATGAAGACGTTGACTCCGGCAGGCGGCACGATTTGTCCGAAATGGATGTTGAACCCATGCCCGAAAGCCAGGTAGTCGCCGTCTTTCAAGTTCGGAGCGATGTGCTGGCGATAAATGGAGGCCTGCGCCTCATCCGGCGCCAGGATCATCACCACGTCCGCCGCCTTCACCGCATCGGCGACCGGCATCACTTTCAGCCCGCTCTGCTCGGCCTTCTTCCACGAACTGCCCTCGCGGAGGCCGACCACGACGTTGACGCCGCTCTCCTTCAGGTTCAGGGCGTGGGCATGTCCCTGGCTGCCGTAGCCGATGATGGCCACCTTCTTGTTCTTGATCTGCTGCGCATCGGCGTCTTTGTCGTAAAAGACCTTCATGGCTTGCTCCTCAGTAAATAAAAATGTTCCCGGGCTACCGGCAGGCAAGGCACCCGCTACTCTTTCGCGACCCGCTTCGGATGCGCGACGGCCGGCCGGATCGGCTCCCGCGCGATTGCCACGCGGCCGGTCCGGATCAGCTCCTTGATGCCGAGCGGCTGCAGGAGATTGATGATCGCCTCGATCTTCCGGATGCTGCCCGTCACCTCGATCGTGTAGGTGCCCGGCGTCGAGTCGATGATGTTCGCGCGGAAAATGTCCGCGATGCGCAGGGCTTCGGCCCGGTCCTCCGGCCTCGTGTGCACCTTGATCAGCGCCGTTTCCCGCTCGATGAACTCGTTCTCGTTGAGGTCCACGACCTTGATGACGTCGATCAGCTTGTTGAGCTGCTTGACGATCTGCTCGATGACCCGGTCGTCGCCGGACGTCACGATCGTCATCATGGATGTGGACGGATCCAGCGCGGGCGCCACGGCCAGGCTCTCGATGTTGAAGCCGCGCCCGCTGAACAGGCCGGCGATACGCGACAGCGCGCCGAATTTGTTTTCGACTGTGACGGAGATGATGTGTTCCATAACGATAGCCCGTAGCTAGTAGCTGGCAGCGAATAGCTCCGGAGTTCCGGTTTCTGGCTGCTCGCTATTCGCTGTTAGCTGTTCGCTGTTCGCTTTGCGTCACGCAGTTAAAATCGTGTCCTTGTCCTCGCCGGCCACCGGAGTCCCGGCCTTCTGCTTCTGCTTGAGCTCCGGCGGATCGCTCAAAATCATTTCGTGGTTGCATCCGCCGGCCGGGATCATCGGGTAACAGTTCTCGTACTGGTACACCGGCACGTCCAGGAATACCGGCCTATTGATGGCAATGGCCTCTTTGATCATGCCGTCCAATTCGGAGACCTTGCTCGCGCGCAGCCCGACCGCGCCGTAGGCCTCGGCCAGCTTCACGAAGTCCGGATAGACGTCCAGGTAGCTGGAGGCATAGCGGCCTTCGTAGAAGAGGTCCTGCCACTGGCGGACCATGCCGTGGAACCCGTTGTTGATCACGATGACCTTCACCGGCAGCTTGCTCACCACCGCCGTGGCCAGTTCCTGCGTGTTCATCTGCACGCTGCCGTCGCCGGCCACGCACAGCACGAGCTTGTCCGGGAACGCCGCCTGCGCGCCCATCGCGGCCGGGAACCCAAACCCCATCGTCCCAAGCCCGCCGGACGTGAGCCAGCGGTTCGGCTTGGCCAGCTTGAAGTACTGCGCCGTCCACATCTGGTGCTGCCCGACGTCGGTCGAAACGATCGGATCGCGGTCTTTCGTCAGCTCGTAGAGCCGCTTGATTACGTGCTGCGGCTTGATGGCCTCGTTCGGGTCCTGCTCGTAGGTGAGCGGATGCGCCTGCCTCCACTCGTTGATCTGGTCCCACCAGGGTTTCCGCAGCGCCTTCTGCTCGCCGTTCACCGTGGCGCGCAAGACCTGGATGAGTTCGCGGAGCACGATTTTGCAGTCGCCCACGATCGGCACGTCCACGTTGACGTTTTTCCGGATCGACGTCGGATCGATGTCGATGTGAATGACCTTGGCGTGCGGGCAGAACTCCGACACCTTGCCGGTCACGCGGTCGTCGAACCGCGCGCCCACCGCGATCACGAGGTCGGAATAATGGATGGCCATGTTGGCCCAGTAGGTCCCGTGCATGCCCAGCATGCCCATGGACAGCGGATGCTCGCCGGGGAATCCGCCCAGCGCCATCAACGTCATGTCAACCGGGAGCTGGCACATCTCGGCCAGCTCGATGACCTCCTGCGAGGCGCCCGAGAACACCACGCCGCCGCCGATGTAGAGCACCGGCTTGCGCGATTTGGCGATCAAGTCGGCCGCCTGCTTGATCTGCCACTTGTTCCCCTCGTAGGTCGGGTTGTAGCTGCGGATCGAGACGGAGGCCGGGTACTTGAACTCGGCCTTGTTCATCGACACATCCTTGGGAATGTCCACGAGCACCGGGCCCGGCCGGCCGGTGGTCGCGACGTAGAACGCTTCCTTGATCGTCATCGCGAGGTCGTTGACATCCTTCACGAGGAAATTGTATTTCGTGCAGGGACGGCTCAGGCCGATGTTGTCGGCCTCCTGGAACGCGTCGTTGCCGATCAGGCTGGTCGGCACCTGGCCCGAGAAACACACGAGCGGCACGGAATCCATGTAGGCATCGGCCAGCGCCGTGATGACGTTGGTCATGCCGGGGCCGGAGGTCACCAGCGCGACGCCGGCCTTGCCGGTCGCCTTGGCATAGCCCTCGGCCATGTGGCCGGCGCCCTGCTCATGGCGGGTCAAGATAACCTGGATGTCCTTCTGCTGATGCAGCACGTCGAAAATCTTGAGGACGACGCCACCCGGCAGGGCAAAAATCGTCTTCACACCCTCTTTTTTAAGGCACTCCAGGAATATCTCTGCGCCAGTGAGCTTCATCGATTACCCCTTACAGGTAAACAGAAGATTCTTTCTAGAAAACAATGGGATAGAGTATGTGATACTAGCATCGCCCTCCGCGAGAAGTCAACAGATTCATGCCGTTCAGCAGACAGGATGAAGGCATTTGACCATGATTGACGTCACTGTTCTCTCACGCCACGACTGTCACCTCTGCGACGTCGTCATGCGCATCGCACAACAGGTCCAGTCAGAGACCCCCTTCGCGCTTACCCGCATGAATATTAACGAAGATGCCGATCTGGCCGCCCGCTACGGCGACCGGGTGCCGGTCGTGCTGATCGATCAGGTGGAGGTCTTATCGGGAAAGATCACAGAGGGAGACTTCCGCAGAGCAATTCAAAAATCGAGTCGAAAAGGCCGCTTCGCCAGAATATTATCCCTTTTCAGGCTTGATTAGGGCGCGAGAGAGAGGGCCTATAAGCCGGATTCTGTCCCGCCTGAGCCGATGGCTCCGGCGAGGATGATCATTTCTCTGGGACCCGAGTTACCCCGGGCCTCAAGCGACCTACCCGGGGGCCTGACTGAGCCAGCCGTTCCGAGGCTCCCATATGGTCGAGTCTCGGAGTGCCCCCCTATTTGGTCTTGCTCCAGGCGACGCTTGCCGTGCCGTCCGTGTCGCCACGAACGCGGTGGGCTCTTACCCCACCGTTTCACCCTTACCTGATCCAGGTTGCCCTGGCCATCGGCGGTCTGTTCTCTGTTGCGCTTGTGTCGGATCGCTCCGCCTGGGCGTTACCCAGCGCCCTGCCCTTGGAGTCCGGACTTTCCTCCAGCCTTTCAGCCAGCGATCATCCAGCCCTCTCTCTCGCGCACCGTCAGTATAACCATGGCCTGCCGCGGAGGCAAGTGATTCCACCTTCGCGGAGGCGGGCGAATTGACCGTCTCCACACCGTTTGTTAGAGTCCGCTCCGGCGTTACATCACCGTCCCCTACAGGATGTTCAAAAAGGCCGCTTTGTCACCCGCCCGCCCCGCGCGCCAAGAGGCGCGCCTTTCCCGTGGCAAGGCCGCGAGAGCGAAGGGGCGAGGAGGTACATGCCAAGCTTTGCTTGCACCGCTCGCTTCGAACGCATGCGAGCGGATAGGTACTTTGCCTCCGGCAGGCTTAGACAGGCTTAGATTGGTACGTCGAGGACGGGAGTAATGCGAGAACGCAGCTGGAAGCCTTTTTCAACATCCTACGAGTAAGGATAGAGACAGCATGACGGCGTCCAATCGTATCGGGATCGACGAATCAGGCAAAGGCGACTACTTCGGCCCGCTGGTCATCGCCGCCGCACACGTCACGCCTGAAATCGAACCGGAACTCCGTCTCATGGAGGTACGGGACAGTAAGAAAATCTCCGACGGCCGCATCCTCGAAATCGCACGGGACCTGCGCCAGGTCTGCAAGCACAGCATCGTCGCCATCGGCCCCCAGAAGTACAACGAACTCTATCCCAAATTCAGGAATCTCAACCGCCTCCTCGCCTGGGGCCACGCGCGGGCGCTGGAGAACTTATTGACGCAGGTGGACTGCCCGCTGGCCATCGCCGACCAGTTCGGCGACGAGCGGTTTATCCTCACCGCCTTGCTGGAGAAGGGCAAGAAAATCCAGCTCGAGCAGCGGACGAAAGCGGAAGCGGACCTGGCTGTGGCCGCCGCATCCATTTTGGCCCGCGCGGAGTTTTTATTGCGACTCAAACGACTCTCGGAGGAGGTCGGCACCGCGCTGCCGAAAGGCGCCACCCACGTCGAGTTGGCGGCACGGATGATCGTGAAGAAGCACGGCGAAGCCATGCTGGGGAATGTGGCGAAGCTGCACTTTAAGACGACGAAGGCAGTCCTGGGCAAGGATTCGGAGGGTCTGTAGGAGTTTTCAACACCCGATCTAGACGGATTCGCCCGCTTCATCCTGTTGATGCTTCTCCGCCAGCACGGGGACGGCAACGGCTTCGATGACCGGCTCCCCTTCCCAGTAGAGCATCCGGCTGCAGAACGGACAGGCCAGCAGTGAATTCGACCGTTTCACCTCGGCCACGAGTTGGGGCGAAATCTGCAGTTTGCAGCCGAAGCAGATGCCGTTCCGGACCGGCGCCAGGGCCTGGTCCCGGCGGGAAGCCTTCAACTTCGTGTAGCGCGCCAGCAGCCCCTTCTCGACCCCGACCGCAATCTCCTTGTGCTTCTGCTCCAGGTCAGACAGTTCCGCGGTCAGCGCGACCTGCTGCGCGTCGAGCCTGGTCTTCTCCCCGGCCAACAACTTCTCCGCCTCGGCCTTCTTGGCCTGGGATTCCGTGATGGCCTTTTGGTGCTGCTCGACTTTCTCCATGTAGACGAGGACCCGCTCCTCGATCTCGCCCTTTTTCTTGTTCGCCATCTCGATCTCGAACAGATGGGCCTGGTATTCCTTGTTGGTCTTCAGTTCGCTGAGCCGCGCCCGCATCTTTTCCGTCTGAGATTCGTGCGCCTCAAGGTCTTTTTCAAGCGAACGCCGTTCCTTGGTCGCCGTCTCCAGCGACACGGTCAGGTCAGCGACCTGTTTGGCGACTTCGTTGAAAGGGGCTTGGGCGGTTGCGAGAAGGACGGGCAGCTGACGCTGGGAGTCTTTGATCTCCGCCATGCGGAGATCGAGGGCCTGCAAATCAATAAGCGGACGCAGTAGGGGATTCAACGGGACCTCTTAGTGGGTAAGCCATCATACGCGTTACATTAACACAGCAGGGCATGAGTTTCAATGAAACGGCCTCCAAGTTTACTGAATCGCCCGCCCCCCACGAAAACACTTGAGTGGTTTCACCGGCGGCGACAATTGGGAAACCCGGCTTGCCAGCCGAAGCCCGCCGAGGTATTTGCCTTCGGCGGGCGAAGGCTGGTGGGCCCACCAGGATTCGAACCTGGGACCAAGAGATTATGAGTCTCCCGCTCTGACCACCTGAGCTATGGGCCCCAAGGTCGCGTCGCCCGCCCAATCGATAGAGCCAATCCGCTATCAGAATGCTCGGACCGGGATG
>DASWIN010000269.1:0-6196 GCA_036397655.1 Nitrospiraceae bacterium | reverse complement strand
CTTCTCGCCGATCGTCAGGAGGCTGTCGTCTTCGAACAGCGCCTTGGCCCGAGCCCCCGCCTGCGTCTCGATCACGTCCTTGAAATATACGTCTCCGCGCAGGCTCACCGGTGCGGCCGCCGGCTGCCCTGTGTGGAGTGCCATGACCTTGCCGGACACCGCCGTGTAGAGCCCGATGGCCTTCTGCGCGGCGTCCTGCGCGCCGGCCGGCCATCCCGACACCAGCACCAATCCGATCCCGCCGATCCCGACCAGGCATCCAAGATAGGGTCGTGCGCTGTTCATGTGCCCCTCCTCTTAACCCGCATCATTCATGATCACTTCTGCTACAATCGCACCCTCGCTGTTACGACAAGCCTGGCCGCATTCATCTGGCGGCCATGCGGGCGGCCTCGCCGCTCACCCCCTCGACGTACTGTTTCAAGTACGCCTCGGGTTCTCGCGGCTCCGGGCGCCCGTCTCACGACGCGATCGTGCGATTTCGCGACGAACCGTCATAAATAATGCGGGTTAGAACTGTCCCGTCAGCGACAGGCCGAATATGTTCCGCCGGAAGTTGAACGCCGCCACGTTGGAATCTTCGTACATGTGTATGTATTGAAATGCCACCGACACATGTTCCATTAGCGGACGCGACACCGTCAGTGAGTAAGTATAGACCTGATCCTTCCTGAATACAGCCCCGTTCGGTGAAAAGGAGTTGGCGTTGCGATAGTCCTGATAATAATAATCGAGGGCTGCGTCGACCGTGATCTTCCGCCAGGGAGGCAGGGTGCTGGCGATCTGGAACCGGTGCCCGTCGTAGGACCAGTCGGCCGCCGACGCTTGCGTGGCCAGCGCCACATTTCCTCCCCCGGTCGCATTCTTGTCGAACGTGTAGCCTCCCCGCACGTGGGCGGTGTTCTTCGCGAAGTACCAGTATTGCGTCGCGCCAATCAGCCAGTTGCGCGCATCCCGCTGCGAGTTGAAGAGAAACCGGCCGTGCTGGAAATCCTGGTCCTGATAGCGCAGTTGAATTTGTGTGAACAGGTTCGGCGCCTCCGTCACCGTGATCAGCGGCGCGAACGAATGCGCGACGAGATACGGCGACCGCCCGACCTGCGCATAGTCCAGGATGTACTGCAACCGCGCCTGCACCGGCCCCTTTGTGTATTGCAGAAACAGCGTCGGCGTATGGGACTCGACGTCGAAGCCGCTCAGGGTCCGATGGAGGCTCTGATAGAAGCTGTAATTGGCGCCAGCCGCCAGGGGTCCCTTCTCAAAGGCCCGGACATCCCCGCGCAGGTAAAACGCCGTGAAGTAATCGCTCTTTCGTGAAATGCCGGTCGCGCCGGCCGGCGGCGAGGTTCCGCTCGGCAACGCCACCACGTTGTCATCCCACTGCGAGCTGACGCTGAGCGTCAGATTCCAGATTTTCTTCGTCGGTGGGCGGCCCGTTTTGATCTGTTCAAGATATTCTCCGGCCGATCTCCCGAATTCCGACTCCGGGGCCAGCTGTTTTGCCGATTCGAATTCCCCCTTTGCATCCTCCAGCGCGCCCGCCTGGAAGTACCCCAGCCCGCTGTAATAGTGCGCGGAGGTCGCCAGGTCGGGCCCCAGGGCCAGGGCCCTCGCCATCGGCGGCTGCATCTGTTCATACTCCGCGAGCCGGTAATGAGTCAGTCCGCGGTAGTAGTACACCAGCGGGTCGTTCGGCAGGGCCTTCTGCGCCTCCGCCAGGCTGGCGAGCGCGTCGCGGAACCGTTCCTGGCCGTAGAACACGACGGCCAATCCCAGATGCGCCCGTCCGGAGGACGGATCGGCATCCAGGAGTGTTCTGAAC
Source organism: Nitrospiraceae bacterium (assembly GCA_036397655.1). Taxonomy (GTDB): domain Bacteria; phylum Nitrospirota; class Nitrospiria; order Nitrospirales; family Nitrospiraceae; genus 2-02-FULL-62-14. The sequence goes on along the minus strand of DASWIN010000269.1, from coordinate 4,374 downwards.
ACCGCCTCGGCCTCGTCGAACTGTTTCGCGCGGGTGAGCGATTGCCCCAGGTAGTACCCGGCTTCCGGATCGCCCGGCTTGGCCTCCAGGGCCTTGCGGAAATACCGCGCCGCCTCGTCGTACCGGTCCGCGCCATACTCCGCCTGCCCCTTGGCAAAGTTGAGGTCGTAGCTCTCGGACGGAAGCGTGACTTGCGCCCGGCCAGCGGACGGGGCAAGCACCGGCGCGGCCGCCAGCGCCGAGCACACCAGGCACAGCAGGAACCTTGATCCGAACATGGATCGCATGACGGGATATCCTAGCCAAGGCTCGGCGAATGGTCAACGGGGGTTTTCGTTGTTGCTGGGATGCGATGGGCACGGGCAGGCTGCAATCGCGGAGGCATCCACCATGGACGATCGCCTCCCTGCCGCCCTTCGTCAGAACCGGTATTCGCCGCCGATCGAGTAGATGGTGTCGTTGAAGTCGCGCAACACGTTGCTCGAGGCGCGCTGGGTCCGCTGATAGCTGATCGTGAACAACAGATCGTCCTTCGGGCGGTACCCGAGTTCCATGAGGCCCTGGTGAAGGGTGTCCTGGCGCCCCAGGTGCGTATCGCCGGCAAGCTCGCTCGTGAAGTTCTTCCGTTGAAAGGTATAGGTCAGGGCCAGGGACCACCGCCGATCGAATGACAGCTCGGTCCCCGTTGAGACGTGGTGGAGGCGGTAGGACAAGTCGTCGTTGAACCGCGTGTCCCCCGCTCCATCCGCGATCCCGCGCTCGTACATGTAGCTGAGGAGGGCCCTGGCCCAGGGCGTCACCTGATACGCGAGCGAGGGAGCCGCGCTCAAGAACCTGGTGTCGCGCTCCGCGAACGGCTCATTGTACGATCGCAGCCCGTAGCGTCCCGCGAGGGTCGCGGTGAGCGCGTCGGAGATGCGGCGATCCACTTCGAGGCGCCATCCGTTCGTCGTGACCCGTTCCTCCTGGATCGTTTGCAGGCCTGACCGCCGTTCGAAGTTGGGGCCGAGGAAAAGGTTCGGCACGTGCCGGTAGCGCAGCAGGACGGAGGTCTCTGGTCCCAGCGTCCGCCTCACCTGGAATCGATACTCCGCATGGTTGAAGATCGGCTTGTCGGTGAAGAGATATCCGCGCGCCTTGACGCTCAGGTCGGTCCGCTCGGTCCCGGAGGAAAACGAGCGAGTCAGCTCCAGGGACGGCTCCCAGATCAGGTCTTCCGGCTTCTCCACCTGCACCACCGTCGGCTGGGTGGGGTCCTCGTTGAAGCGGAGCCGTCTGGCGGACGAGAATTGGAACGCATCGGTGGTGTAGCTGAGCTTGGCGTCGGCCACCGCCGTCCAGTCGGAGCCGGCCGCATCAGATGGGAAAACGGACAGAAGCGCCACCGCGAGGAAGGTCCATGCAGCACAGGGATCCCAGCGTCGCCGTGCTATCCGCCCATCAGCCATGGATCATTGCCGGCGGAAGGACCGCACGTAGAGCAGGACCTGCCAGGCTTCCTCCTCGGACAGCACGAGCGGAATAAACGGCGCCATGTCCGTTCCGGGACTGCCGTTCTTGAGAATCCAGAAGAGCTCGCCGTCCGTGCGCGCGGCCTGCCACTGTGTGTCCGTAAAGTTTCTCGGCAGCGGGCCTTTGAGTTCCAACTCCTTCGGCAGCCCCTTTCCGTCGGCACCGTGGCAGGCCTTGCAGAAGGCTTTTCCCTCAAACAGCGCCTTCCCCTTCCCGATCACCTCCGGCGTCGGAGGAAGCGGGTTGTTGACGGACCGTGCCGCATCGATCTGATCGGACGGCACACGGGGACGAAGCACCTGGGCGTCGGCCCCCCAGGCTGCCGTTCCCTGGACAGAAGCAACACAGGCTATAAGTGCGAACAGAAGCGTGGATCGCATGGATGTCGTGGGCGAGGGACGCGCGCCCCTCGCCCACATGCAGCATGAGCTATTGCTTGCGATGCTTGTGCCCGACCGATTGCGGGTGGCCGACCTTGCCGTTCGGCGCCTTGGCCCCGTTCGGCCAGAGGTGGAAGATGATCCCGTCGGTCTTGGCAGCGGCGGCTGCCACTTCCTTGGCCTTGTCCTCCGGCAGGTCCAACACCTGCACGCGACCCGTGGCAATCTCGACCTCGTGGTCGTGATAGAACTTATTCCAGGTCTTGAGGTCCACGTGCGCACGGGTGACCGGCTTGGCGATGAAGTATTCAATGTCGGTCAGCAACGCATTGGGATCGGTGGATTCAAAAAGCAGGCACTGCAGGATTTCAGGCGAGATGCCCTTGCAGTAGTGATGATAGGGGCCGTGGACGGTGCCGTCTTCAAACTTATGGGGCGCCATGACGTGGATGTCGAACCCTTCGGCCGGCGTCGGTTTCTTGGCTTCCTCCGCACAGGCCATGCCGGCAGTCATCAGCATCAGCGCGAACAGGCCCGCAATCAATCCTTTCAACATCGCACCCTCCTTATGGTTGTATGAGCGTCCGGTCATCTTGCCCGACGATGATCTGGCCGTGTGAGGCACGGCTTCATCAAAGGATTCGAAGAAATCCGATTAAACCAAATTCAATTCGGAGTCAACGGCTTAGGACTTCCCGTTTACCGGACCACGAGCACCGAGCAGGGGCTGTGCTGGGCCACTTTCGTCGAGACGCTGCCGAGAAAAAACCGCCCGACGGCGCCCAGGCCCTTCGCGCCCATGACGATCAGGTCCGCCTGCTTCTGTTTGGCCACGGCGATGATCTCGTCGGCGGGACGGCCCAGCCGCGGTGCCTCCGTCACGGTGAATCCGACCTTGACCAGCTTATCCGAGTAGCGCTTGAAGAGTTTCTTCCCGGCCCCCTTCACCTCCGGGTATTTCAACAGCGGCATCACGTGCACGAGCACGATCTCCGTGTTGCGCAACTGCCACTGCGGCAGGAGATCCCGCAGGACAAACCGGACGGCCTTCTCGGATGCCGATGAGCCGTCCACGGCCACCACCAGCCGGTGGACCGGCCGCGGCGGCTCCTTCACGATCAGCACGGAGCAGGGCGCATGGAGCACCACCTGCGTGGACACGCTGCCGAGCAGGAACCGGTCCAGCGCGTCGAGCCCGCGGCTGCCTAACGCAATCAGGTCGCCACGCCGCGCGTGCCGCAACAGCGTCGCGGAGGCGGCGCCTTTTTGGCAGACGACCTTGCCGGCCAGACGGAGCGACGACAGCATCGCCCGCGTATCGCGCACCACCCGCTTGGACAGATCCTCAAGGCGCCGCACCTCGTCCCGGAGGAACGGCTCGTTGCCGATGACCACCGGCTGGGACATGAACGGCGCCTTCAAGTACGTCAAATCCACCGCGTGCACGGCCGTGACACGCACCGGCTTGGACACGGGCATCCGCGCCGCCCATCCGGCGGCCCAGCGCCCATATTTCGATCCATCCACCCCAATGACGATTTTCATCGGCTCTGACTCCTTGTCTGTTTGCGCGCCCTACTTTACCCCTTTATCCCTTTACCCCTCTACCCCTATTACCCCTCTATCCCTCTACCCCTACTTCAAAGACCCACATGCGCGCGAAGGAGGCCGTAGGCGTAGCCGGGCTTCCCCGTGCGGCGCGCAGCAAGATCCTCCCGCTCCAGGGCCTCGATCAGCGAGGCGACCTTCGCGCGCCCGTCAGCGGTGTTTACGGCGTGGCGCGGCGTCTGCCCGTTCAGCGAAGGGGAGGGCCGGTCGGCCCACTCCAGGTAGACCGACTCCAGAAAGGCCTGCAGAATTTCCTGCTCCGCCTCCCGCGTAACGACGACCGTACCCGGGGCCGGCTCCTCCTCCTCAAGATTCACCTCCGCCGGTTCGTGTGGCGGCGCCTTCGTTGCCTCCCCGAGAAAATGCAGCGAGAATCCAAACGTGGACGCCAGCTGATGCTTCACGCGATCGAGGCGCGCGCCGGACTCGCATTCGACGATCAATTGCGTCGGCGTGAGTGTCAGCCGCCCCATCACCGGGGCGGCGCCCGTCTGCACCCAAGTCTGCCAAGTCTGAATGGATGTCCGGCTGAAATCGCCGGGTTCCCTCGCCCATCCCTCCAGCTTCGAGAGGCCCTGGCTCAGCACGGCCTGATCGTGGTGCTCATAGAGCGCCAGCGCGTAGAGAAACGGCGTGCCCTCCGGCGTCCGATACTGGATGCGCATCTCGGCGCGAACCAGCGCTTCGAGCCGGACCTGTGCGAACCGCCACAGCAGCACGTGGCCGTAGCGTTTGGCAAATTCCTCCCACTCGCCCAATTCGAAGGAACCGGTCTCCGCTTCCATCGACCGGCGCCACTCGTTCACGCCGTCGAACAGGGAACGGCCGGCGGAGGCGGACAGCACCAGCGCCACGCCTGGAATTACCGTACGGT
>DASWIN010000268.1:0-3515 GCA_036397655.1 Nitrospiraceae bacterium | reverse complement strand
CGTTGAACAGTGTGACGAGCGCTTCGACGGCCTTCGGTCCGCCGATTTTGGCGACCGCCCATCCCGCATGCGCCCGGACCGACCAATACTCGTCGCCGATTGCGGTGAGCAAGGCGTCCAGCGCCTTGGGATCCGCGTGCTCGGCGAGCGCTTTCGCGGCTTCTTCCCGCGTCGCGTCGTCGACATCTTCAAGCGCTTCCAGCAGATCGTCAATAGATTGAGACATGGTTACTCACTTTTTGCGGGACGCCCGGGACGGGCGGGACTCGCGATTCTCGCTTTTCGCGCCTCTCTCGCCAGTCTCGCCTTTCTCGCACATTATTCGTAATCGTAGTCGCGAGTGCCGCCGTAAGGACTCGTCCGGCTGCATTTGACGGTGAGCGTCTGGGACGTGCGGCCCGCCACACATTGATCGAGCGATGTGGCAAAGTCGAGTGTCCCCTCCAGCGTGACGGCAAACGGGAAATCGAACGTGAAGGTCCCGAATTTGTACGAGCCGGGCTTGAGCAGGAGCGCCCGCCGCTCGGTGCTCCTGTAGGCATCGGTGCTGTCCGGATCGAGCGTCATGATCATCGGCGTGACGCCCGGCACCTGCCAGCGCGTCGGCGGCGCCAGCGCCGTCGCGTCGAACGTGATCGAATGTTCCTTGGTGTGCGCACCCGGCGGCGCCGCGTCCGATGCCAGGGGCGCCGCGACCAGCAGGGCCAGGGCCCCCCAGGCTATGCTGAGATGTTTACCGGCCATGGAGATCCAGGGCGGGCTCGTTCCGCACCACCGCTCGGGGGGCGCGGAAAATTTCCTCGATTGTGCGACTCTGCCATTCCACATAGGTCTCGACACCGAACGCGCGCATGATCGTCGCCCCGGTATCCATAATGGAGGCGGGCCCGGCGATCGTATGGCCGGCCTTGATATTGGCGCCGGACGCAATCCACGGCACGTGCGGCAACGACCCGTTCGGCTTCGGCTCCCCGATGCCGTTCAGCGCCGTCACGATCACCATCGTATCGTCGAGCAGCTTGTAGTTCTTATACACGTCCAGGATGGCCCCGATGGCATCGTCCACCTCCTTCAACCCCGTGGCGTAGGCCTTGGAGGTCCAGCCATGTTCCAATCCGGCACGGGCGGCGTCAGGCAGATGCACGATCAATAAGTGAGGCAGCCCATACACATAATGGTTGTAGCCGCCCTGCGCACCCTTCTTGAAATACTCCCGGACGTAGGTCACGACCTTGGACGCGCGGCACTCGGGCCGCAGTTGTCCGCACACCTGGTAGTCCACGAAGGAGGAGGGGCGGGCAAGCTGGTAGAGCGACTCCTCCATGAAAAAGATGGCGGTGTCCTTGCCCCCGCCCAAATCCAGGTAATCGAACATCATGGGTGGCCTGGGATAGCCCCGGGCGAAATCAAACGTGTCCCAATCCACGCCGTGTTTCTCGACCGGCAGGCCCGTGAGCAGCGACGCCATGGTCGGCAGGCGCAGGGGCGGATTGACGGCGGTAGCGGACCAGGCGACCGAACCGTTCTTGACCAGCTTGTTCACCACCGGCATGGCGCCGGTCTTGAGCGAGTCCTGCCCGAAGCCTTCCAACACAAACAGCAAGACATGTTCGGGCTGGACCGGAGCAGCCGGAGGAGCCGCGACGGAAAGACCGGCCGAGGCAACAACGAGGGCTACTGTCAGCACACGAATTGCCGATCGAAGTCGCATAGACAAGCCTGGGTCATTCATGATCGTTCGTCACGAAATCGCGCAGACGCGTCGCGAGACGGGCGCGTGGAGACGCGAAGAAAGGAGGCGTCCTCGAAGCAGGACGTTGACTGACTGAGCGGCGAGCCCGCTCGTCGTAGCAGCGTATCCGCGATTGCAGTAGAAACGTTCATGGATGATCCAGGCTAGACACCTTAGCACGCTATTTTCGGACCGGTCAACCGGGCCTTGGTCCATTGAAGTTCGTCTCACGTTTCAGGTATGAGTGACACCATGCCGGTCGGAAACAACTTTCAACATTCAGCGTACGACCGGAAGGATCCCGGCGAGCGCGTCGCCTACCGGGAACTGCCGGCCGGCGCCCCTCCGGACTCCCCCGCCTGGCTCGACGCCATGGCCGGACATGGCACGCGGCTGGCCGGCGCCGGGGTGCGCGCTGTGGTCTTCCTGCATGGCACCCATCTCGGCAGCGACCTGTTCGGCGCAGGGCGATTGGACGAAGCGGGCGGCCTCAAGCGCGGCTACTCGCGCGGCATCCCGGGCATGGAAGCGCTGCTGGCGCTCATGCGGCAAGAGACCAACGGTGTGCCCGCCATGCCGGGCGGCGCCAGACCGCCCTACGCCAACGACGACGCGACGAGAAAACTGCTTGATGAGCAGGCCGGCGACGCGGGCAATTTTACGAACGCCTACGTGGAACTGTTCAGAAAAGCCGTCAATCGCGATGCCCCACGGCCGATGGTGTGTGTCCGCCTCCTCTGGTCCTGCGAGCAGCATCACCTGGGCCGTACCGAGGCCGCCGTGCGGCTGCTCCATCGGTTGCGCGCCCTCTGCGCCGAGCACGACTTGGGAGCCGGCGACCGCGTCCTCGTCCAGGCCCACGGCCAGGCGGGGCTGGTCATGGCGCTGCTCTCGAATCTCTTCGCCCCGGGAAAATCGGCCGTACGCGAGGCCGTGCTCATGAATCTCAAGGCCGCCACGCAGAACGGAGAAATCGCCCTGCTCGAATCGCTCGGACCGGGCGGCGGCCTGTTGAACGGCGCGACGCCGGACGTCGTGACGTTCGGCACGCCGGTCCGTTATGGCTGGGATCCGTCGGGGCTCGGCAAGCTGCTGCACGTGGTCAACCATCGCCCGATGCGGGCCGACGGCAAGCGATGGCTCTCCAAGATGGAGCTGCCGCAGATCACCATGGAAATGCCGATCGCCTGGGGCGGTGATTATGTCCAGCAACTGGCCATCGCCTGCGGCGACGCCGTGACCTCGTCCGAGCAGGCCAAGGCCGTGAACAAGGCGCTGTGGGAGTTATTAGAGCCGTGGGAGGGATTCGAACGCTGGCTGGAATGCACGCGGCGATCGACTCGATGCCAAAACGACGGGCAGTGCCTGCTTGTCGATTACAAGGACTCCACCGGCTCGACCAGCGCCCGCGACCATCTCTACGGCCACGCCGCCTACACGCGGATGAACGCCATGCTGTTCAACACGGGTGAGATCGTGCAGGCGCTGTACACGACGTAAGAGAAAAAACGGGGACATTCTGAGCTAGCCCCACTTTCGTGGACACTTCAAAAAGGGGACAATAGGCCCCTGACGTTGGCCCCGTTCATTCTTCGAAACTGGAAATGCGCCGCTAGAAGCCCAGTTCTTTTTCCAGATTTGCTTTCCCCTTCTCGAACTGCTTCTGGTCCGCCGCGCTTTTCTCCGTGATCGAGCCTTTCACTTTCTCGGCTGACTTTTCCATGGCACGCCCGGACTCCTCCGCTTTCTTGTCCAGTTGCGCGAGCTTCTCCTTGGCCTTGGA
>DASWIN010000267.1:0-10572 GCA_036397655.1 Nitrospiraceae bacterium | reverse complement strand
CGCGCCCCCTCCAGGTTCAGCCGGACGGTGCTGCGGTCCGAGGCATTCAACCCATGGATCGCGACCTCGACCTTTCCCGTCATCTTGGTCGAAAAGAACCGGCTGCGCGCCTCCACCGACAGCTGCTTCACCTGCCCGGTGATTGTAATGTCCGGATTGGCCGGCACCTCGGTCGCGCCCGATTTCCTGACCCACACCTGAAATCCCATGGCTTTCAGATTGTCGGCCACCACCTGGGCCACCGCCTCGCCCAGCTTGCCTCCATGCACCGTGAAGACCGTTTTCCCCCCGCCCAGGTGGGTCCGGACACCGAGCCGGCCCGCATCCGACTCCACTTCAAACGGCTCCACGACCACCTTGAGGTCCTGGTAATTCTGGTTGAGGGATCTGACGGACGGCATGGCCTGGACGTTCAGCGGCACGATTTCTCCCTTGCCGGCGCAACCGGCGAGCAGCATCAAGAAGGCAAACGCGCACGTGGTCATCCGCATGTTCGAACTCTCCTTGTCAAGATTTTGGTCCACAGAGACGCCGGGCAAGAGTGTACCCGCATGGGCCGATGTTCGTCCATATGCCGACCCGCCCGTCAGGACCGGGAAGGCGGAGGCTCTTTGGCAATCACCGGCAGCATGGCCGCGAACGCCTGCCGGCCGGCCGGCGCCAGCCGCCCCCGGCGGACGATCGGATCGTCCATCGGAATAAACCGCGCCAGCTTGAAAAACGGCCGGTTGGAGAGCACCGCCGCGACGTCGGACTTTCGGTCCCGTGCCAGGGGCATCGTGTAGCCCTGCCCCTGCTTCCATTCCCACAGAGTCGGCGAGAGGCACAAATGGAGATCGCGGCCGGCGACCTGCCCGTACCGGTTGATCAGATTTTGCTTGTAGCTCCGCAGACCGTCGCCTTCCAGAATCAGCGCAAAAACCACATGATGCCCCCACCAGAAAAGCGTGCGGAACGTGAACTTGTTGTCGCCCTCGAAATGCTTTGGGAAATCCAGGTACTGGTAGGGATGGTCTTCGAGGTGCTCGCCCTTCACATACTGGCATTTGTCCGGATCGAACCCGGGCGGGGCCATCAGCGAAACGCCGGCCAGTTCCTGCTTGAGCCCCGCGTGCACGGCCTCGAGCATGGCGCGGATTTTTGGCGTGATGGCGGCTTTGGCACAGAACAACTTGTCGTCGGCAACAAGCGCGAGTTCCTCCGGGGTGAAAAGGATTGATCTGTGCATAGCCAGTGATGAGTTATCAGTGACGCGTGATGAGTTGGACGCTCGTTACTGTCAACTCGTCACTCATCACTGTGCTTGATTACCGCTGGTGGGTTTCGATCGCAACCACCTCAAGATCATACATCTTGCGGCACTCACCGCAGCGCAGCCCGGCTTGATCCCGGACCACATCCATCACGCGGACGGCGATGGCGGCCGGATGCGCGGCGGCACACTCTTCCAAATGCGCCGACGCCGGACGGACATCGCGCCCCCCGCCCGCATCCTCGACCGCGCGCACGGCCGACACGCGCAGTACCACCGCGCGAAGGGTCAGGCGATGGAGCATATTACAGGAGGTGCATCGGATGACGACGCCGTTCGGCAGATGCAGGGATTTCAGATTCAGGCAGAGGGGATGGACGGTGAAACACTGCTGGATGAAGGCGCCGCTCTTGTAGACCTGTGCCATTTACATTCGCGCTAATGCCACCAGCGCGGCGGCACCGAGCGCATACGGAATCACACAGGAATAGAGCAGCGCCCTGGCCGCGATCGCACCGGCCGAATCATGGTGCAGCGCCCGCTGTTCCTTGTATACAAACTCGTAGGACAGCACGATCACCGTGATGGTCAGCACCAGCACCCGGCTCGACCGGGGCCAGGTGTACACGCCGCTGAGGAAGAAATCGGTCGTGGAGAACCCGCTGATAAACAGAATGACCGGCGCGACGACAAACCGGATGGCATCTGCGAACCGTTGGGGCCAGCGGGAGCCGGACCCGGCCACCCTCGTCTCAGCCGGCGTCACGCCCCAACCGCGGATTTCCGAACGCGATCCGGCGGGGTAGACTGGCCGGCATGGCAGGCCTTGCACACACGCGGGCGCTGCTTGAGGAACCGGGCTTTCCCGCCGGCGAGGCAACTATAGTGGACGAACTCGTTGCAGACGGTGCAGCGCGACCAGCCGCCCCGGAAGAACGTGATGTTTCGGTAGAGTCCCTTGTGGCAGACCGGGCACGTCCGGGGCTCGATCCCCAGCAGCATCGGCTCCCATTGTCCACCGAGTGCGCGAATGCTCATGGCGGGAGTCTAGCAAAGCCGCTGGGAAAATAACAAGCGCGGCTTGCCTGATGCGGCTATCCTTTGTTAGTCTCGCGCGCGATGGACATCAAGCGGTATCTCGAGCAAAAACGCGACGACGTGGACCGGTTTTTGGAATCGGTCATTCCCAGCGCCGCCACCCAGCCGACGACCCTTCACGAATCCATGCGATACAGTCTCTTCGCCGGCGGCAAGCGCGTCCGGCCCATTCTGGCCATCGCGGCGGCTGAAGCTATCGGCGCGACCTCGAAGGCCATCCTCCCGGTCGCCTCGTCACTCGAACTGATCCATACCTATTCGCTGATCCACGACGATCTGCCGGCGATGGACAACGACGACTATCGCCGGGGCAAGCCCACCAACCATAAGGTCTACGGCGACGCGATGGCCATTTTGGCCGGCGACGCCCTGCTCACCCTGGCCTTTGAACTGTGCAGCCGCCCCGACCTGATGGACGGGCTCGACCCCGGACGTCAGGTTGAAATTGTCCGCGAACTGGCCTATGGCTCGGGTAATCTCGGCATGGTCGCCGGGCAGGTTCTGGACATCCAGGCGGAAAATAAAGACATCGACCTCGCCACGCTGCAGAACATTCACAAGCATAAAACGGGCATGCTGATCCGCGCGGCGGTGCGCATGGGCGCCATCACCATGGGAGCCACCCCGTCGCAGTTGGACAGCCTGACGAAATACGCGGAAGACACAGGCCTTGCCTTTCAGATCGCGGACGACGTGCTGAACGTCACCGGCACCCGTGAAGAGCTGGGCAAGGACGCCAACACCGACGCCAAGCGCGGCAAGAAAACCTACCCCACGTTTTGCGGCGTGGACGGCGCCAGAACAATGGCCGACGAATGCACCCAGCGGGCGATCGGCCGGCTGGCTGCGTTCGACGCGAAGGCCGATCCGTTACGCGAACTCGCCCGCTACATCACGACACGGAAGAACTAAACGACGCTGACATGCTGACAAGTGACCAAGCTGACAGGAGTGAAGCAGCCGTGAATTTGAACCGGTCCCCCTGTCAGCCTGTCGCCTTGTTGCTTGTCAGCTCTCCTTCCTCATGAAAGTCCTCGTCACCGGGGCAACGGGATTCGTGGGAGCCGCCGTGGCTCGCGCGGTCGTCGCCTCCGGGGCGGACGTGCGCGTGCTTGTCCGGCAGGACAGCGACCTCGGCAATCTCGAAGGCCTGAAGGTAGAACGGACGCACGGCGACCTGCGTGAGCGCGAGTCGTTCCGGCGAGCGCTTGCCGGCTGCCGGCAGCTCTACCACGTCGCTGCGCATTACGCGCTCTGGGCCAAGGATCCTTCGATTTTTTATGACATCAACGTCACCGGCACCCGCACGCTGCTCGAAGCCGCCCGCGATGCCGGCATCGAGCGCATCGTGTACACCAGCACGATCGGCGCGATCGGCCTGCCGGAAGGCGGAGGGCTCGGCACGGAACAGACGCCGGTATCCCTCGCCCAAATGGCCGGCGACTACAAGCGCTCGAAATATCTCGCCGAGCAGGAAGTGTTCACGCTCGTCAAGGCCGGCCTTCCGGTCGTCATCGTGAATCCCAGCGCGCCGGTCGGCGAGCGCGACGTCAAGCCCACCCCGACCGGTCAGATGATCGTGGACTTCATGAAGGGGCGCATGCCGGCCTATATCGAAACCGGCATGAATTTGATAGATGTGGACGACGTGGCTATAGGACACGTCCGGGCCATGGAGCGCGGCCGGATCGGTGAGCGCTATATTCTTGGAAACAGGAATCTGATGCTCCGGGGAATCTTCGAGATGCTCAGCCGGTTGACCGGCGTTCCCGCCCCGACGATCAAGCTGCCCCGGCTGGCCATCCTGCCCCTGGCCTACGTCAACAAATGGATCGCGGATTACGTGACCCACCAGCCGCCGCGCATTCCACTGGAGGGCGTGAAAATGGCCAAGTACAGAATGCACTACGACTGCAGCAAGGCGGTCCGCGAGCTGGGGCTGCCCCAGCCGGACATCGAGATCGCACTCGAAAAGGCTGTCAAGTGGTTCCGAACCTACGGCTACGCATGAGCAGGAAGCTGAAAAAGGCCCCCAACTTCGTACTCGGTCGCCCGTCTCCCTGCGACATACCGGAAAGCGTATGTCTCAGTCGCCGGGCTCCCTGTGGCCTCGCCACGGGAAAAAGGCGCGTCCCCGTGGATGGGCGCCTGTCTTGGCAGGCGCGGGGCGGGTGGGTGCGACGACGCCTGGGGTGGGCGGGTGGAAACATGACCTTTAAAAGCGTCCTGAAAGAAGTGAAAAGGTACACATGACTTCGCGGGAGTAGAAAAAGGCATCAGGAACCATTTAACCGACGGGAAAGGTTTCTGACACCGTAATCGTTATGGAAATTCCAATTCTCTTTTTTAAAACGCTGCTGCTCCGCCCTTACGTCTTCGTCTTTCTGGCGGCGGCGGTGTTCTGCGCGCACCGGCTGATCGGCTGGAAGCGGACCGGCCTGTTTCTGGGCATCACCTGGTACACCGCATTCGTCTGCGAGTGGTCCTCGACGCGCACCGGCGTCCCCTTCGGCTGGTATCACTACACGGGCGTGACCGAAGGTCAGGAACTCTACCTCTCGAACGTCCCCTTCATGGATTCGCTTTCGTTCAGCTTTCTGCTCTATGCGAGCTATTGCCTGGCACTGTTCTTCCTGCTGCCCGGGCAGGCGACGAAGGGCGCGCGATGGCGCCTGCCCGCTCTCCGCTTCCCGCTTGAGGCCCGCACAACCTGGCCGGTGTTCGGCCTGACCGTGCTGTTCTTTGCCTTCATCGACATGGTGATCGATCCCGTGGCACTGCAAGGTCATCGCTGGTTCCTGGGCCAGATCTATTTTTACCCGGAGCACGGCGTCCATTTCGGCGTGCCGATCGCCAACTATATCGGCTGGGCCGTGGTGGGGACCATTTCGCTGGCCCTGTATTCCCCGCTGGACCGCCACCTGCCGCCGATCACGAGGGCAAGCCACTCCGTCACCGGCGACGTGTTGATGGGCTGCGGGCTCTATTATGGAGTGCTGCTGTTCAACCTGGGCGTGACCTTCTGGATCGGGGAATCCCTGATGGGTACGACCGGCACGCTCATGTATATCCCGGTCACGGCGCTGTTTCTGCTTCGGTTGTTTGACTGGTTTCCGCCTCCAGGAACCGTCCAGCGGAGCGCCGGTGGCTAGCCCGATACCATCTTGGGTTCCGCACCGGAAGATTGTATACTGCGCATGATGTCGAGCCGCACCAGGGTCCTGATCGGAATCGCAGCAGCCGTCGCCCTCATCGTGGTCATGGTTTCAGGCTGGTTCGCCTACGCATTCTTCCAGACTGGATTCAGCGCGAAGGCGGAGCCCTCCGCCCTCGAAGTCCTGCTGGCACGGCAGGCCCGCCATCTGGCCATTCCGTTCTCGAAGCGAAACGCCGCCAATCCGATTCCGGCGAGCCCGGACCTGCTGGTGGAGGCACGGCAGCATTTTGCCGATCACTGCGCGACCTGCCACGCGAACAACGGCAGCGGCAAGACCCCCATCGGAGAGAATGTCTATCCCAAGGCGCCGGATCTGCGCCTCCCCGAGACGCAATCCATGTCCGACGGCGAACTGTTTTTCGTCATTCACAACGGCATCCGGTTTACCGCCATGCCGGCCTGGGGCAAGGGCGATCCCGCGGAAGACAAGGACAGCTGGGCACTCGTCCATTTCATCCGCCACCTGCCCAAACTGACGCCGGAGGAACTGGAGGACATGAAGCGGTATAACCCCAGGACTGATCATAAGGTGGTGGACCACCGCCATTGACGAAGGCCATGAAAGTAACGACAATAACCACGATGCCTGTCAAACGCGGAGTCCAACTGTGAAGGGCCTCTTCATCCGATTCATCATCACCGGCGTGGCCGTGCTGATCGCCGCCGAGATCGTCCCCGGCTTCAAGATCGACGGCGTCCCGTCCGGCGCCGCCACCGTGATCGTCCTGGCCTTGCTGAACGCCGTCGTCCGGCCCGTCCTCTACCTGTTCTCATTTCCCCTGATCATGTTCACCTTGGGCATTTTCATGGTCTTCATCAACGTCATTCTGCTGCACCTGACCGCCTGGCTGGTGACCGGCTTCCGGGTGGAGGGATTCTGGCCGGCGTTCTGGAGCGCGCTCCTGATCAGCCTCGTCAGCACGGTGCTCAATCTCTTGATCTCCGAAGAGGGCAAGGTCGAAGTCATTACCCACCGGGCCAAGCCTCCGCGCGTAATCAACTGACCCTGGTTTATTTGGTTTCTCTGGTTCATCTGCGCAACCAGAAAAGCAAGACAAACCAGAGAGACCAGACAAACCCGGTTCACTCGCATTGCAACACTCCACCCTCGCTGTTACAATGCCTCCGCATTGCAGACGCATTCATCGTTCATGCTTGAGGAACTCCATGGCCCATCCGGCACGTGCACAGAGCGTCCGCTCTCCGAAGTCTGAGAAGCAGACCTCGCTGCAGCGTGCGCTGACGACCGCGCTCAACGAATTGGGCGCCGACTCGGCGCTTGTCGGGGTCTTCGAGGTGGAGGGCGGCCTGCTGTCCCTGCAAGGCTGCCGGGGGTTCGCCCCGCGCGAGGCCCGGGCCATCCTCCGGACCGTTTCAACGCAGGACATCGACGCGCTCCACGCGCCGGTTGTGTCGGCCGACGGCGAGTCGTTCCGCGCCATGCGGCTGCGCATGATTACGCCGGTCGCCAAGACACTGCTGGCCGTACCGCTGCAACACCACCAACGGACCTACGGCGTTCTGGTGATCGGGCGCAAGGAAAGCACGAGCTATACCAAGAAGGAAAAAACGCTCCTCGAACACGCGGGCGATCAGATCACGGCCGCACTTCATCGCGCCGACCTGTTCGACGGCACGCTGCTGCTGCGCCGGCCGACGGTCGGCTACGAACCGGCGTCGTCGGCCCCCGTTTCAGCCTCGGTCCCGCCGGAACCGCTCGCGCCGCCGGAGTCTTATTCAACGCCGCAGCTTCAGGAGAAGGTGACGGCCCTGCTCAACACCGCCGCCGCGACGCTGCCCTTCGACCGCGCGCTGGTCACGGCCTACGATCCCGTCACCAGCGTCATCGAAATCATCGGCATGGCCGGCGAGATGAAGACCGACGGCAAGAGCGATCCAAAGAAAGACCTCAGGCCCGGCCTGCGCCTCGTGCTGGATTCCTCGGCCGCCGGGTGGTCCATCCGGCACCGCAAGGCGCGCGTGGACCTGGATCTGGCCTCCACGCAGGGCCGGTTCCTCGACCACAAACCGCTGTATAAGGAACAGTTCGCCTGCGCGCTGGTCGTGCCGTTTTTCGTTCGCGGCCAGGTCGGCGGGACCGTCACCCTGGCTTCGAAAACGGCGATGCAGTATTCGCTTCCCGATACCAAGCAATTGGAGAGCCTGATCGGAAGCCTGGTCGAATTGCTCCAAAACGCCCCGGCCGCCACCGCGCCGGCAGGCCGCCCGGCCCCCGCCACGGAATCCGGGCGCGCGGCGCCCGCGCCGATGCCGCAGGTCCCGTCCGAGCCGATGATCCGCAAGCAGGAACGGCAGGCGGCCATCTGGGAATTCAGCGCGTTCCTGGCGACGGAAGTCCGCGAGCCGATGGGCTCCGTTCGGGCGCAACTCGAGGACATCACCCGGGAAGGGATCCTGGATTTCGATCCGCAAACCCGCATCGAAAGCGCGATGCGCGACCTGATCCGCGTGGAAACGACCCTCAATGAGATCCTGGATTTCGCCAAACCGCTGGACCTCAACCGCCGCCCCTGTCGCATCCCCGAGATCATCGAGGGCACGCTCAGCCTGGTGGCCAACGATCTGGAAATGAACCGGATTGCCGTCGCGAAAGACTACGGCGCGAATCTCGCTCCGGTCCGGTGCGACGACGCGAAGATGCAGCAGGTGTTCCTCAGCATCATCAAGAATGCGCTGGAAGCCATGACGCCGGGAGGGCACCTGGACATCGCCGTGTCGCTGCAAAAGGGAGGGCGCATGGTGCAGATCGTGATCGGCAACGACGGCGAGCCGATCCCGGCCGAGCACGTCAGCAAACTGTTCGAGCCCTTCTTTACGACCAAGCGGTCCGGCACCGGGCTTGGCCTGGCGACGGTGAAAAAGATCGTGGACGAGCACCAGGGCGAGATCGCGATAGCCGCAGGCCAGGAAAAGGGCACCTCGGTCACCATCCAGCTCCCCACCGCGGCCCCTCGCGGCGGACGTTTCCGGGGCCGGGGCGGCCGGGGCCGACGCCACCGGCGTTGATTGATGCCGAAAGATGTCATTGGTCATTAGTCATTGGTAAATAAAGAAATTCGCCCTCCCCGCCGAATGACGATTGACCATTGACGAATGACCGCCCATCCCGCTTGACAGACCCCCCGCAGGTCGCTAAGATACCCCCGCTTTACGGCTTAATCAGCATTGATTTGAGACTCGCATTTACCTTCTCTCATCAAAAGGAGTGCATCATATGAAGACGCTCATCGGTACTGTTGCAGCACTCGCGATCGTGGGATTTTCCGTCTCGGTCGCACTGGCCAATCCGGCCATGATCCCCAAGCACGAAGGCTATCCCGCCAAGGGGACCAGCCCGGTGACGGGCCAGTCGACAGCCAATGACGCCGGTCAGACCAGTGGCGGCGGGGGCAAGGCCCTCTCGCAGTCCGCGGACAAGACGGACAACCATGTGCAGCAGAACCTGATGCAATCCAACAACGCGCGGATCACGCACAATGAAGGCGCCGGACGTCTGCCGAAGGTGTCGGGCCCGCAGATCATGATCAATCCTCCGGTGACCTCCGCCACCAAGGCGGATGCCAGCCGGGGCGTGAAGTAAGCTTCGTCGTGAGCACGACAGAGGGAGGCGGTTAACAGCCGCCTCCCTCTTTTTTTTCCGATTTCCGCTGTCTCTCCTTCTCCCACGCTTCCGCACTCTTCACTTTCTACTCTTCACCTTTATTTTTTGACTTCGCGTCAACCGAAACCTCCATGGCTTCCTCGCCCACGCTCCGGCATAGTCGACTCCGATCCGGCGGCCTGTGGAAACCAGCGACGGCGCCACCCGTTCTCCGCGATCCTCCACCCATAAGGCCCCGCCCGTCGTCAGATCCGTACGATTCAGCGCGCGATCGATCGTCAGGAATCGGCAGACCCGGCCTGGCCCGTCAAGGAACGCACGCGTGTCCGCGTCCTCTACGGCCCGCACCAGCACGGCCGACGGGTAGCCGACCCGCTCCGTCACGATATTGAAGCAGTGGTGCATCCCGTAGACCAGGTAGACATAGGACATCCCGGCCGGCCCGAACATGACTTCGGTGCGGGCCGTGCGTCCCTTCGAGGCATGGCAGGCACGATCCTCCGTACCGATGTAGGCTTCGACTTCAATGATACGTCCGGCCAGGACCTTTCGTCCGTTCCTGCGAACCAGATATTTGCCGAGCAGCGACCGCGCGACCGTCAGCGTGGGACGGACAAAATAGCTACGAGGCAGTACCCTGTGAGGCATGCTTTTCATTCGTTGTGTCGGTTGGGTCCGTTATTTCCGTTACGGACTCAACGGACAAAACCGGCTGACGGGCTTAACGTCCCTGCGCCTAAAAATACCATGCCAGGCCGCCCATAAGAAACCGCGGAGTCCCCGGCACGAAATGGACGTCGGTAACCCCGGCCGCCTCGCTCGGCAGGCGTGACTGAAACGCGAAGGTCGCCTGTTCCCACTGGGTATCGAAAAGATTTTGGATAAACAGAAAGGCCTCCAGCCGTCCCCGCTCCATCTTCACGGGAAGCTTATAGCGCATGGACAGGTCGAAATCGATCCACGACGGCGCCTTGATACTCCGGTCCTCAGTCAGCGGCCGGACGCCCATATACGTTCCCTGCAACTGCGTCGTCAAACCCTGCGGCCATTGCAGGATGAAAGCCCCGTAACCGGTCAACTCGGGCGCCAGCGGGATCGCATCGCCGTTCCTGAACTTGGGACTGGTCCACGTGAAGCTGCCGTTGAAATACAAGGGGCCCGCGATCTGTCCACGCGCACCGACTTCCATGCCGCGCCGCCTGGAAGCGCCGCGGATCTCGGTGGTGCCCTCGTCGCCGACAAGCACCAGTTCGGACTTGAGGTCCACCTGCCACAGCGTCGCCGTCAGCTCGAGGCCGTCCGGTCCCCAGGGCCTGGAGCGCATGCCCACTTCGTAGGTCTTGGCCCGGGCAAGCGGCGATGAACCGGCGGCCACGGCCGACC
>DASWIN010000266.1:0-9304 GCA_036397655.1 Nitrospiraceae bacterium | reverse complement strand
GTGATGACCACCACCCGGGCGCCCCGCTCGATGCACTCCAGCTTCCAGTGCGCCTCCGGCATCTTGTTCTCGACGAAGTTCTTGCCCCAGCTCGTGTTGAGCTTGGAGAAGCGCATATCCGACAGGTCGATGTCGGAAGCCTGCGCCCCGCACCACCACGGATGCCCCGGGTTCTGGTCGCCATGCCAGGTGTAGTTGGACCAGTACCGGCCGCCCTGCGCCTGCTGCGGGTTCACCTTGCGAATCCAGGTGTCCAGCAACGCGCCCACTCCTCCGTTGAAGCGGGTAACCACCATCTTGCCGATGATGCCCAGCACCGGCATGCCCGCGCGGAACTTCATCGTGCGGGTGCCCGCGCCCTTCATCATCTCGATCATCTCCGGCGCATAGCCCTGCTCCCGCAGCCGCCGCGCCCCCGCCTCGCCGCTGTACCGCTGCCCGATGACCACGAATGCCTTGGCCATATAGGTGAAGGCCGTGTCCCACGACACCCGCATCATGTCATCCAGGAAGCGCGCGTTGAATTTGTACTTGGTCTTCGCTTCCGGCGTGAGCTCCGGGGAGCCGTCATCCACCCACTGCTTCCAGCCCCGACGCATCAACGGCCCCTTCAGGCGATAGGGCCCGTACACCCGGCGATGGAAGGTATAGCCCTTCAAGCACATGCGCGGGTTGTGCGCGAACGTCCCGCGGTTGCCGTAGAGGTCTTCGTAGGTCTGGTGGTCGTAGTTCTGCTCCACCCGCATGACCACGCCGTTGCGGACGAACGCCCGAATCCGGCAGGCGTGCGTGTCGTTGGGCGAGCAGACCCACGTGAACGACGAGTCGTAGCGATACTGGTCATGATAGACCCGCTCCCACGACCGGTCCGGATAGTCGCCGAGGGGGTTGCCCACCTCGATGACCGGCTGCAACGCGGTCAACGCCAGCGCCTTGTCCGCGACCGCCGCCGCGGCCACCGTGCCGGCTGAGACCTTCAAAAATTGACGCCGTGATAAAAACATCGTGTCTACCTCCTACATTGATGACGGAAACCTTAAACCCCGTGACAACCTCGTTAACTCGTTAACATATGACAATACTCAAAATGGCATAACGTATTTAAGCAATATGGGAGCCATTTTGTTTGCAATTTTTTTATAATCAAATTATTAATGTAACTTATTGATATTATGTGATTAAAAATAAATTCTGATAATTTTTTTACATCAAAATGGAATGAAGATCGTGTAGTAAAGGTGCCTAAATAACTTATATAAACCTTATAGATATTAAATACGCTAAAACAATCAATAAGTTATATACAGTTTTACTGCGATACTAAAAGGTAACACTTTGACTCGAAGGTAACTAATTCGTGGAGTCAGCATTCTTATGCTCCTGTCTCGAAGTGGAAGCATGGCAATACGCAAAGTTAAACAGCTTCTTCGCCTGACTCCTTGACAGAGTATGCTGCACTCAGTAGAATCCGTCCCCCTTCAGTGTTACAACGGGCGGGAATAGCTCAGTGGTAGAGCATCGCCTTGCCAAGGCGAGGGTCGCGGGTTCAAATCCCGTTTCCCGCTCCATTTTCAGATGGTTACGCCTTCCTAGTGGTCTTCTGGTGGATCTACAAAGAATGCTGCGTCCCCGCTAGACAATGAGTGGATCGGATCAGAACACCAAGACTGTTATTTACTGGGAGCGTGAATATTCGACGGCCTTCGCGCCGGAACGCTTGAAGCTGGACTTCGCTCCGCATCGCCCCCTCATGTCGGGGATGCCGCTCGATGAACAGCGCGCGCTTGCGGCGGGAGGGTACAAAGTCGTTCCGGATGACTGCGGTCCCGTCCGTGCCGTCGGTCAATACGGATGGCTTATCCGCTCACCGGCGGACTGCAAGATTCGCCGCACGGTCGATGGAGTTAAATGGCAGGCGCCGCCGATCCTGCCCGAAGAGCGCGTCCTTGGATTCAAATCTTTTTCCGGAACCTATGTCGACCTGATTCTGAACAGCGGCTACCCCAAGCTGTGCTGTGGGATCAGGTTTTATTATCCGAAACACGTCGGCATGATGATGAAAGATGTGCCGAATCATTTTTATCACTTCCCGGCACGGACGTTTTATGTGTGGGAGGGCATCAAGACCCAGGAATACAAGACGACCCCCAATCCCTATGACTTTCTTCCCGACCATGACGCCTTCACGACGAATTTCCTGCTGCACCTCACAAAACCGACGACGATCAAGCGGGGCGATCCGATCGGCATCATTGTTCCCATCATGCTGCCCAAACAGTTTGCCCTCGAAGAATTGAAGCGCCCCTAGCGGAACGCCCGCGTGGCGTTCGATCCATAGAAGAGACCTATGAACCAGGTCACGCTCTCCGACGTTCAGCGCGCGGCCGCGCGGCTGAACGGAGTCGCGCACGTCACCCCCGTGTTCACGTCATCTCAATTGAACATCGCGGCGGGCGCGGCCGTGTTTTTGAAATGCGAGAATCTTCAGCGTGTCGGCGCATTCAAGTTTCGCGGGGCCTACAACGCGGTCGCCGCACTTCCACCGGACCGGACTGCAACACCGGTCGTCACGCTCTCCTCCGGCAATCATGCGCAAGGGGTGGCCCTGGCCTGCCGGCTCTTGGGGCGGCAGGCTCACGTCGTCATGCCGGGTCCGGTCAATGCGCTGAAACGCGCGGCGACCATCACCTATGGCGCCACCGTGCACGAAGCGGCAGACCGTCAACAGGGAGATCGCATGCTGGGCGCTCTTCTCGAAGAAACGTCCGGCGTGCACATTCATGCCTTCAATGACCCGCTCGTGATCGCAGGGCAGGGGACCGCCATGCTGGAGTTCCTGTCCGTGGTTCCTGACCTTGATGTGGTGCTGGCTCCCATCGGGGGAGGCGGGCTCCTGTCCGGCGCCTGCGTGGCCGCGCACGGGGTGAAGCCCGGGCTCCGCATCTATGCCTGCGAACCGATCGGAGCGCTGGATGCCATCCAGTCGGTCCGGGAAAACCGCATCGTGCCGATGACCAACCCCTGCACGATCGCCGATGGCCTGCGGTCGAGCGTCGGCGATATGACGCTGCCGATCCTCCACGCGCATCTGAGCGGGTTTTTCACCGTCGGGGAGCACGAGATCGTGGAGGCGATGCGCTTCGCGTTCGAGCGTCTGAAGATCGTGATTGAACCCTCCAGCGCCGTGGCGCTTGCTCCCGTTCTGCGACGGGAACCCGCGCTACACGACCAGCGCGTCGGCGTGCTTATCACCGGCGGGAATGTGGATTTGTCCGCCTTCTTTCCGACGTTCCTGCGAAAGAGGGAACCTGCGCCTTAACGAGGCGTCGCTCGAAGACCGGCCAGCCATCCCTGGGCGCGCGCGAGGTCGTCCGGTGACAGCGGAATATGCCCGAAGCGCACGTGGCAATAAAGTTCCGTGATCGGAGTCACAAATTCACCGGCGGCCGTCCATTCGCCGGCAATTCTGTCCGCGAATTCGAGCGGCGTCATGCCGGGGGCCTTCTGCAGCCCTCGGGATCCCAGAACCTTCAGCATCCGGCTATAGATCTTAAACGCGGCCACTTGCTGAGTGGTCGGCCCGCCGCTTCTTTGACGCGCCCACCAATGACCGCGCTGAAACCGCCGTGTGATCACAAGGCCGGCCAGCCCGCACAACACGACCGCGCCTCCAAACATCAGCCAGCCATAAGACCGCCCGGCCTGTGTAATCGCGGACCGGAGTTCCGATCCCCAGTGAAGGAGCATCGCGAGGCCTGTGGTTGCCCGCGCGCGCACGACCTCGCCCTGGTCACGAAGGCCTTGCGCCACCGCCACCTGGTCGCGGAAACTGTAGCGGATCACGAAACGGTCCCACTTCAACCTGACCGAATCGAGTACCTTGCCGATTCGAACCACAAACGGGTGGGGGAGGGCCAGCGGTATATTCGGCGTCGGATCAAACGTCACCCAGCCTGAACTCGGAAAATAGACGTCCACCCACGCATGCGCATCACGCTGCCGCACCGTGTAGTAATTCCCCACATCGTTCCATTCGCCTTGGGCAAAGCCGGTGGCCAGCCGGGACGGAACGCCCAGCGTCCGCAACAGCACCACCATCGCCGTCGCATAGTGGTCGCAATACCCGGTTCTCCGCGTGAAGAGAAAATCCTCGACTGGATTCACGGTCGGGGTCGTCCCCACATCCAGACTGTACTGGTAGTTCTGTTTCAGGTGCTGCTCCACTGCCGCCGCCATCTCGTAAGGCGAGGAAGCCGGCTGGACGACTTGCCGGGCCAGTTCGGCGACACGGGGGCTGACGGCCGGCAACTGAAGAAACCGGCGACGGACTGATTCCACTTCACCCGGCGAAATGTTGCGATGCGCATCGGCGGAATAACGAGCCGGGATCGAACGGACGCTGTACTGGAAGCGCGTGGCCGGCACGTACGGCAGGGAGACGTCGCCCATGCCATCAATCTGCACCACCGCAAACGCGCCCATCACCGATTCCACGAAGGGCACCCCGAAGAGCACCGGTGTGTCGAGCGCCTCGACCAAAATATCCTGTCGGAGACCGAAGGACGAATCGGGCAATCGGTCCGCCGCGACGACGAAGTCCCCCTCCGGCGACCGGGGCAACACCTGTCGATCGCGCAGGGTGTTCGACCAGGAGCGCCCGTCATACGCGTCGTAGGATGCGCCGCGGAAGTAGGCGCGTTCCGTCAGGGGCCCTTTGTGGTCCGGAAACTCGACGCGCATCACGACCGTATTGTCCAGCTTGACCGATCCCACCATGCCCAAATCCACCTTCTCGGAGAACCCCGACACGCGGATCAGTTCTCCGCGGTTCTTTTCGAAGAAGCCGGCGCCGATACGCGGCGTGACAATGAAAATCAGCAGCGTCAAGCCGAGTGCGCCGATCGCAATTCCGTTGGTGCTCCAGAAAAACCGACTGGTGATCGTACCCGGCTGACGGGCCTGGGCAGCCGAACCCGTAGCGGCACCCGCCAGGCGCGCCTCTTCGGCTTCGCTGTACAAATGGAAGAGCAGCAGCGTCCAGATGGCCGTCAGGAGATAGGCGGCAAAGACCGCCGCGTACCACAGCTCCAGCGTCAGGGCTGCGGCGCCGAGCAGCTCCATCAGGCTGATGGCGTACAACTGAAGAAAGTCCTTGCGCTCCCGCAGGGTGAAAAGCTTTTGAACCATTAGGGCGATCAGGAAGTGGACCCCGGCCGGCAGCAAGTCTCCGGAAATCCAGAAGAGATCCGCAAACATGAAGAGAAACGCGGCGAGCATGAGGCCGGTCCACGTTTGTTGCGAGAGCCTGAAAAGGACCAGATCGCGTGCGTACCCCAGGGCCTGGGCCAGGGCGGCAGCGAGCGCCGCCGCTCCTGCGAGCGTCAGTGCTGCGGGAAGCTCGCCCGTCAGCGCCAGGCCCACAAAACCGGACAGCGCGAGAAGGATCGAGCTGAGACGGAAGGCGGTGTCGAGCTTCACGGCTCCCTCACATAGTCGGCTGCCATAATAACCTGGCCGTTACGTTCACCGCAGGCCGACAGGATGGCCGGATCCGGCCAACTCAACACGACCAGCAACATTTCGCCCGGCACCGTCTGCCCGATGAGCCGCACCATGGCCGGTGGGGCCGCCGACCCTGCGCCAGCGGGTTGACACAGCGCCAGCGCACGCATCATCGCGTCGTAATGGGCCTCGCCGGTCCCGGTGGGAATCTCCTGCTCGCCGACCAGCAGGCGAATCGCATGGCCTTGCTGATGGAAATATGCGGCGAGCGACGCCGTCAGGCTCACCGCCTGTTCGAATTCCGGCCTCGCACGGTCGGGCACCGCCGTTGGCAGGACCAGCACCACGCGGCGCTGGTCTTCAGCCTCTGTTTCCCGGACCATCAGCCGCCGCTGGCGCGCCGTCGTTTTCCAGTGGATCGCCCGCGAGTCGTCCCCGTCGTGATAGCGGCGCAAGTTATAGAGCGCCACTCCGGGGCCTCGCCGGGAGACGGTCTGGTCATCCCCCTTGGTCGTCAGATCGTGGGCCAACGTTCTCGGCAGAGGCTTGATCTCCGGGTAGACCACGGTCTCTGACGCCGCCGGCAGCGTCGCCGCCTTCAGAAACAAGCCGAAGGGAAACCGGGTCAGCAGCTTGATCCCTTCGATCCGGTGCAGGCCCCGCTGCGCCACAAGCAGCGGGTAGGACTGCACGGTCACCGAACCGGGTGGGGCATGGAGCAGATGAATGCCGCGATCCACCGCGACGCCGGCCACGACATCCTGCACGCGCAGGGAAAACGTCGGGACCCGCGCTTTGCGGTTGGCGATCGAGAGCGATACCGTGGCCGGTTGGTTGGCGAACACGCGATCCGGCATGCGGCGACGAAACTCGAGCTGCTTGAGGCTTTGCTCCGAGAGCAATCCCGACATGACGATGAGACTCAGCAACATCGCCAGGAGCAGATACAGGAGATTATTGCCCGTGTTGATCGCCGCCACGCCCACAGCCAGGGTCAACAGGACGTAGCGCGTGCCCTCAGGCGTCAGCCGGATTGAGCGATACCGGTAGAACCAGCGGAACCACTCGCGAAAACGTTCAAACATGGCAGCCTATCGGCTGAGGCAAGCGATCAGGGTGCTGCGGCTTACAACGGCACCGGGACCGACTCGACGAGATCGCGGACAATCTGTTGCGCCGCTTCGAACCGCCCGCGCCCTCCCTGGCCCGCTGCCAGCATGACCCGGTGCGACAAGACCGTCGGAGCCAGCTCCTTGATGTCGTCAGGGAGGCAATAGTCTCGCCCGCGCACGAGCGCCAGGGCCTTGGCGGCCTTATATAAGGCCATCGCGCCGCGGGTGCTCGCGCCCAGGGTCAGCATCTCGCTGCGCCGGGTCGCGGCCACGATCGCCAACAGATAGTCCATCAAGCTATCGTCGAGGCGGACCTTCTCCACGTGGTTTTGCAGGTCCTGCACGTCCTGCACGGTCAGGGCCGGCTGCAACTCGTCGGCCGGATGCAGCGCCTGCTGCCGCTCCAGGATCTTTTTCTCCTCCGCCGCGTCGGGATAGCCGATGCGAATCTGCATGAGAAACCGGTCCAGTTGCGACTCCGGCAACGGGAACGTGCCGTGGTACTCCACGGGATTCTGGGTCGCGATCACCATGAAGGGTTGCGGCAGCGCGTAGGTGACGCTGTCCACCGAGACCTGCGCATCATTCATCGCCTCGAGCAGGCTGCTTTGCGTTTTGGGGGTCGTCCGGTTGATCTCGTCGGCCAGGACGACATTCGCGAAGATGGGACCTGGCCGAAACTCGAATGCCTGTTTCTGCTGGTGAAAGATCGACACGCCCAGAATATCGGAGGGGAGCAGGTCGCTCGTAAACTGGATGCGTTTGAACGAACAGTCCAGCGAGCGCGCCAGGCTGTGTGCCAGCGTTGTTTTTCCGACACCAGGCACGTCTTCGATCAGCAGGTGGCCCCGTGCCAGAAGCGAGACCACCGCCAGCTCGATGACCTCGGTCTTGCCCTTGATGACACGTTCGATGTTGGCCCGGATGGCCTGGATCTTTTTCGTGACGTCCATTGCTCCTCGGGTTTCTAAGCCGGGCGGGCTTCACGCCGGCGGGTCGCTGGGGAAGCAGGAAAAGTGTAGCAAACGACTTTCGGACCGTCAATTTCTCCACGAAACGGCCGGGCCGGTCGGATTCGTCACGCGTCAGGGACCATGACCAGCATCCAGGGCGGCGCCTCATCCTTCATGCTGCCGAACCGCCTTGCGGTCTGGCCGGCGGGCAGACCGCCGAACACAGCCCCTCGCCAAACCTCCACGTACCGGAACCGATACGACGCCCCGGCTGCATCCAAAACCGCGGGAATGTCGTCCCGTAGCCTGGTCAGGTCGGCCAGCGAAACGGGCGAGCCGATCGGCAACGCCGTCAGTTTCGCATACACGTCCCCAAAGAGGCCTGGGAGGAGAGCCGGCGTCAGGATCGTGTCGCGTGGGCGCGCCAGCGGATCGGCCACCACCTGCGAGAGCACCTCCCAGAACACGTCCTGATCCATGGCCGAAAGCACGACCACGGAGGCACGCCTTCGCATAAGGTCCAGCAGAGGCAGCGGTCCCCGGATCTCGAACTTCCACGGCGGAAAGAGCAGGGCCCGCCCGCCATGCAACACCTCCAACGCCTTTTCGCCATCCTCGCGCACGACACGATACTCGCCCCGCGCCGACCGCAAGTGCCGCTCGATGGCGGCCCGGGAAACGCGTGCGGGTTCGTACGCGAAGGTGGGATTCGCCGGGGCATGACAGGTGACGAGGGTGTAGTGTGGCAGGGCCGTGTTCAGATTCACGGCCTCGAACATGTCCTGACCGCCCCAAAACTTGAACCGCAGTTCTTCTTGGGACCGCAGCATCTTCAGCCGTTGGGGGGGTGCGTGCAAGGGCCCCCCGAACCGAGAACCGGGTTGCAGCCGATCCACGCAATGGAGGGTCAGCGTCTTCTGCTGCTGACGGAGGCGCGGCAGATAGTGCGTGGTCACTTCTTCGGCAAACGAGAGATCGCCGGCGCCCAGATCCAGAAGTGACGGCGACTCCGCGTCGAGCAGCAGATCGTAGGGGTTGTGGTGACCGCGCAGAAATTGCTCGGTCGTTTCGCAAGACGGGCTCGGCATAGTCGCCGCAGCCTATCGCCCGTATTTCCGTGCGTCAAGCGGGAGCCCTTGTCATGGAACAGGTCCTATGCTAGGTAGCACGCATGAAGCCGCTTGTGCTCGCCATCTTCCTGCTCGTCGGTGCGTGCGCTCCGCTTGCTGCGAGCGAACCGCCCCCCTCATCGACGCCTCCACCGCAACCGGCGTTTCACGAGTGGCAAATCTGGGATGTCAAGGCGGGCCGGCCGGTCGCCCTCGAACCGTGGCTTGCGAGTCTTGCCGCCGCCCGCATCCTTTACATAGGCGAGGAACACCGGAACCGCTGGCACATCGAGGCCGCGCTGAAGATTCTGCGCTCCCTTGCTTCGAGCAATCTGCGGCCCGCCGTGGCGATGGAAATGTTCGGCTGGGATGGGCAGGACGCAATCAACCGATACCTCTCAAGCTCCCCGCCCTCACGAGATCAGTTTTTACAAGACTCCCGGTGGGAGGAGAGTTGGGGCGGCCCGTTTGAGGATTACGAACCGCTGGTCAACTTTGCCCTCGAGCGCCACCTGCCTCTGCTCGCGCTGAATCCTCCCCGCGTGCTCGTCCGCCTGGTCGCCAAGCAGGGCTTGTGGCAGGCCAAGAAGGATGCGCGCATGGCGCAGTGGGGCATGCGCGACGAACC
>DASWIN010000265.1:0-6142 GCA_036397655.1 Nitrospiraceae bacterium | reverse complement strand
CGCCAGACTGGACTTTGTCTGCCCTCCAGCCCTATGCTTTGGCATGACCCTGAGGCATGCGAGGACCATCGTGAAGGAGATACGGAGATGAAAGAAGAGAACGAATCACAGTTGCAGACCCTGATGCAGAATTTTGAACAGAGGCTGGCGAAATCCAGGGACGCCAAAGACCGGCAGCTATCCGAGGCCGAAGCCTTCTACCTGGAGTTCAAGCGCGTCCGGACGGAGGTCATTCGTCCGGCGATGGACGATATCGGCACCCAGCTGAAGGCCAAGGGCCATTCGGTTGAAGTCGCGGAGGTCGGTGACGAGCGCAGCAAGCGGGATGCCAAGATCACCCTGCGCATCGCGATCGGCGGCGTGCCCAGCTCCGCCTATATCCCCGAGAACAGCGCGTCGGTGTCCTTCTGCCACGCCGGGAACACGACGGTCATGATTCAAGCGAGTACGCCGTCTCAAAACAAGAGTGAATTTGCGGGATCGCGGGGCAATTTTGCGCTGGCTGAAATCACGACCGATTTGGTTGAGAAGAAAATTCTCGAGGTGATTGAGGAAGTGTTTAGCCAGGGATCGAGACGGGGCTGACTCCGCGAACGACAGAACCACGTTGATCCTTCCCCCCTTTCGAAGACGGAACTCGAGCCCTTCTCCCTTTCACCGCGTGAAATCCTTCCGCCTTCGCGACCCTGCCTGCCAAGGCTCTTAAACGGCAGGAGGGTATGGAGGACCTTGTCGTACGCTCGCCTTGACTCCACCTCAAGTCGGACTAGCCTGGCGTCACAAAATACGATACAGTTACTCCCGACCAAAGACACACAGCCCACGATCAGGTGGGGGAAACCAGGCACGGTTGCCAACATGGGTGAAGAGCGACGGTACCAACAGAGGCGGAAGATCTTCGTGTCCTGCCAGGTCGAGTATGGAGATCGACTGGCGAGCGGCAGGATCGTCGATGCGTCCAATAACGGGCTTGGCGTCCTCCTCCCTGAGGCCGGCGACCTGATCAAGGGGGAAGCCCGCATTCACATCCCCCCCGCCCATCAATCTTCAGATGAATCTGCTGAAGGGATCGCACTGCGCGCCCGACCGGTCAACATCCAGAAAAAGACCAAGGGGCACCGCCTCGGACTCAAAATCGTGCAGGTGGAAAGCGGCGCATCGGAATGGACGCGCCTGTGCCGTGAGTTCAAAGACACGGACCGTGGACAGGCTGGTTCTTCACCGAATCAACCAGGAGGGACACCATGACGACCAATTCGATACGACGCATTCACGATGGGATCGTCGGCGCGGTGATTGCCGGCGGGACGGCGCTGGGCTTCTACGTGGACCCGATGTGGCTGCTCGTGCCCGGCGTGCTGGGAGTGGTCCTGGTGCAGAGCGGCCTGACGGGCTTCTGCCCCCTGTACTTCGTGCTGAACCGGACCTGCGGCGCTGATGCGTCCTGCGGTCACGAGGCCCATCCGGCCAAGTAACGCCTCTGTTCTAGGGCGACACCCGCCGAGCCTACTCCGCCGAAGCAGCCCGGCTACGAAGGCCGGGAGCGTTCGCGCAAACGGGCAGCTTCTTCGGACCGCCCGAACTGCCCGCTCTGGATAGACGCTCCAACAGACCTCTGCCCCTGCGGGCTGTGCTGCTTGACTAGCCTCCTAGGCGGGAGTAGCCTGAGCGCATTGTTGCATGGATTGTCCCGTCCCGGTTGTGCCGGTCACCCGGGAACGGAGAATCAGGCGAACGGAGGTATCTTTGGATGATAAAACACGAGAACGGCGCGTGGTGGTGAAAGCCCCGGTGTCGTTTGAAGGGAAGTCGGGAACCGGGCGGGGGACCACCTTTAATCTCTCCCTCACGGGCTGCGCCCTGGAGAGCCGCGTGGACGTCAACATGGATGCCACGATCAGGTTGGACCTGCACATCCCCAGTGATAAGAAGCCGGTGAAAGTGACCCGGGCCAAGGTGATCTGGACGGCGGGCAACGATATCGGCGTGGAGTTTGTGAACATGGACCAGACCGGGAGGACGCGACTGAAGGAGTTTCTCACCCGGATGCAGAGTCCCCCCGGCAAGACCAAATCCTGACCTCGTTCCTCCCTTTGGGGCGGGGTCGCGTTGTGCTCCGGCCGCCCCCCTAAATAGCCCTTACCTCGCTCGTTTCTCCCCAACCGCCGACCCTGCGTCGCGTCTGCGCCGGTGGCCTGCCTGCCAACCTTTGCCAGCCCGGAGGAAGGGGGCAGGGAAGGGGGATGGGGGGTCAGCCCTCGCGCGGGCAATCGGATGCCGGCTGATGCCGGGAGCCGACCGGGCGCTCACCGCCTCCGTTTGTTCCCTCTGTGGATATCTTCAGAGGGAAAAACTGCGGTTTCTACCGAGAGGGGATTGACTTTTCCCTCTGGTTGCCTCATTCTCGCCGCCAACCGCACGGATTGTGCGGTGCGATTGACCCTACTCACTCATCGAAAGGAGAATACACCGATGGCCAAGTCAAAGAGGAAACCCAGCGCCGCATTCATGAAACCGATGCATCCCAGCGCCTCCCTTGGCGAGGTGATTGGCGACAAGGCGATACCGCGCACCGTGGTGACCAAGAAGATCTGGCAGTACATCAAGCGCCACAAGCTGCAGGACAAGAAGAACAGGCGCATGATCAATGCCGACGAGAAGCTCAAGCCGGTGTTCGGCGGCAAGAAGCAGGTCTCGATGTTCGAGATGACGAAGCTCGTCAGCCGCCACCTGAAGTAGGCTGCGGTCGACTGGACGTCACGCGGCGCTCACCGCGTACCGGGGCATGAGAAACGGTGTCGCGCACCACGGACGTGGTGCCCGACACCGTTTTTGTGTCCGGGCTCAGGCCACGAGTGAAGAAATGTTCAACCGGCTTCGGCCGGTTTTGTGGTACATAGAAGGCCGCTGAATCACCTCGTCACGACGAACGGAGTTCATATTGGCGTCCGATAACCCGGAACTTCTCCAGGCATTTTTCACCAAGGGCGCCTTTCGCAGCTCCTGTCCGGCCTGCATGGACGCGCATGATTTTGCGCCGGCTGAATTTACGAGCAAAACGATCGCCTACACCTGCCCCTGCGGCCGTTCCTACAGCGTGCTGCCGTTGGGCCTGCGCGCCGGTACGCGCAAGGCGGTCAATCTTCCCGGCATCCTGTCCGGGAAGCCGGGCAAGAGCCTCTTGAAAATCCCGTGCCTGGTCCGGGATCTGTCCACCAATGGGATCGGTATCACGCTGGACGTGACCAGCGCCGAGATGGCCGAAACCATGCAACTCCGGGTCAAGCTGGACGACGCCAGGAAGACGGGGCTGCTGCTGCCCTGCAAGGTGCGCAGGAGACAGAAGACGGGCACCCAGCTCCTGCTCGGCTTGCAATTCAAGTCGCTGGACCTCGATACGCAGTCCGCGCTCTCGCGCTATCTATCCCAGTAGGCCCATAGGGCGCAAAAGGGTTTCTGGCGCCGTTTCTTCCGGCCAGGTCCGATGACGTGACGGACTTTCAGACTTTCAGACTTTCTGACGTTCAGACTTCAGTTCTTCCAGGCGCAGGGTGTAGAGGTAGCGGTAGAGCCCGTCGCGGGCCATGAGCTGCTGGTGGGTGCCGTCCTCGACGAGCCGGCCTTTCTGCAGCACGAGAATCCGGTCGGCGCCCTGGATGGTCGTGAGCCGGTGGGCAATGACGAAGCTCGTCCGGCCTTCCATCAGCCGGTCCAGCGCCTCCTGCACCAGCCGTTCCGACTCGGCGTCCAGGGCCGAGGTGGCTTCATCCAATATCAGAATTCGCGGGTTCTTGAGCATGGCCCGCGCGATGGCCAGCCGCTGCCGCTGGCCGCCCGAGAGGTTCACGCCCTTTTCCCCCACCACCGTGTGGTATCCGTCCGGCATGGCGCTGACGAAGTCATGCGCGTTGGCGTCCTTGCTGGCGGCGATGACGTCCTGCTCGGACGCAGCGTCCCGCCCGTAGCGGATGTTGTCCATGATGGTGCCGCCGAACAGGATGGTCTCCTGGGGGACGAGCGCGATCTGCCGGTAGAGGCTCTCGAGCCGGACCGCGCGCAGGTCCTGGCCGTCGATGGTGATGGCGCCCTCCAGCGGGTCGTAGAATCGATGCAAGAGATTGATCAGCGTGGTTTTCCCAGACCCGGTCGGGCCGACCAGGGCCACCATCTGGCCCGGCTGCACCTCGAAGGAGACGTCCGACAGGACCGGCTGCCGCGGATCGTAGGCGAAGCTGACCCGCTCGACCCGCACGTGGCCCTCGATGGGGGGCATCTCGACGGCGTCCGGCCGGTCGCCGATCTCGGGCCTGGTGTCGAGGATCTCGAAGACGCGCTGCATGGCGCCCTGCGCCTCCTTGATCTGCGAAAACACCCGGGCCGCCGAACCGAAGGGGCCGATCAGGATGCCGGCAAAAAGCACGAAGGCGAACAGGTCGCCGGGCGTGATGGTCCCCTCGATGACCTGGCGGCCGCCGTACCAGAGGACGGCCGCGGCCGAGGCAAAGGTGAGCAGGGTGATGACGGGCACGAAGACGGCCATGATCGCGGCGCGGCGCAGGGCGGACTGCACGTTGGACTGGACCTGCGCGGCGAAGCGCCGCTCCTCCCGCCCGGTCTGGACGAAGGACTTGACGACCCGGATGCCGGAGATGACTTCCTCGGCGATCGTGGTGGAGCCCGCAGTCTTGTCCTGGATCGTCGTGGAGAGGGCCCGCAAGCGCCTGCCGAAGAACTTGGCGACGAGCACCAGAATCGGCAGCAACACGAGAATCAGCAGGCACAGCCGCCAGTTCATGACCAGCAGGAAGCCGACGCCGCCGACGAACGTGACGAACTGCTTGGCGGAGTCGATGGGCGTCTCCGTGACGGTCGTCTGGATGACGCCGACGTCGTTCATGAGGCGGGAGAGGATTTCCCCCGTGCGCCGCTTGGCGAAGAAGCTCAGCGAGAGCTTTTGCAGGTGGCCGAACAGGTGCGTGCGGAAGTCCGCCATGAGCCGCTGGGAGACCCACGCGACGAGATAACTGTGGCCCATGGACAGCAGGCCCTGGCCCGTCATCAGGGCGAGGAAGACCCAGACGAGCGTGGTCATGCCGTCGACATCGCGCTGGATCGTGATGACGTCCCACAGCCGGCCGGCCAGGCGCAGGAGCACGAGGTTCAGCGCCGCGGCCGTGCCCACGAGCGCGATGGCGGCCGCCATGCGCGGGAAGTAGGGCTTTAAGAAAGGCAGAAAGCGGGAGTAGTAGGACATGGTTAGCGGCTGCTGAAAAAGCCCTCCAGCTGCGTTCTCGGTCGCTTGTCTCCCTGCGACATCCCGAAAGATGTATGTCTCAGTCTCCGGGTTCCCTGCAGCCTTGCTGCAGGCCATTTTGAGCAGCCGGGGGAATTATCTCTCGAGGGCTGAAGTGGAGGGAACAAAACGGCGGCGGTTCGACTAAATCTCCTGGATGGATTCCACCAGGTTCTTGTTCAGCGAGACGAAATCCGCCTGCGTCTTGTCGTTGATCACCACGTCGGTCAGGTTCACGAACAGCCGGGACTCCTCGTTCAGCACGTCCGACACGCGGTTCCGCATGGGCGGAATGACGAAATCCCCGACGTAGGTGTGGTTCAGGGTCGTGATGCGCACGCGCACTTTCTTGACTTCTGGCATGAGCGCCTCCGGCTCTCCGTAGGATTATCCCTGGGTCTTGCGACGCAGGAACTTCTGTTTTTTGCGCAGCTTTCTGAACTTGTGCTTGCGCATTTTCTTCCGACGTTTCTTGAGCACACTGGACATATTCGTTCTCCTTCGCGACGCGGAGTGTAGTGGGTTTTGCGTGTAAATGCAAGCGGACGGGGCCATGGTGCAGGCCCGGAATGTTCGACGTTCGATGTTCGAGGTTGGAAACCCGTCCCTTAACTTCGAACCTGCCGCTCGCGGCTTGACGCGTTCTGCCCGCACTACATATACTGCGCCATGTTGACGCCGATGCGCCTCATCTCATGGCCTGTCGTGGTGCTCGTCGGCGGCCTGCTCGGGGCCGCCACCCTGGCGACCGGCTGTTCCTCGAAAGAGATCCGGTATCCCGAGGACCATACCCGCTACAAGAATATCGACAAGGTGGTGGAGGAGTTGCGGGCCGCCTACGCCCGGCGC
>DASWIN010000264.1:0-14739 GCA_036397655.1 Nitrospiraceae bacterium | reverse complement strand
GCCAGCACGTTCTCCACGCACATCAGGCCCATGCGGATGCGCGTTTCCGTTGTGGCTGAACCGAGGTGCGGCAGCAGCACAACCTGCGATAGTTCGCGCAGGCCCGGAAGCAGTTCTGGTTCTTTCTCGTAAACGTCGAGTCCGGCTCCGG
The DNA here is from genome assembly GCA_036397655.1 of Nitrospiraceae bacterium. Classification (GTDB taxonomy): domain Bacteria; phylum Nitrospirota; class Nitrospiria; order Nitrospirales; family Nitrospiraceae; genus 2-02-FULL-62-14. The sequence goes on along the minus strand of DASWIN010000264.1, from coordinate 14,588 downwards.
CGAGCCGACCTTCGCGCAGGGCCCCCACCAGCGCCGCTTCATCCACCACCGGCCCGCGAGATGTATTGATCAATACCGCCGTCGGCGGCATGAGGCGCAGCGCAGCATTGTCGATGAGGTGCGTGGTTTCCGGCATCAGGGGCACATGGACGCTCAGGAAGTCGGAGCGACGCAGCAAGTCTTCGAACGAGACCCGCTGCCACGCAGGATTAGCTGATTGCGGAGGGCGCTCGCTGCGGGTCCAGTAGAGCACGTTCATCTCGAATCCGGTCGCGCGCCTGGACACGGCCTGCCCGATGCGTCCCATCCCGATGATGCCGAGCGTCTTACCTGAGAGATCAACGCCCAGCATCTGGGTCGGGGACCAGCCGGTCCAGCGATTTTGGCGAACAAGCTGGTCGCCCTCGACGACCCGACGTGCCACGGCGAGGATCAAGGCCCATGTGACGTCGGCGGTGGCGTTGGTCAGGACTTCCGGCGTGTTGGTGACGATCACGCCGCGGGCCTTTGCCGCGTCCACATCGATATTGTTGTAACCGACGGCATAATTGGCGATGACGTGAAGGGACGGCGCGGCGGCCAGCATGTCCCGGTCGAATCGCTCGTTTAACGTGCAAATGACTGCCTGGGCGTCGCGGATGCCGGCCAGGATTTCTGCCTTGTCGGGGGGTCGGTCGAGCGGGGGGACGGTCAGGTCGAACCGTTCATGGATGACCGACATCACCGGGGTTGGAAGCGGCCTTGCCAGATAAAGCTTGGGGCGCATGATGAGCGTCATCTTAGCGAATTCGCGTCGAGCGGACAATCGGATCGCGCAGGAGGACGACCGAGCGTACGTGTTGACTTGCCGGAGCCCCCTTTGTTAAATTGCTCCATTCATCGTAAGTCCTTGAAACTTCCGCCAGTATTGGGTTTTTCTTCCGTCAGGACGTAAGGGAGTACGACACGTGAAATTCGACCAGCACGATGCGCAGAATCGCAAACAACTCTTCGCTCAGGGGCATGCCGACGAGTGGGGCGCGGGCGAGACGACGTCCGAAGAGCTGCTTCCTCCCGCGCCTGCCAATGTCGCGGCCAAGCCGGGCAACGGCAGGATCACCATCACGTGGGATCCCGTGCCTGATGCCATGTACTACAATCTCTACTTCCTCACCAACAAGGGTGTGCAGATCAAGTTCTCCGACCTGACCCGTCCCATTGCCGGCACCGACGATTTCAAGCCGGCCATGGGCGTGAAGAAGGAAAAGGGGAACTGTATCGAGGGCGTGTCCTCGCCCCATGTGCATGACGATCTGGCCAACAGCACCTGCTACTACTATGTGGTGACCGTGGTGACGGCGCAGGGCGAGAGCCATGAGTCGGCCGAGGTGATGGCCGTCCCGTCTCCGTACCTGGTGGTGCAGGCGATCGGCCAGGAAGGCGTCGACGACGGGGAATTCCAGTCGCCCACCGGCATCGCGCTTGACAAGGACGGCCACATCTACGTGGCCGACACGGACAACCATTCCATTCAAAAATTCGACAAGGACGGCAAATTTCTTGCGCGGTGGGGCGGCGGGGCCAGTTCGGAGGAGGGGCAATTCTATTATCCCCGCGGGCTGGCCACCGGGCCTGAGAACCATGTGTATGTGTCGGACAGCGGCAACAACCGGATCCAGAAACTGGATCCCGACGGCAATCCGATGAAAGCCTGGGGGAAGTTCGGATTTGCGTGGCGGGGCGCGGACATCGGCAAGTTCGATGTGCCCTGGGGAGCGGCCACGGATGGAGAAGGAAACCTGTATGTGACGGACACCAGCAACTCCCGGGTCCAGAAGTTCAAGTCCGACGGCACGCCGCTGCTCAAGTGGGGCCGGGACGGGAGCTTCGACGGAGCCTTTTTCTATCCACGCGGCGTGGCGGTGGACTTCGTCGGCAATATTTACGTGGCCGACGAGAGCAACAACCGGATTCAAAAGTTCGACTCGCGGGGAAGTTTTCTCACCAAGTGGGGCAAGGAGGGTGGCGGTCCCGGTCAGTTCAAGTCCCCTTGGGGCGTGGCCTGCGACAAACTGGGTCATGTCTACGTGGTGGACAGCGGCAATCACCGCATCCAAAAATTCGACGGCAACGGCACGTTTCTCTGTCAGTGGGGCAATCGTGGCGTGACGGAAGGGCAGGTCAATTTCCCCAATGGCATCGCCGTGGATGCCGAAGGTCACGTCTATGTGGTGGATAGCGGCAACAACCGCGTGCTGAAGTACGCGCCGACCGAGGAGGAGTTGAACCGGCTGGCGCAGAAGCGGCCGCAGGAGGTGGCCGGCACGCCGGCGCCGCGCAGCCTGGCAGCCAAGGCTGGCGATACGGAAGTGGTGTTGAGCTGGATGGATGTGCCGGGGGCGGTGTCCTATAACCTGTATTTCCACACGGAGGCGGGTGTGACGACGGAGGCGGGCACCAAGGTCGAAGGCGTGTCCAGTCCCTACATCCACAGCGGCCTGACGAACGATCGTCTCTACTATTATGTCCTCAGCGCGGTCTTCGATGACGGGCGCGAAAGCCCCCTCTCCGAAGAAGTCACGGCCACGCCGGTCTTGATCGACATTACGGCGCCGCAGAACCCCTACGCGGTCATCAACCATGGTGCCTTCATGACGAACACGCCGGACGTCGTGCTGACGATATCGGCCAACGACGTGGATACGGGTGTGGCCGCCTACTATATTGCCGAGAGCCCGATGGCGCCGAGTGCGACCGTGCCGGGCTGGGTCGAGGTGGAGCCGGCGCTGAAGTTCGGCGCGACGATTCCGTGTACGCTTTCCCCGGGCGACGGCCCGAAGACGATCTACGTCTGGTTCAAAGACATCGGCAACAACGTGTCGGTCCCGGCGAGCAGCAGCATTCTGGTCAACACGTCCGGCTATCTCTGCGTCTCCAAGTGGGGCAAGCCCGGCCGTGGCGCCTCGCTGCTGCACGGCGGCGAGTTTTCGGCGCCGATCTACGGCATGGCGATCGATCAGCAAGGCTGCATGTTCGTGGTGGACAACGGCAACAACCGGGTCCAGAAATTCGACAATGCCGGAAATTTCATCATTCTCTGGGGCAGCTTCGGATCAGCCAACGCGAATTTCCACAACCCGACCGGCATCGCCTGCGACGGCAGGGGCGACGTGTTCGTGGTGGATACCAACAATCACCGCGTGCAGAAGTTTGACGGCAAGCTCGGCGGGTACCTGATGAAGTTCGGATCGCGCGGCAACGGCGAAGGGCAGTTCAGTTCGCCCTGGGACGTTGCGGTCGACCGTGTCCGCGGCTACCTCTACGTTGTGGACAGCGCCAACTTCCGCGTGCAGAAATTCGATCCGAACGGCGAGTTCATCATGCAGTGGGGCAGCTTCGGATCCAACGACGGGCAGTTTTATTTCCCGCGCGGCGTGGCGGTGGATCCCGCCGATGGGGCCGTCTACGTGGTGGACATGGGCAACCATCGCATCCAGAAATTTGATACGAGCACGAACGTCCTTCCCCAGTTGCTGACCAAATGGGGCGGGGGGATCGGCCCAGGCCATGCCAGCGATCCACGAGCGCAGGAACCAGGTCAGTTCCGGTCTCCGTGGGGGATTGTCGTGGACGGCCAGGGTGACGTGTTCGTGTCCGACACGGGCAATCAGCGCGTTCAGAAGTTCGACCGGGAGGGCAATTTCATCACGCAATGGGGCGGGTTCGGCAATGGGGACGGGCAATTCAATTTCCCGTACGGCATTGCCGTGGATTCCCGGGGCAGCGTGTTCGTGGTGGACAGCGCCAATACGCGCGTCCAGCAGTTCATGCCGGCCGAGGAAGGCGGCGAGCGGTTGAAGGAAGAGGCCGAGGTGGCGGCGGAGCTGTCCGATCAAGCAGCGGAAACGCAGCAGCGGTAGGGTGGAGACTCACGATGCTGGATAAAGAGATACGAATCGGATTGACCTACGATGACGTCGTCCTCGTGCCGGCGAAGTCCGAAGTTCTGCCCGGCGACGTGGAAACCCACACGCGGGTGTCGCGCCATGTGACCATCAACATTCCGATCGTCAGCGCGGCCATGGACACCGTGACCGAGGCGCGTCTGGCCATTGCGATTGCACGGGAAGGCGGCATCGGTATCCTCCATCGTCTGCTCTCACCCGAAGATCAGGCGGTCGAGGTGGACAAGGTCAAGAAGTCCGAGAGCGGGATGATTCTGGATCCCATTACGATCGCGCCGGACGCCACGATTCGCGAAGCCCTTCAGCTCATGACCAAGTACCACATCTCCGGCATCCCCGTGACCAAGAACGGGAAACTCGTCGGGATTCTGACCAACCGAGATCTTAGATTCGAAAGCCGGATGGAGCTCAAGGTGTCGCAGGTGATGACCAAGGACAAGCTGATCACGGCGCCGGAAGGCACGAGTCTGGAGAAGGCCCGCGAGATCCTGCATGAGCACCGCATCGAGAAATTGCTCGTCGTGAACAAGAAGTTCGAGCTCAAGGGCCTGATCACGATCAAGGACATCGAGAAACGCATCAAGTATCCGCACGCCTGCAAGGACACGCACGGCCGATTGCGGGTCGGGGCGGCGATCGGGGTCGGTCCGGAGACCGAGCACCGGCTCGACCTGCTGGTCAAGGTCGGCGTGGACCTGGTGGCGGTGGATACCGCGCACGGCCACTCCCGCAGCGTCCTGGAGACGGTGAAGGTCGTCAAAAAGAAATATCCGAAGCTGGATGTCATCGCCGGCAATATCGCCACGGCGGAAGCCGCACGTGACCTGGTCAAGGCCGGTGTGGATGCGGTGAAAGTCGGCGTTGGGCCGGGGTCCATATGCACGACGCGTATTGTGTCCGGCTCCGGCATGCCGCAGCTGACCGCCATTGCCGATTGCGCCGCAGCCCTGACGGGAACGGATGTCCCGATCGTCGCCGACGGCGGGGTTAAATACTCCGGCGATGTGACCAAGGCCCTGGCGGCCGGCGCGTCGGCCGTGATGATCGGCGGCATCCTGGCCGGGACCGAAGAATCTCCCGGCGAAACGGTGCTGTTCCAGGGACGGACCTACAAAGTCTATCGAGGCATGGGCTCGCTCGGCGCGATGGAGAAAGGTGGGAAGGACCGCTATTTCCAGGGCGGGAGGGCGGAATCCAAGCTGGTGCCGGAAGGGATCGAAGGCCGGGTGCCCTACAAGGGCACATTGTCGGGCGTGATTTACCAGCTTGTCGGCGGCGTTCGCTCGGGTATGGGCTATTGCGGGTGTCGGACCATTCCGGAATTGCAGAAGAATGCCCGGTTCATCCGGCAGACGCTGGCCGGCCTCCGCGAGGGCCACGTCCACGATGTCATCATCACGAAAGAAGCCCCCAATTACCGCACGGATGGAGAATAGCGAATAGCACATAGCGAACAGCGGATAGCCAATGCTTCAGTTTGGTTAGCTGCCAGCTACCCGCTATTCGCCGCCTGCTAAGCAATGGAACTCTGGCATGACAGAATCCTGATCCTCGATTTCGGATCGCAGTATACGCAGCTCATCGCCCGCCGCGTCCGCGAAACCCACGTCTATTCCCAGATTCTTCCCTGTACCGTCCCGTTGGCCACGATCACGGCCTACAGGCCCAAGGGCATCATTTTGTCCGGCGGGCCAGCCAGCGTCTACGAGCGGAAGGCCCCCCAATTGTCCCGGCAGCTCTTCGATCTCGGCGTGCCCGTGCTGGGCATCTGCTACGGCATGCAGTTGATGACGCATCTGCTGGACGGCGAAGTGGCCAAGGCCTCCCGTCGGGAGTATGGCCGGGCGGAGCTGATCATCGACGATGATTCGGATCTGTTCAAGGGCGTGGGGGAAGACCGGACCACCACCGTCTGGATGTCGCACGGCGACCGGATCGAACGGATGCCCAAGGGATTTCGCGCCATCGCGCACACCAATAACTCGCCGGTGGCCGCGATGAAGCTGTCGGATGCCGCCCGACGGTACTATTGCCTGCAGTTTCACCCGGAAGTGGCGCATACGGCAGGTGGGTTCCGGCTCTTGCAGAATTTCGTCCATGATATCTGCGGATGCAAGCCGACCTGGACGATGAGCTCCTATGTCGATACGGCGGTGGCCCGGATCCGTGAGACGGTGGGGAAGGGAAAAGTCATTTGTGCGCTGAGCGGCGGCGTGGATTCGTCCGTGGCGGCCGCACTGGCCCATCGTGCGATCGGCAAGCAATTGACGTGCATCTTCGTGGACAACGGCGTGCTGCGGCAGGGGGAAGGTGCGCAGGTCCGCAAGACCTTCGCGTCGCAACTCAAGCTCGACCTGCATTTTCTCGACCGCTCCACGCAGTTTGTACAGGCGCTCAAAGGCGTGGCCGACCCAGAACGGAAGCGGAAAATCATCGGGCGGCTGTTCATCGAAAACTTCGAGAAGGAAGCCAAGAGGCTCCGCCATGTGGACTATTTGGTGCAGGGGACGCTGTATCCCGACGTGATCGAAAGTGTCAGCTTCAAGGGCCCGTCGGCGACGATCAAGACGCACCACAATGTCGGCGGTCTGCCCACCAAAATGCGGCTCAAGCTCATCGAGCCCCTGCGGGAACTCTTCAAGGACGAGGTGCGAGTGCTGGGGAAGGAACTGGGCCTGCCGGATGACATTGTCTGGCGCCACCCGTTTCCAGGTCCCGGTCTGGCGATCCGCATCCTTGGTCCGGTCACACGAGAACGGTTGGACATCCTGAAAGCGGCCGAGGCCATCGTCGCGCAGGAGATTAAGAACGCGGGACTCTATCGCGAGATCTGGCAGGTCTTTGCGGTGCTGCTGCCGATCCGCACCGTGGGGGTCATGGGCGACCAGCGGACTTACGAGCATGTCATTGCCGTCCGGGCGGTGACCAGTTTGGATGGCATGACGGCGGATTGGGCGAGATTGCCGGCCGAACTGCTCGGGACGATTTCGAACCGGATCATCAACGAAGTGCGGGGCGTGAACCGGGTCGTCTACGACGTCAGCTCGAAGCCGCCGAGCACGATTGAGTGGGAGTAGAGGAGAAAAGGGTCATCGGTCAATGGTCACTGGTGGGAGGAAACCGGCTCTCTTTCCATTGACTAATGACCGATGACTATTGACGTATTGCCATGGAAGTCAGACTGCAAAAGGTGATCGCCGATTCGGGCCTGGCCTCACGGCGCAAGGCGGAAGAGCTGATCGTGCAGGGGCGTGTCACGGTCAACGGCGCGGTGGTCTGCGAGCTCGGCACCAAGGTCGATCCTGGGAAGGATCACGTGAAGGTGGACGGACGCCATCTCAAGCCGGCACCCCCGCAGACCTTCGTGATGCTGAACAAGCCCAAGAATGTCGTGTCCACCATGAGCGATCCGGGCGGTCGGGGGACCATTGCGGATTTGCTCCCCGGCGTTCACGTGCGCGTGTTTCCCGTCGGCCGGCTGGATTTCGACAGCGAGGGTTTGATGCTGTTGACGAATGACGGCGAATTGGCGCAACTGCTGCTCCATCCGCGTCACCATGTGCCGAAAACCTACCTGATCAAGGTCAAGGGCATGCTGGCCCCTGAGCATATCGACGCCCTGGAGACGGGCATCATGCTGGATGACGGCCGGACGGGGCCGGCGGTCGTCAAGAAAGTCGGCAAGGCGACCGAGAACTCCTGGCTGGAGATCACCATCTTCGAAGGGCGCAAGCATCAGGTGAAACGCATGCTGGACGCCGTGAACCATCCGGTGCTGAAGCTGAAGCGCGTGAGGTTCGGACCGCTCGCGTTGGGCGAGCTTCCGACGGGACAGTACCGCTACTTGACGGATCGCGAGGCCAATGCCATGCGTGAGCTGGCGCGTGAGCGGCAGGATGCGCAGGCGGGAGGCATGCAGGCCATGGCCAGGCAGGCGCGGGCCAAGCGGGCACGGGCGAAATGGGCGCGGAATACCCGATCGAGTCGGCGGACGAAGGCGTCCTCCAAGCGGGTGTCGACATGAAAATCCGCACGCATACCTGTGGCGAATTGACCGCCGCCCACGTCGGCCAGATGGTGGTGCTCAACGGCTGGGTCCACACGCGGCGCGATCATGGCAACGTGATCTTTTACGACATCCGGGACCGGCGGGGACTCACCCAGGTGGTGTTCAACCAGGAAATCAATGCCAAGGCGCACGAGCAGGCGCATCAACTTCGAAGCGAATATGTCGTGGCGATCGAGGGAACGGTCTCGAAACGTCCGGCCGGATCCGAAAACCCGAAGCTTGCGACCGGACAGATCGAGGTGATGGTACAGACCCTGGAGGTTCTCAATCCGGCGCAGACGCCGCCGTTCCTGATCGAGGATGACGCGGAGGTGACCGAGGCGCTGCGGCTGAAGTATCGCTATCTCGACCTGCGCCGGCCGAAGATGCAGCGGTTGCTGGAGTTGCGGCATCGGATCTCCCACCAAACCCGTGCATTCCTGGATAGGCACGGGTTCCTTGAAGTCGAAACGCCGATCCTGACCAAGAGTACGCCGGAAGGGGCGCGCGACTACCTCGTGCCGAGCCGGGTCAATCCGGGGATGTTTTTCGCGCTGCCACAGTCGCCGCAACTCTTCAAGCAGGTGCTGATGGTCAGTGGCGCGGACCGTTACTACCAGATCGCCCGCTGTTTCCGGGATGAGGATCTTCGCAACGACCGGCAGCCGGAATTTACCCAGATCGATCTCGAAATGTCGTTCGTCGATCAATCTCACGTCATGAGCCTGATGGAGCAGATGATCGTGACCGTCTTCCGCGAGGCCGGGGGCGTGCAGCTTCCCGCTCCGTTTCCCCGCCTGCGCTATGCGGATGCCGTGGGCCGGTATGGAACCGACAAGCCGGACCTGCGGTTCGACATGCCGTTGCACGATGTGACGGCCTTTGCCGCCGCCAGCGAATTCAAGGTGTTCAAGGAGGCCGCGACGAAGGGCGGAATCGTGAAGGCGCTGATCGTCAAGGGCGGCGCGACGCTGTCACGAACGAGAATTGACGCGCTGGGTGAAACCGCGAAGAGTTTCGGCGCCAAGGGGCTGGCCTGGCTCAAGATCACCGCCGAGGGTCAATTGGAATCGGTCATCGCCAAATTTCTGGACGGCAAGGCCTTGTTGGCCGCCCTGCCGGACGCGAAGCCTGGCGACTTGATCCTGTTCGGGGCCGATAAGCCGGTCATCGTCCACGATGTGCTGGGCCGTGTTCGTCTCCTGTTGGGCGAGGAACTGAAACTGATCGACACGACTGCCTGGAAACCGTTGTGGGTGACCGAGTTTCCCTTGCTGGACTACTCGGCGGAAGAGAAGCGGTACGTGTTCATGCACAATCCCTTTGCCGCCCCCATGGACGAGGACCTGGCCTTCCTGGATTCGGAGCCGCTGAAAGTCAGGGCCAAGGCCTATGACATGGTGCTGAACGGCAACGAGATCGGCGGGGGGAGCATCCGGAACCACCGGAGCGACGTGCAACTGCGGATCCTCGACCTGCTCGGGATCAATAAGGAACAGGCCAGGGCCAAGTTCGGCTTCCTGCTCGAAGCGCTCGAGTTCGGCGCGCCGCCGCATGGTGGCATTGCCTTCGGCCTGGATCGCCTGATCATGCTGCTGGGCAATGCCGACTCCATCCGCGACGTGATCGCCTTTCCGAAGACCCAAAAGGCCCAGTGCCCGCTGACCGAGGCCCCCTCGCCGGTGGATCCCGCCCAGCTGAAAGAACTGCGCATCAAGTTGGATACGGTCGAGTAGCCTTCCCGCGCTCGTGCCTGCCTCTGTTCCATGCCTCCACTGCAATCAGTGAACGTGCCGCCTGCGCATGCCGGGGGTCAAATGGACGATCATGCCGATATCGTCATTGCGGGGGCCGGAGCGGCCGGGCTCGCAGCGGGAATCTTTGCGGCTGAAGCGGCGCGCGAGCGAGGGCCGTTGCGCATCGTGGTGTTGGACGGAGCCAAGAAGATCGGGGCCAAAATCTTGATCTCGGGCGGCGGCCGCTGCAACGTGACGCACGAACAGGTCACGGCCGCGGATTTCAACGGCTCGCCGCATATCGTCCGGAACATTCTGGCGGCGTTCGGCGTCGAAGCCACGCGACGGTGGTTTGCCTCCATGGGAGTCGAGCTGAAGCGGGAGGAAACCGGCAAGCTCTTTCCCGTGACCGACCAGGCGCGCACCGTGCTGCAGGCGCTGACGGCTCGCTGTGTAGCACAGGAGGTGACCGTTCTCGTGCATCATCGCGTGGAGGATGTGATCCCACAATCCGATGCTTCCGGCGGCCCCTCCTTTCAGGTCAGACATGAGCAGGGCACTTTCTCAGCCCGTCAGGTCATTCTGGCAACCGGCGGCCGTTCGTTGCCTAAGACGGGAAGCGATGGCGGGGGATGGAATATGGTACGCAAGCTTGGCCACGAGGTCACGCCGACCTATCCAGCCCTGGTGCCGCTTGTTCTTGCACCGGGCATGTTTCATGCGGAATTGTCGGGAGTGTCGCAGGAGGTTGAGTTGAGGACACAGGTGAACGGGAAGGTTGTTGACCGGCGTCAAGGCAGCCTTTTGTGGACACATTTTGGCGTCAGCGGCCCGGTCGTGATGGATGCCAGCCGCTTTTGGACGCAGGCGCGGGGGGAGGGGGCGACGGTCGAGATGCGGTGCCATGTGTTACCGGGTATGAATCAGGAGACGGTCGACCGCTGGCTGAAAACAGAGATGGCCTCCAAACCGAGGCGTGCTGTGTCCAAGCTCGTAGCCGTCCGCACGCCGGAACGGTTTGCCACGGTTCTCTGTCGGCTCATCGGAATCGATCCGTCCGCGCCGTCCGGGCAAGTGACACGGGAGCAGCGGCAGGCGCTGGTGCAAGGCCTTACAAATCTGCGGTTGCCGATCGAGCGCGATCGCGGCTGGAATTATGCCGAGGCGACCGCCGGCGGTGTGCCGCTGGCAGAAATCAACTTTCGTACGATGGAGTCGCGCAAAGTCCACGGGCTGTATTTGGTCGGAGAGATGTTGGACTGCGACGGCCGCATCGGAGGATTCAACTTCCAATGGGCATGGGCAACCGGCTATCTTGCCGGGCGCAGCGCGGGTACTGCGCTGACACACGATCGATGAAGCGCGTCACGCAGCATAAAGTCGAGTCGACGATTGGGGGGCAGAGGCAGTTGTGTTCAGCCGTCTATTTTTTGATGCGCTTCTTGGCCCGCCATTCCCATGGGGGAACCGGGTCCTCGTCCTCGCTGTTCACCCACAAGCCAAGGCGCGCTGATTTGGCCGCCTCCTGGGCTTCGCTAAACAGGGAGGTTTTGTCCGTCGTCGTCGCCCAAGCCATGCCTGCCTTGACCATTTCAAGGGCCAGAATCCTGTCACGTGAGAAACGTACTGCGCCATAGATGGGGTTGCCGGGCCGGGACATTTGGATCGTGACGACCTTCCCCCTGACCAGTTTGGCCGCGAAACGTTTGGCATCCAGTCCGAAGGGCTGGTCGAGTTCGGGGGCGTCAATGCCTGGAAGTTTTACGGTCATGCGGGACCTGTTCCTGAGCACGGTCAGCGTGTCTCCATCTTTCACCTCGATGACCATGGCGTCGAAGGTCATTGAATTGGCCGCCGCATTCCGGACGCCCGCAGGGAGCAAGGCAAGCGCCAGCGCGAGGATGAGTGCGAGTACCGGGATCACAGCTCGTATCATGTGGGCCACCAATAGACGTGAATAGACATGGGCGGCTATGCGCCAGCCAGTATAACGGATAGTTTCAGCTCCCGATCGCCGCGGAGGACACGGAGGATGACTGTCTGTCCAGGCGTCGTCCGTTCCATTAAGTAATTCTTTAGCTGCGCGGCATCCGAGATGTCCGTCTCGTCAATGGCGACAAGCAGATCGCCCTTGTGAATCCCACCGTCCTTGGCCGGTCCCGAGGCATCCCCAACGCTGACGCGCCATCTGGTTCCGACTCGAATCGGGGCCATTTGTATGCCGAGCCTTGAGAAGCGGGGCTGCGTACCCTCGGTCAGGGCCTTGGCGATCCGTTGCGCCAGTATAGCAGGTACGGCAAAGGCCAAACGGCTGCAACGCTGGTCACCCTGCCCATCGGTCCTGATGATGGCGTGCATGATGCCGACCAGCTCTCCGGATTCGTTGAAGAGTCCTCCGCCGGAGTTGCCGCTGCATGCTGACAGGTCGGCCTGCAGGAGGCGGGTGTCGGCTGTTGGGAGAAATGTATTGGGATTGCCGACTCGCCCGTAGGCCAGGGTAGGCCCCCATCCAAGCGGGTAGCCGACCGTGAAGACGTGGTCGCCGGCTCGAGCATCCATGGTCGAAAACGGCGCACCCGTACGCAATTGGCCCCGATGGGCCTCGCTGACCCGGTACAGCACGAGATCGAGATAGGCGCTGCCACCCACCAGATGGGCCGGGAGCTCCGCCAGGTCAGATGTCATGACGAGGATGTCCTGGGGTAGTGCTTTCGTACTCCCTTGGTCGCGCTCCACGGCATGACGTGCCGTCATGATATAGCCATCACGAAGATGCACGCCGCTCCCTCGAACGGACAGGCGGCCATGGAAGCCCGAGTCGCGTTCAGCCGGCGTCTCGCTCAGGATCCCGACGGTCGCACGCATGGCCTGTTCGATGGAGTTGAATGACTGCGATCCGGAGGGGGCCGCGTAGGCGGGCATCATGCCGAACAGCAGAAGGGCTCCCATGAACACCATCCAGCGTTGGGGAAAGACGGGCAATTTGTTGAACAAGGGGAAGGAATGCACTGCGCCGCCTCAGGCCTGCACGATCTCGGAGATGATCGTATGCAGTCCGGATGCGCCGGCTGGCTGAGGGCGAACAATATCGGCGATCTGTAGCTGCCCTTTCGTGTCTGTGGCACGGACCACCACCATGTACTTGCCAGGTTTCGGCGGCTGCCATCGATAGTTCCAGACGACCCAGGATTTCTTTGAGAGAGGGGGCTCAATCTCGGCCGTCTGCCAGGATGTTCCGCCGTCGAAGCTCAGCTCAACCTTACTGATACTGTTGGGGCCTCCAAAGGCGATGCCGCGATAAGTCTGTTCCGGACCGCGCAGCGGCTGGTAGTGGCCGGGACTGTCGATTCGTGAGAAGACCTTGATGGTGCCGTCGTCGGTCCAGCCCCGCTGTTGCCAGTAGCCCTTGTAATCGCCGTTATAGACTTCGATCTCCGTGATCCATTTGACGTTTTTGATGCCGTAGAGGCCCGGGACAATCAGCCGCAAAGGGAACCCGTGCTCCTGGGGCAGCTTCTCTCCGTTCATCAGATAGGCCAGCATGACATCGTCTTGCATGGCGCGCGCGAAGGGGATGCTGTCGTGATAGCCGTCGGCGGCTCGAAACACGATATCACGCGCGGTCTCCTCCTCAACACCGACCTCGATCAGAAGTGTTTTGAGTGAAACACCGCGCCATTGCGCGTTGCCGAGACTGTCACCACCGGGGAGCGTGTCGATGCACTCGAGCGTGACGACTTGATCGAACGACTTCCGGTTGAGAATGTCGCGCCACCCCAACGACATCTTGTGCGTGACCTCGCCTGTAATCGAGAGTCGCCACTGTTCCTGGTTCAGGTTGTGAGAAAGACTGAACGGCGAGTTGGAGTAGTTCACCACGTAGAATTTATCGTTGGGCGTGAAGTAAGTCGTATCTCTCGGCGGCACGGCAAACATGCGGCCGAAGACACCGCCCATGGCATCGCAGCCGGTCAGACCGGCGAGCAGCCCGAACCCGCTGAGCTGGAGGAACGTTCGTCTGTACATATCTCCTCGTCACATTATGGGCTATCAAAAAGCAGCCCGCAAGGCCAGGCCGATCTCCTGCGAGGGGCCAGGCGCTTCAGGTTAGGGCCGTGGAGCAGGTTTTATTTCCTGACTCAGCTCGAATGGGCCCTTGACAACAAGGGCACCCTATAGTATTTTACGAGGCTCCCTTCTGGGAGCAGTTTGTTCTTTGACAACTGAATAGAGCGAGATGTTTTAGGTAAGGTGAGGTGTATTGAAGTGGTGGCCCTTGGATCCAATTCAGTAGAAGTAGAACACTATATGAGAGTTTGATCCTGGCTCAGAACGAACGCTGGCGGCGCGCCTAATACATGCAAGTCGAACGAGAAGGTGTAGCAATACACTTGTACAGTGGCGAACGGGTGAGGAATGCATGGGTAACCTACCCTCGAGTGGGGAATAACCAGCCGAAAGGCTGGCTAATACCGCGTACGCTTCCGGATCTGCGGATTCGGAAGGAAAGTCACACCGTGGGTGTGACGCTCAAGGATGGGCTCATGTCCTATCAGCTTGTTGGTGAGGTAACGGCTCACCAAGGCTTCGACGGGTAGCTGGTCTGAGAGGACGATCAGCCACACTGGCACTGCGACACGGGCCAGACTCCTACGGGAGGCAGCAGTAAGGAATATTGCGCAATGGGCGAAAGCCTGACGCAGCGACGCCGCGTGGGGGATGAAGGTCTTCGGATTGTAAACCCCTTTCGGGAGGGAAAATGGAACGAGCAATCGTTCGGATGGTACCTCCAGAAGCAGCCACGGCTAACTTCGTGCCAGCAGCCGCGGTAATACGAAGGTGGCAAGCGTTGTTCGGATT
>DASWIN010000263.1:0-6611 GCA_036397655.1 Nitrospiraceae bacterium | reverse complement strand
GCCAAATGCCTCAGCAACGACTGGCCACGCCTACAGTGTTGATTCGCAGGAAAAAGTGCTTAACTTGTGAGTGAAGGGAGGTGTTTCCACCGTAATGTTCAGTGACCCGCCCTCATGCAGCCAGCGTGCAGAGGGCATTGCTCCTGCGCCAGTCGCGGGACCAGTCCGAAGGGGCGCGCCACCACGCAGGTGCCCGTAGGCACCACCGGAGTTGGGCGTTGACCCAAGGGAGGCGCGGGACAGCCAAGCGGATGTACGGGAGCTGGGTTGTCCGGAAGGGTTTCGGCTAGTCGGCAGGTTCGATGGCCCACATGAGGGCGGGACCAAGTCAGGATGTTGAAAAAGGCCGTCAGCCCAGCTTGTTTCTGAACGCTTCTGCTGTAATCGCGGATACGCTGTTGCACCGGGCGGGCTCGCCGTTCGGTCGGTCAACGTCCTGTTAGAGGACGCCTCCCTTCCTCACGTCTCCACGCGCCCGTCTCACGACGCGTCTGCGCGATTTCGCGACGAACCGCCAGGAACAAGCGGGGCTCGCTTCGTTCTCGCATTACTTTACTGCGGCCGTAGCCACGGGCAAGACGCGCGTCTTGGCGCGTGCGGGGTGGGCGGGTGAGAAGACGGCCTTTTTGAACATCCTGTTCTGATGTTTTTCAGGCGGCTCTTTTTTTTGTATCGTAATTGCCGCTGCCGGAGAGAACCCTCCAGTATTTTGTTTTTTCTCCCGTGATATCTGGGGGCCATCCCCCGCCGTCTACACGGCGTGCCCCAGCGCTTCCGTGACCGTCCGGACGACCTTGACCCTGGCATGGTACTTGTCGTTGGCCTCCACCACCGTCCATGGCGCCCAGGCGGTGCTGGTTTTCTCCAGCATGTCCTCGACGGCTTCGAGATAGTGATTCCACTTCTCCCGGTTGCGCCAGTCCTCCTCCGTCAGTTTGTAGGACCGGAACGGATCGAGCTCGCGGGCCTTGAAGCGGCGAAGCTGCTCCTCCTGCTCGAGGTGCAGCCAGAATTTCACGACCACGACGCCGCTGTGGACGAGTTGCTGCTCGAATTCGTTGATTTCGCGATACGCGCGCTTCCACTCCGTCTCCGTGCAGAACCCTTCGACCCGCTCGACGAGCACCCGGCCGTAATGGGACCGGTCGAAAATCGCCAGTTGGCCTCCCGTGGGCAGGGCTTTCCAGAAACGCCACAGGTAATGATGCCGCGCCTCCGCGCCGGAGGGCGCGGCGAACGGAGTGACGTGGAACCCTCGGGGATCGAGCATCTCGGTCACGCGCTTGATGGTCCCCCCCTTCCCCGCCGCGTCCCAGCCCTCGAACAGCGCCAGCGCGTTCCGTTTCTCGTTGAAGAGCCGCATGGACTCGGCGCGCAGGCGGACCTGCCAGCGCTTGATCTCCTTCCAATATTTCTGCTTGGGCAGCTTGAGGGTGAGATCGGCGGTTTCCAGCATGGCTCAGTGCCTCCGCAATTCGATTTACGCGATTTTCGGTTTCGACGGCTCGGCGCCGGCCTCGGCGCCATCCTTGCGCGGAACAGGCGACGGTTTCGCCCGGCGCTTCAGCGCCTCCCGCCCGAGTCTGGTGCGGCCGATCTCCACCCCGCGGGTCTTGCGCCATTCCAAGGCGTCTTCCATGGCCTTGACGAGGGTCTGGAACACCTTGATCTCGGCGTGCCGCTTGTCGGTCGCTTCCACGATGGTCCACGGCGCGTGGGGCGCCTCGGTGCGCGCCAGCATCTCCTCCGTCGCCGTGACGTACTTGTCGTAGTCCTTGTGGTGCTTCCAGTCCCATTTGGTGACCCGCCAGCTTTCGAACTTGTCCTTCTCCAGCTTCCTGAGCCGGCGTTTCTGCTCTTTCTTTGAAATATGCAGGAAAAATTTTACGAGGAGCGCGCCGTCGTCCGCGAGCTGGCGCTCAAATTGCGTGATTTCTTCGAAAGCCCGCCGCCACACCTTCTTCTTGACCAGTTTACCCACACGCTCAATGAGCAGGCGGCCGTACCAGGACCTGTCGAATAGGGCGATCTCACCGTCGCCGGGCAGGCGAATCCAATACCGCCAGAGAAAGGGCATGGCCTCCTCCTCGGGCGTCGGCGGACGGGCGGGGTAGACGGTGAATCCGCGGGGGTCGATTCGCTCGAGGAGCTTGGAAATGACAACACCCTTGCCAGACGCGTCCCATCCCTCGATCACGATCACGATCGGAATTTCGGTGTCCTTGCAGCGGTACTGGAGCAGGCGCAGCCGCTCCCGGAGGGGAGGCGCCAGTTTCTTATGCTTCTCCCTGCTGAGCTCAAGCGACAGATCGACGGTTTCCAGCAAGGGTCACCCCGCCTCGGTTCCCGATGGTTTCCCTGCCCGGCGGCCGTCCAGGAAGGCAGTGCGAATCTTCACGAGATAGTCATCCACGGCCTGCCGGTCTGACTGATGGGCGCATCGGCCCAGCCGCTGCTCGGCCTCATGGGTCCATTGTTCCGCCAGATCGATGACCTCGCCGGTGCGGCATTCACCGTTTTTCAGGCGGGCGATCGTCTTTCCGATCGGCGCGTCCGCGATCCTGACGGTGAACGTGCCGGTTTCCAGCAATTCGCAGAGATTGTAGAGCACGCGGACGCAGGCCGCCGCGTATTTTTCAGGCCGGCCGTCCTTCTTCTCGAGGCATTTCGTCCGCTGGTTCATGGCATAGCCCACGAACGCGTCGTAGGCTCGCTTCGGCTCCCAGACGGCCGGGAACAACGAGCGCAGCGCGATCCCCCACTCGTCGGCGGCCACGACCGGCGCGAGAAAGGTTTCCAGCACCAGCGGATGGCATTGTACCGCGAGCGACAGAAAGGGTCCGATTTCCCAGGCCGTCTCGTCCCCGTTCCCCTTGCTCCAGCGGCTCGCAGGCGGCCTGTACTCGAGGCGGAAGAGCGCCTCGGTCGGAATCACGAAGACGCTCCGGTAATCCGCGTCGCTTCCGGGCGCAGTCAGCCCGTGGGCCTGCGAGCCGACGAGCACTTTCAGGATCGTGCTCGTCGCCTTCTGCAAGTCACCGTGCGCGGGCATGGAGTGATCGCCGATTGTCATCACCGGACTATTTTGTCTGCAAAGGATACGCCAGCACCATTCCTGATCTCGTTCAGAAAGTCAACGGTTTCAGGGGGTTGAAAAGCAAACGGCACGGCTGTCTCCGGTGTGTAGCAGAAGTTCTCAGCAGGACAGGACCAGAGGTGGAGATATGCGCCAAGGGGAAGTCGCAAGGAGTCAAAAGCATGAGCGTATTGGCGGTAGTCCCATGATCACGCCATGTTACGCAAGGCATCGGCTTGACGAACCAGCACAGTTCTTGCGTTTCCGATCAGAGCATGCGGCCGACCGGTGTGTCTCCGAGTCACGCGACCAAGCTTCTCATCATGGGGGCGGCGGGCCGTGATTGTTGAACTCGTGTTTATTATGCAAAAAGCTAAATTTTCTTTAGCAATGTTGCATCAGGAATGGGGACAGTTCCCATTGCGGGCCGGTTGCTACATCAGCCAGTCGGGTTGGGCGATCAAGGCGGCTCCAAGCCCAAGCATGACCAGCCCGCTGATCAGCTTCAGCCAGCGGCCCTCCCGTTCCTGAAGCTTGCGGCGGCCCAGCGTGGCCACCGCGATCGTGACCATGAGGGCGTCGTCGAGCATGTAGGCGACATTGTACAGCGCGAGATAGCCGTAATATTCCCACCAGGGTAGTTGACGCAGTGCGAGGATCTGCGTGTACAGCGCCGGAAATCCGGCGGTGCACAGCAACTCGATCGTGTTCACCAGCACGGCCAGCACGACGACGCCGGCGAGTGCGCCGGTCAGGTCCTCCGCTTCCAGGATGCGGCGGACTCTGGCGTAGAATCCCGGTTTCACCGATCCGGGGATGCTCAACGAGACCCCGCGTCCGAAGGCGAAGAAGTCCTTGACGTTGATGGCGCCGATGACGCCGGCGATGGTCCCCAGCGCCAACTGCACCGGCCGGGACAGGCCGATCAAGAGAAATACATTCAGCCAGGCCGCCATGAAGGCGAAGTACACGAGGCCGCTGACGAGGATGAAGGTTCCGGCGATCACCGCCATCTTCAGGCGATCGCGCAGGTTGACGAGCAGCGACAGCAGGAACAGGAGGACCCACATGGCGCAGGGATTGAATCCATCCAGTAGCCCGACCGCGACGGTGAAGGCCGGCAGGCCGAGTTCCTGGGCGCTGAGGCGGCCGAACCAGCTCGTCTCGATTCCGTCCGGCCAGGCGCGCGGCGAGGCGGGCCGGTCCAGGAGGGCCCGGAGCTGCCGGCCGGTGGTGTCGGCGTCTCTGAAGCCGACGAGCAATTGACCGCGCAGGTAGAACGCCGGCACGCCCGTGACGCGCGTGCCAATCAGATTGCCCAGTTCGTCCAGGCGGTCCCGCGCGGCGTTGTCTTGCGCGATGTCGCGGATGACAAGTCGCAGGTTCGGACGTTCTTGCTGGAGATCGTTCAGGAACAGCTTGGCCGATACGCAATGGGGACAGCCTTCGCGGACGAAGACCTCGATGTCGGGGGGAAGCGCCGCGTCCGGTCCCGCAACACTGATCGAGACAAGTGCGGCACTTAACAGGCACCAGGCCAGCACGAGCAGCGCGCCGGCGCGATTCATGCGCCTTCGCACGCACCCGCCGGGACATCCCGGGGCATCATGGCGTCGCCATCCCCCGGAGCAGCAGGAGAGCGAGAGCGCCGGCCCCGAGCACCGCGAAGAACCCCCCGCCGACACGGCGGGTCAGGCCCCAGCCGCCGATCCAGGACGCAACCCCGGCTTTGACGGTGGTGTTGGTGAAGGCGGCAAGCGTGATGGCGGTGGCGGCGGTCGACGCGGAGAGCCCGCCCCGATGGAAGGCGGCCACGGAGAGCGAGATCGCGTCCACGTCGGTCGTGCCGGCAAGCAGGCTCAAGACGTACAGGCCGCGGTCCCCATAGTACGTCGCGGCCGCCTTGGCCGCAAAGATGACGGCGGCATAGAGGAGGCCGAACTGCAGGGCGGCCCGCAGCTCGAACGGATTACGATGGGAGATCGGGGTAGCCTCGGCGGGTGACGCCCCGGCGTACCAGTAGAGGATCAGGGCATACGCATATCCGGTCGCGGTCATGGTTCCGAGCGGAACGAACAACTCCTCCGCCAGTGAAGGGTCCACGATGCCGACGATGGCCAGGATGCGGGCGAACATGGTGCCGGAGGCCACGATGATCGCGACCGCGGCCAGCGTCGTCGCGGCCGGCGCCCTCCGTGCATGCGTCGCGAGGCTGATCGTCACGGCCGTCGAGGACACCAATCCGCCCAGCAGGCCGGTCACGGCGATTCCACGCCGCTCCCCGATCAGCCGGGCGGCGATGTAGCCGATGAAGCTGACGCCGGCGATCAGCACGACCATCAACCAAATGTGGAAGGGGTTGAGCACTTCGAGCGGACCCATGGCCAGGTCCGGCAGCAGGGGCAGGACCACCAGCGTGATGATGACGAACTTGGCGGTCGCGTAGATGTCGTCGTCGGAGACGCGGGCGACTGCCTGGTGGAGCGGTTGCTTGAAGGAGAGCAACGCCATGACCACCCCGGCGCTCGCGATGATGAGCAGGTACCGGGGCTTCGTCTCCAGGGGCAGATTCGGCATCAGCGCCAGGGCGCCGAGCAGGAACGTTATCAAGGCCGCGACCTCCGTCGTCACTCCACGCGTCCGTTCCTTCTCCCATTCCTGGTAGTAGGACACGGTCAGGAACGCTCCGATGACCAGGAGGGATCCGAGGACCGGCCAGAAGCCCAGCGTGTAGGAGAGCAGGGCGGACAGCGCGCCCGCGAGGGCGATCAGGGGAAACGTGCGGATGCCGCCCAGGCTGGTCTTCCTGTCGACCGCCATGGATTGCTCGCGCTCGATGCCGATCAACGCGCCGGCCGCCAGCGCGATCAGGAAGCCGAAGAAGATCTCAGCGAATGACATGGCGCTCATGTCTGTCCCGGTTCAGGCCGGTTTCCGTTCCGCCCGGCGCCTTATCCATCATGACGCCGTTACAGCGAGGGCGTGTAGGGCGCCAGTTCCCGCAGATAGCGCACCAGCTCGAGAAGTTCCTCGTCCGTCACGCGGCCGCGCCACGCGTGCATTGGGCTGAACGCAATCCCGTAGGAAATGGCGGTCAGCAGCTCGAAGTCGGTCATGGCTTTCGAGCGCGCCGTGTGGAAGTTGGCCGGCGGCACGGTCAGCCGGGCGGCATCCGGGCCATCACCCTTGCCGGTCAGCCCATGGCAGCGGGCGCAGTGCTCATCGTAGAGCACCTGGCCCCTGGCCGTCCGGCCCTGCGCCGTGACCCAGGAACTGGCCGTGACGACGATCAGCACGGCGATCAGACTTGCTGTGATCTTTGTCATGTTTCCCCCCATAGTCTGGTTTATTTGGTTTGTCCTGTTTGTCTGGTTTGTTTGGTTCCGAGACCGCCGTTAACAAGATAAACCAGACAAACCAAACAAACCTTTTCTTGCCGGGCTCATGGTTTTTTCTGTTTCTTGTACAGCAACGTCAATCCGATGATGCCCGCGATGATCGCCAGCAACCCCATCCAGGCCAATCCGTCCATGGC
>DASWIN010000262.1:0-5610 GCA_036397655.1 Nitrospiraceae bacterium | reverse complement strand
CCGATATTCAGGCCGTGGCGGTGACGAGCGGGCCCGGGCTGGCCGGCGCACTTCTGGTCGGCGTCAGTTTCGGCAAGTCGTTGGCCTACGCGCTCTGCGTTCCGCTGATTGCCGTCAACCATCTGGAAGGCCATATCGCGTCGGCCTGGATCGACCAGCCTGACTTTCCCGTCCCGTCCGTCGTGTTGGTCGTGTCCGGCGGACACACCCATCTCTATCTCGTCCGGGCAGACGGCGCGCTGACACTCCTTGGGAAAACCCTGGACGACGCCGCCGGTGAGGCCTTTGACAAGGCGGCCAAGATACTCGGGCTTGGATTTCCCGGTGGACCGGCGATCGACCGGTTGGCTCAAACCGGCTGTGCCGCTGCCGTCAAGTTTCCTCGCCCATGCTTGAAAGCCGCCAATCTGGATTTCAGCTTCAGCGGCCTGAAAACCGCCTTGCTGTATCGCTGGCGTGACCGCGAGCATTCGGCCTCGCAGGAGTCCGTGGCCGACATTGCTGCCGGCTACCAGGAGGCCATTGTGGATGTGCTGGTTGACAAGGCGTTCCGCGCGGTACGCGACCAGCGCGTACGCGCCCTGGCGGTCGTGGGGGGGGTCTCGGCCAATTCCCGGCTCCGGGCCCGGCTCGCGGTACGCGCCGCTGAAACGAACGTCAGGCTGGCTCTGCCATCGCTCGCTCTATGCACCGACAATGCGGCGATGATTGCCGCCGCCGGCCAGCGCGCCTACCGGCAGAGCCGTCTGGCTTCATGGGATCTCGAGGCCTCGGCCGATCTTGCGCTTACAACTGTCGTCGATCGTCGGCCGGGACGCGTCCACCGCAACAGCGTAAGGAGAGCGTAAGATTCCGACCATCCACGGCTATACCAACGGCCTGAAAGCCAGCCATCTCCTCAGGTTGGAGCGGTTGTACCGGCGCCGTGTACCGGTCACGTCCGTCATCAGCGCCGAACTGGCCAGATCCTGCACCGAGTTGTCCCACGAAATCCGGCGTGAGATCGGACTGCTCCTGAACCGGCGTGGCGCGGTGGAATACGTTTGCGTCGGGCAGGGGCGCGACATGAGCCTGCCGGACCTGTCGCGGTTCCGGTCCGGTCCTCGCTCGTTGCGCGGTCTCCGCCTGGTGCGGACCTACTTGCAGCACGAGCCGCTCACTCAACAGGACCTCACCACACTGGCCTTGTTGAGGCTCGATCTGGTTGCGGCCGTCGGCGTCGGGCCAAGCGGACTGCCGGCCGACATGTCCGTCGCCCACATCGTTCCACCCAACCCGGAAGGCCGCCTGCATGCCGTCCTGCCGGCCAAACCGTTTCACGCCTGGGATCTGGATTGCCAGTCGGTGATCGAATCCGTGGAATCCGATCTGGCGGACTCCAAAACCGGGCACGACGTCTCCCACGGGACTGAATCGGCGATTTTGATCAGCGCCTCATCCGCCAGCCGGACGACCCAGGAAGATCGGATGGAGGAACTGGTCGATCTGGCGCGCTCGGACAACCTGTCGGTGCTGGGTACGGTGATCCAGCGATGCCAGGGCATCAATCCCAAATACCTCATGGGGAGCGGCAAGCTCAAAGACGTCGTCATGAATGCCCTGCAAAAAGGCGCCGACTTATTGGTGTTCGACCAGGACCTGACGCCGGCCCAGGCCCGCGCCATTGCGGACGTCACCGAGATGAAAGTCATCGATCGGACCCAGTTGATTCTTGACATTTTCGCCAGGCGGGCGCACAGCCGGGAAGGGAAAATCCAGGTTGAGCTCGCCCAGTTGCGGTATCTGCTGCCCAGACTGTCCGGAGCCGGTACGTCGCTGTCCCGGCTGGGCGGCGGCATCGGCGGGCGCGGCCCCGGTGAGACGAAGCTCGAAACCGACCGGCGGCGCGTGCGTGACCGGATCGCCCACTTGGAACGGGCGCTGATGGCCTTCGGCCGTCAGCGTGACCAGCGGCGGGCCCGTCGCTTCCGCCACAAGCTCCCGACCGTCTCCATCGTCGGTTATACCAACGCAGGAAAGTCCACGCTGCTGAACGCGCTGACGGGAAGCCAGGTGTCGGCGGAGGATCGGCCGTTCGAGACGCTCGATACGTCCAGCCGGCGCCTGCGGTTTCCCCGCGATCGCGAAGTCATTGTCACGGACACCGTCGGGTTCATCCGCGACCTGCCCAAGGCGCTGGTGGTCGCTTTCATGGCCACGCTGGAGGAGCTCCGCGATGCCGACCTGCTCCTGCACGTGATCGACGCCAGCAGCCCGCGGCTGGACGCCCAGATCGACGCAGTGGAACAAATTCTCAGTGACCTCAGCCTGTCGCACATCCCGCGCATCCGCGCCCTCAACAAGTGCGACAAGCTGTCGCCCGACGAGATCGCCGGACTGGGCCGGCACTATCGCGCGCTGGCGATCTCTGCCGTCACGCCAAACACCCTGGGTCCGCTGGTCGAGACCTTATCCGACGCCCTGATCGAGCACGCGGCCCCGTCATCGGCCGCCTCCGGCCCGTCCGGCATCACCGCCCGCGTCGTGTAACCCATGCCGGTCTCGCAGACTCAGAAACACCGACTCCTGCCCCGCGCACAGGCGACGCGGCTGTTCACGGCTCTACGCCTGACGCAGCCTGTGCCGCTGGTTGAACTCCACCACCGGACCGCCCTGCAATTATTGATCGCAACCATTCTCTCAGCCCAGTGCACGGACCATCGGGTCAACCAGGTGACGCCGGCACTGTTTCGACGCTATCACGCGGCTGCCGACTTTGCCGCTGCCGGGCAGCTGGAATTGGAGCGCTTGATCAAATCCACTGGTTTTTTCAAGAGCAAGGCAAGGAATATCATCGGCTGTTGCCGGGCCGTGCTCGAGCGCTTTCATGGGGAAGTTCCTGATACTATGGAGGCGCTGGTGACGCTGCCTGGCGTCGGGAGAAAAACAGCCAACGTGGTGCTGGGCAACCATTTCGGCAAACCCGCGCTCGTCGTGGATACGCATGTGAAGCGCGTGGCCCAGCGGCTCGGGCTGTCCGCCAGCGAGGACCCGGAACGGATCGAAGCGGACTTGCAGCGATTGATGCCGGCCGACGAGTGGACCGCCGGCTCGCAGCGGCTCTTGCTTCATGGCCGGTATGTCTGCCTGGCGCGGAGGCCGAACTGCCGTGCGTGCGGCATTTATCGCCTCTGCCGGTGGAAGGGGAAACTCACTCGATGATCCGAAGCATGACCGGCTATGGACGCCGACAGGCTCCCGGAGCCGGTGGCACAGTGACGGTGGAAGTGCGGTCCGTCAATCATCGCTTCTGCGAGATCGGCATGCGGCTGCCACGGGGCATGGCGCCGCTTGAAGACAGTCTCAAAGAGCTCATCCAACGCCACTGCGCCCGTGGGCGGATCGATCTGACTGTCTCCCTGACGGGAGGACGGGAAACCCGCACGACCGTCAGCCTTGACCGCCAGCTGGCCAAGCAGTACCACCGGCTGCTCGATCAGCTCCGTCGGGAGTTCCGCCTCGCCGGATCGATCGACCTGGCATTGCTCGCCGGGCTCCGGGATTTGATCGTCGTCACCGAGCAGCCCGTCAGCGACAAGGCGCTGCATACGTCCATTAAACGGCTGGCGGCCGGCGCCATCATCGATCTGGATCGCATGCGCCTGCGCGAGGGGAAAGCGCTCGCAGCCCATCTGACCGGCATGCTGGCTGGCATCGAAACGGAGTTGGAGCAGATCGCCACGCGCATCCCGCAGGCGGTGCAGGAGCACTATGCCCGCATGAAGGGACGCATCGAGAAGCTGCTTGAACCGGGACGGGCCGACGCAGGCCGATTGGAGCAGGAGCTGGCGGCTTATGCCGATCGCAGCGACGTCAGCGAAGAGCAGACACGGCTGCAGTCGCACCTGCAACAGTTTCGTGACTCCATGAAGAACGCGGGTCCCATCGGAAAGACCCTGGACTTTCTGTTGCAGGAAATGGGACGGGAGACCAACACCATCGGCTCCAAGGCAAACGACGCCCAGATCGCCGCCCATGTCGTGCGAATCAAGGGAGAACTGGAAAAGCTCCGTGAACAAGTGCTAAATATTCAGTAGACACGGCGGGAGCGGGGGGAGGAACAGTCGGACCCAGTATGGCGATCGAACGGCGGGGAGTCCTGTTTGTAGTTTCGGCTCCATCGGGGGCGGGCAAGACCACGCTCTGCAAGGAGCTGGTCGCCTCCGTCCCGGGCATGCACCCGTCCATTTCCTACACGACGCGCAAGCCCCGTCACGGGGAGGTGCCCGACCAGGATTACCATTTTGTCGACGAGCCGGTTTTCCAGGAGATGGTGCAGCGGAACGACTTCGCGGAATCCGCGCGGGTGTACGGCCATTTCTACGGGACGCCGCGACAAGCGCTGATGGACATGATGGAAAAGGGACTCGACGTGCTCCTGGAAATCGACACCCAGGGTGCCATGCAGATCAAGAAGAAATTCACCGATGGCGTCTACATCTACATTCTCCCGCCCTCCATCGAGGCCTTGCGCACCAGGCTCGTGCAGCGGGGCGATCCCCAGGAGGAAATCCAGCGCCGCATGCAGAAGGCGCGTCAGGAAATCCTCAGTTATCGCGAATACGACTATATCGTCCGCAACGAGGATCTCAAACAGGCCTTGCAGGAGCTGCAAGCCATCGTCCATGCAGAACGCACATCCATGAAGCGAGTAGACATCAATTGGCTTGAGCAAAACTTCATCACCGAACCGACAGTATAAAGGAGCATATCCATGATCGACGCGATTTCGTTGTTGCCCGAATATGACCATTCGATGATCGACTCCCGGCACCGGCTTGTGATCGCCACCTCACAACGCGCCAAGCATCTCATGCAGGGGTCGCGGCCGATCCGGCAATCCCAGTTTTCCAAGGCGACGTCCATCGCGCTGGAGGAGATGCTCCGCCAGGAGGTGCCGTTCCTGACCGGGAAGGAGGCCCGGCAGGCCATCAAGGAGACCAAGCGGGGGAAAGAGAGCGAAATAGAACGCATGGCGGTCGCGGCAGCCCGCGAAGACGCCCGCGAGATCAAGAAGGAACTGAGCGTCTATGTGGACGATTCCCCGAAACCAGCCAAAGGCGAGGGAGAAGAGTAGGAGGACGCGTGGAGCAGCCGTCCGCCGGTCCATTCGTCGGAAAACGAATCCTCCTAGGTGTCAGCGGCAGTATCGCCGCCTACAAGGCGGTTGAGTTGTTGCGGACGCTGCAGCGGGCGGGTGCCGAGATGTCCGTTGCCATGACCGCCGCTGCCACGAAGTTTGTCGCGCCTCTGACGTTCGAAGTGCTGTCGCGCAAGCCGGTGGCGACCGACCTGTTTGCCGCACGCGAGGAGATGCTCCATCTGACTCTGCCAGAGGAGGCCGATGTCTTTGTCATCGCTCCCGCCACCGCCAATACCCTGGCCAAGCTCGCACTGGGCCTGGGAGACGACCTGTTGAGCACCATGGCACTGACGGCATCCTGTCCGTTGATTGTGGCGCCGGCCATGGATGGTGGCATGTGGGATCATCCGACGGTCCAGGAACATGTGCAGCGGTTGCGGGCCCGCGGCGTGACCGTCCTCGAACCGATTGAAGGCCCGCTGGCATCC
>DASWIN010000261.1:0-15197 GCA_036397655.1 Nitrospiraceae bacterium | reverse complement strand
GCTCGGCATCCCGATCGGACTGCATCAGGCACAAGGCCACGGCATCCAGGAGCTGTCCCATGAACGGGGCGATCCGCCGGTACCCGCGGAACGAGTCGGACGAAAGCCGGCCGTTGACCATCATGGCCGGCACGCCGCGGCGGTGACACGCGCGAAGCAGATTGGGCCAGAGCTCGGTCTCCACGAACAGAAACGCCCGGGGCGCCAGCCGTTCGACGAACCGCGACACCACCCAGGGAAAATCCAGCGGGGCGTAGCAATGCTCGGCCACGCCGGCCAGCCGCTGCTCGACCGCTTCCCGCCCCGTCTCGGTCACCGTCGACACGACGATGCGGTCATGGGGATACCGCTTGCGCAACGCGTGCACCAGCGGCGTCACGGCGACCGCTTCGCCGAGCGAAACGGCGTGAATCCAGAGAACTGGTTTATTCGGTTCATCTGGTTTGTCTGGTTTGTTTGGTTGAGAACCAGATAAACGAGACAAACGAAACAAACCAGATAAACCAAGCCTTTCAGCCAGCCCTCTTCTACACCGTTTTTTGGCGAGCAGGATCAGCAGAATGACGGGGGAAGCCAGCAGCAGCAGGATATTGTAGGCGAGGTACCACATTATTGAGTTTGAGCGAGCAGCAGACAGCGAATAGCGGGCAGCTTTCTTCTCTGAGCTATTAGCTACTCGCTATTTGCTACCCTTTCGTCCGCTTCCGCCGTGATCCGGTTCAGCGCCGCCTCCAGCTCGCTCCGCTTGGCTTCCAGTTCCCCCGCCGTCGCGTCACGCGGCACCCAGATGGGATCGCCCCAGCAAAAGAGGCCCCGGCTGAACGGGTACGGGACCAGGAAACCATCCCAGCTCGCAAAGAGTTTTTTTTTGAGCAGCTGAACGTCAGGGGCACGATCGGCAGGCCGGTCGCCTGCGCCAGTTGCACCGCGCCCGATTGCGCGACGTGCCGGGGCCCCTTGGGGCCGTCCGGCGTGATGACCAGGTCCGCTCCGCTCCGCCCCAGCCTGATCAGGTCCCGCAGGGCCGACGCGCCGCCGCGCGTCGTGGACCCTCGGACGGACCGGAAGCCGAACCGGCTGACGATCCGGTGGATCAACTCGCCGTCACGGTGCCGGCTGATCAGGATATGCGCGTTGGTTCCGCGATAGGTCAGCGGCATCATGAGCTGTCGTCCGTGCCAGAAGGCGATGATGAGATGATGTCCCTTGCGATAGAGAGCATCGACTTGTTCGCCCCCCTCCGTTCGAATCCGCAGGGTCCCGCCCAGCAGGCGGATAAGAGCGGCTCCGATCGGCGGCAGGATGTTCAACTTCAACCAGTTCAGCATACCGGCATCCTCATTCGACGACGTCCTGAAATTGAATCGCATGGAGGCGCTTGTACAGGCCGCCGCGCCTCAGCAGTTCCTCGTGCGATCCGCTCTCGACGATCCGGCCGCGATCGAGTACGAGGATGCGTGTGGCTTTCTGCACCGTGGACAGTCGGTGCGCAATGACCAGCGTCGTCCGGTTCTTCATCAAATTGGCCAGTGCCAGTTGGACGATACGCTCCGACTCGGAGTCCAGGGAGGAGGTCGCCTCGTCCAGGATGAGGATCGGCGGATTGCGGAGAATGGCACGGGCGATGGCCAGCCGTTGCCGCTCGCCGCCCGAGAGCTTCACGCCGTTTTCGCCGATCCTGGTCCGATAGCCGTCCGGCAGGCGCTCGATAAAGTCGTGGGCGTAGGCCGCCTTGGCTGCCTCGACGGCCTGCTCCTCCGTCGCGTCGTCCCTCCCATAGGCGATGTTGTACCGGACGGCCTCGTCGAACAGCACCGTGTCCTGCGAGACGATTCCGATCTGCCTGCGGAGCGAGCGCAGCGTGCACTCCCGGATGTCCTGACCGTCGATCAGGATTGTGCCGCCGGTGGGTTCGTAGAAACGGGGAACCAGGCTGGCAAGCGTGGTCTTGCCGCTCCCGCTGCTGCCAACCAGCGCCACTACTTCGCCGACCGCGACGGTCAGATCAACTCCGCTCAGCGCGGGCAGTTCGCTGCCTGCGTACTGGAACGTCACCGCGCGAAACTCCAGCGAACGGCTGATCGGAGCCAGCTCCTTCCGGCCCCGGTCCCGATCATCTTCATTTTCCAGATCCATGACGGCAAAGACACGGTCGGCGGCCGACAGCGCCTGCTGCAACATGTTGTTGGCCCCGCCGAGCTTGCGCAGCGGCGTATAGGCCATGAACATGGCCGTGAGGAATGAGAAAAAATCTCCGGGCGTCATCCCGCCGTGAATGACCAGGTACCCGCCGTACCAGATGATGCCCGCGACCCCTGCCACGCCGATGACCTCCATGTGCGAGGACCCGAGCGACGACACTTGTAATGCCTTCATCGTGGCCCGCAGAAACGCCCTGTTGTTGTCGCGGAACCGCAGGTCCTCGGTTTCTTCACGGCCGAAGGCCTTGACGATCCTGATCCCGACGAGCATCTCCTGGAGCGACGATGCCATGTCGCCGATTCGTTCCTGCCCGGTCGTCGCCAGCCGGCGCAGCCGCTCGCCCATCCTGATGATGGTGACCAGGGTCATGGGAATGACGATGACGGACACGGCGGCCAGTGCCCACTGGCGGTAGAACATCACGCCGACCATCGCCACGAACGTCAGCCCGTGCTGCAGGATATCCTTCATCACGCCGGACACGGCGTTGGACATCAAGTTCACATCGTTGATCACCCGCGACAGTAGGCGCCCGGTTGTATTGGTGTCGTGGAATCCGACCGGCAGCCTGAGCAGTTGCCGGAAGAGCTCTTGCCGGACATCCGTGATGACGCTGTTCCCCACGTAGCTCATGAGATAATTTTGTCCGTACTGAAATCCCGCCTTCAATACAGCCACGGCCAGAATCGCCAGGGGGAGGACCGTCAATAGCACCTCGTCCTTTCTGATGAACACGTCGTCCAGCACCGGCTGAACCAGCCAGGCATAGGCGCCGGTCAGCGCCGCGACCAGCCCGGAACAGGCGAACGCCGCCAGGAGCCGGACGCGATAGCGCAGCACGTAACGCAGCAGCCTCAACCACAGCTTCATACGCGACACTCCGCCAGCACCACTTCGGCGGCGCGCCTGGAGGCGCCGGGCGACCCGAGCGCCTCACGGACTTTGCGTAGATCCGCCCTCATCCGACTCGCCGCCTGCCCATCGGCCAGCAACCGGGAGACCTCCGCGCTCATGCGCTCGGGCGTGGCTTCATGCTGAATCAATTCCGTCACAATGCTCCGGCCCGCAACGATGTTGACCAGCCCGATCCATGGGATCCTGATCAGCCAGCGCGCCAGCCAGTAGGTCAGCCATGCCGTGCGGTACGTCAGAACCATCGGAGTCCCGATGACGGCGGCCTGCAGCGTCGCCGTCCCCGACGCCACCAGCAGGACATCGGACGAGGCCATGACTTCGCTGGCCTGGTTGTGAACGACCTGCACCCGCACGCCCCCTTCGGCCGACAGCGAGGCCAGCAACTCGCTTGCGATCGACGGGGCCTGTGCCACGACGAACTGCACGCCCGGATGCCGCCGGGCCAACTGCGTGGCGGCGCGGAGCATCATCGGAAAGAGCGCGCGCACTTCGCTCTCCCGGCTGCCCGGCAGGAGCCCGACCACCGGCGCGGCCGAGTCCAGCCCGAACCGTTTCCGTAATTCATCCCGGTCGTACGACGGCGCCACTTCATCCAGCAGCGGATGCCCGACGAAGGTGCACGGGACGCCGGCCTGCCGGTACAGCGCTTCTTCAAACGGCAAAATCACGACTGCGTGATCCACGCGCCGGCGAATGAGCCGCATGCGGACGGACGCCCAGGCCCAGACCTGCGGCGCGATGTAATAGACCACCCGGTGTCCGATCCATTTCGCCACGCGGGCCAGGCGAAGGTTGATGCCGGGATGATCGATGAAGACCACGGCATCCAGCGACGTGCGGCGCAGGTACTGCGCCAGGGTAAATAAATTGTGCATGCCGGCGCGCAGGTGAGCCCACGCAAGCGTGACCCCCATCGCATCCACCCTTTGGATGCCCGGCAGCAAGGCGACCCCCGCGGCCTGCATGCGGCTCCCCCCCACCCCGATCAATTCGACATCCGGCCGGAGCGCCCGGATCGCGCCCGCGAGATTCGCTCCATGCAGATCCCCCGACGCTTCACCGGTCACAATGAAAATGCGTGCCATAAGCGGCGGGGTAGAGGGGTAAGGGGGTAACAGGGGTAGCCGTCGTCTACGATTTTCCCCCGCTTTCCTCCTCTATCCCTCTCCTCCCCCCTTAATCCCGTTACCCCGATTACCCCGTTACCCCTTATCCCTTTACCCCTCTACCCCGATTACCCCGCTATCCCGCTACCCCGAATCTCCTCCAGCACCCGATAGGCCAGCGAGAGCGCCGCTTCTCCGTCCTGGCCGGAGACGACCGGCGGCGTGCCGGTCTGCACGGCATGCAGAAAGGACTCCAGTTCCAATTTCAACGGTTCCTCGTCCCCGCCTTGAATCCGCTCGGATGCCTGGTCGCCGGACGCGCGATCGCCGGCGGACAACCGCCGAATGGTGGCCTGTCGGGACTGATAGTCCAAGGAGATACAGGCATCGCACTGCACCACCGTCAACTCCCTGGCACGGGCCGTCGCGACACGGCTGGCCGTCAACGTGGCCACGCACCCGCCTGCAAAGGTGATCCAGGCATGCGCCACATCGACCCTGTCCGATACGACCGACCGCCCGACCGCGCGGACCTCCATGACTGCCCCCGGTTGAAACGACAACACCATATCCAGATCGTGAATCATCAGGTCCAGCACGACATCCACATCGGTGCTCCGGCCGGTGAAGGGACTCACGCGACGGCACTCGATCAGCCACGGTTGATGAATGGACGGCCGTGTCTTGAGCATGACCGGATTGAATCGCTCGATGTGGCCGACCTGCAGGACGGCCTTGCGTGCGCGGGCCAGCGTGATCAATTCCTGCGCCTCGCCCGGGGTCGTCGTGATCGGCTTTTCCACCAGCACGTGGACACCGGCGTCGAGGCATTGTTTGGCCACCGCATAATGCGTCGACGTCGGCGCGGCAATGCTGACGGCCTCCACCTGCCTCAGCAGCACGCCGACATCATCGTAGACGGCTGCGCCCACCCGCTCGGCAATCTCTTTTGCGCGACGGGCATCGGCGTCCACGACCCCCACCAGCGTCGAGCCGGGCAGGTCCGCGTAGAGGCGCGCATGGTGCTGCCCGAGATGCCCGACGCCGATGACGCCGGTGCGCAGCGGCTTCATAAACCCCGTGATGCGTGATCAGTGATCCGTGTTGTGTATCGGAGCATTCTATCCATTCAACTCGTCACGCATTACTCATTACGCGTCACGCCCTCCGCCAAAAGGCCGACGACGGCGATCCCAGCCCGCTCCGCCTGATGGATCATCTCCTGCCGATCGAGCAGCACGCTCCTGCCTGCTTCGACCGCCAGCGCCGTCGCCTTGACCGAGGCCATGACCTGGATCGTTTTGGGGCCGATTGCCGGAAGATCGAATCTTAAGTCTTGTTGCGGCTTGCAGCGCTTGACGACCACCACGCCCTCGCCGGCCAACTCGCCGCCCCGCCGGATGGCCCGATCCGTCCCCTCGACCGCCTCGACCGCGACAATGACGCGGTCTTTCACAACCACGCACTGTCCGATATCGAGCCGTCCGATCTCGCGCGCCACGTCCCATCCGTACCGGATGTCGTCCCATTCTTTCTTGGTGGGCCGGCGCTTGGTGAGCGGACTGTCTTCCACCAGGATGCCGTCGAGCCCGAACGTGGACTCCCGGATCGTGATGCCCTCCCCCTCCAACTCGGCCGCAAATTCGCGGAGAATCGCGTCGTCCTTATAGGCCCGCAGCCGGCTGGCAATCGCCAGCGTCCGAAGATCGGGACGCACGGTCGTAAAGACATGCGTTTTCCTGATCCCGCCCAGCATCACCGCCTGCCGGACGCCGTCCTCCTTGAAGGCCTTGATCAGTTTGTTGATCTGCCCGATCTTGATCCAGTGGATGCGCTCGACATGCTTTTCCAGTTCGGGCTCGGTCTCACCGATGTGGGCCACGGCCATCACGGCGTAGCCCAGCCGCCTCGCGTTCTCGGCAAAAATGAGCGGAAAGCGGCCGTTGCCCGCGATCAATCCAATCGTTTGGCCAATCTTTTGGCTGACTGTTTGGCCGGCTTGTTGGCCGATGGGCTCGGCCGTCCTGCCGTGTGGATCAGCGTGGGCGGCTTTTTCGTGGGATTTCACGGTTACGCGCTACTCCTCGTCTTCCTGCTCGCGCCCCACCGACTTGCAGATGCCGCGTTTCGTCCCTTCCATGAACGCCAGCACAGTCAGGACGTCATCGCTCTCCTTGAATTCCTCTTTGGCCAGCCTGACCGCCTCGGCCACACGGTGCCCGGACCGGAACAGCGTCTCGTAGGCCCGCTTGAGCGTGGCGATGCGCTCGTGAGAGAAGCCGTGCCGGCGCAAGCCGACCGAATTCAACCCATAGAGCTTCGTCCGGTACCCGCCGGCCGCCCGCATGAACGGAGGCACATCCTGGCCGACCGCGGAACATCCCCCGATCATGCCGTAGGCCCCGATGCGCACATACTGGTGAATGCCCGCCAGCCCGCCGAGAATCGCATGGTCGCCCACCGTAATGTGGCCCGCGAGGGTTGCGGCATTGGCCATGATGATGTGGTTGCCGAGATGGCAGTCATGGGCCACATGCGTATAGGCCATGAGGAAGTTGTGATGCCCGATCGTCGTCGATCCGCCGCCCTGCACGGTGGCGCGATTGACCGTGACGTATTCGCGGAAAATATTGTCATGGCCGATGACGACCTTGGTCGGCTCGCCCTTGTACTGGAGATGCTGCGGCGGCGTCCCGATCGACGCGTAGGGATAGAACTGGCAGCGCTCACCGACTTCCGTCCAGCCTTCCATGTAGACGTGCGCCATCAGGCGCGTCCCGCGCCCGATTTTCACGTGTTCGCCGACGACCGAGTAGGGACCGATCTCCACATCGTCGGCCAGCTCGGCCTTGGGATGAACCACTGCGGTGGGGTGTATGTTCAAGAAATACCCTCCTGCAGTAAACAGCGAGTAGCGAATAGCAAGTAGCTTCCGGAAGAGGAGCCCTCCTCGCTATTCGCTGTTCGCTGCCGGCTACTTGCTATCTACCGCCTTCTCCTCCGTCACCATTGCGGTCAGTTCGGCCTCGCACGCCAAATCATCGCCCACGTAGGCCTTGCCCTGCATCTTCCAGAACGGCGGACGCTTCTTCAGCACTTCGATCTCGAACCGGAGCTGGTCGCCGGGCACCACCGGCCTCCTGAACTTGGCGCTTTCCACGCCGGTCAGATACACCATCGGCCGGCTGGTCGCCGTAAACGACTTGAATGCCAGCACCCCGCCGACCTGCGCCATGGCTTCCAGGATCAAGACGCCCGGCATGACCGGCCGCCCGGGGAAATGCCCCTGGAAAAACGGCTCGTTGATCGTGACATTCTTGATGCCGACGATACTCCGATCCTCTTCCATTTCGATAATGCGATCCACGAGCAGAAAGGGATACCGGTGGGGAAGCGTGTCGAGAATCGTTCCGATGTCGAACCCTGCCATGCGCCTGTGTCTCCTGTGTGACCGGTCCGGCCGCTACTTGTTCCGCCGGTCGAATTCTTTCACCACCTGCTCGGTCAAGTCGACCGATGGGTGGGCATAGAGCACCACCTGGACCGTGGCCACCCCTCCCGCGTCGATCACCGCCGCGAATCTGCCCTTCTCCGCCACCGCCTGCACTGCCTCGTCAATCTTCTTCTGAAAATCCCCCGTGACCGCCTGTTGTTTTTGCTGTATTTCGCTATTGAAGGCCTGCATCCGGCGCTGGTAATTCTCAAACTTGGCCCCGAATTGCTTCTGTTTTTCCTGCTTGGCCGCCTCGCTGAGTCCGCCCTCTTGGGATTTGATCTGGTCTTCGAGCTTCTTGAGTTCCTCGTCATCCGCGGCAATGATGCGCTGACGGCTGGCCTGAAACTCCTTCAACGATTCCATCGCCCGCTTGCCCGCCTTGGTCTTTTCGACGACGGTCCGCTGCTGAATCACACCCACCTTGAAAACATCCGCCGCCGCCGCCGGCCCTGCCTGCAAAACCAGCACCAACCCGGCCGTCAATAATCCGATTGCTTTCCCAGCTCTCATGGGTCGCTCCTTTCTGTCCTACCCCTACTGCCCGCCCCTGTTGAGTTCCTCAATGACTTTCGCCGTGATGTCGAGCGAGGCGTCGTAATAGATGGTCGGGCTGCCCTTGCCCTTCTCGACGACGATCGACAGCCTCATGTGCTGGGCCAGCCTCGTGACGACCTTCTCGATCTTCGCTCGAAATCCCTCCATCGTTTCCCGCTGTTTCTCCTGGACTTCGCGGTTCATTTGATCGACTTTCTGCTGATACTCCATCATCCGCCGGCGAAACTGTTCCTCCCGGGCTTTCTTCGCATTGGCGCTCAGCACGCTCGACTGCTTCATGAAGTCTGCCTCCATGCGCCTGAGTTCCTTCTCCTCCGATTCCACCAGGCCCTGGCGGCTTTTCGCGAAGGCTGCCAGCGATTCCATCGCCTTCTTGCCGGCATCCGTCTCGCTGAGGACACGCTGCGGCTCCACCACGCCGATGGGCCCACCCGGCCCTCCGGCGGATTGCGATCCGGCAGGCCCGGCACAGCCGACGACGAGGAGCGTCACGGCCGCCGCCATCATCCACCCGGCATGATGCCAGCAGCCTTGCCCAGCCTTCTGTTTTACCATTCGCATGTCCATGCTGTGCTCTCCTTCAGCAATTGCCCTGGTTAGAACAACGAACCGACCGAAAATTCGAACACTCCCTTCCGCTCCTGCGGGTTGGGGTCGAGGTTAAAGCCATACGCCAGCCGCAGCGGACCGAACGGTGAAATCCAGCGCGCCTCGATGCCGGCCGCCTGGCGGAGTTTCGTCGAGAGCTTCTCATCCTGCCCAAAGCCCTTGCCGTAATCGAAAAAGATCACCCCGCTGAGCTTCGCCTCCGTCGAAATCGGGAAAATGAAATCGTTATTGAAAATCACCTGGCGATTGGCGCCGATCAGCGATCCGGTGGACGTCACGGGACCGGCACGGCCGAAGACGAACCCGCGCATGGTATTGATACCGCCGACGTAGAACAGTTCCGTCAGCGGCACCGGCCGGCCTTCCAGCCCTTCCGCAATCCCAAAACGCGCACGGATCGAGTGGCGTGTATCCCAGAAGAGGGGCGTGTATTTGCTCGCATCGACCTGGAACTTGTAAAAGTTGTTCTTCCCGCCCAGATAGCGCGAGCCATGATCGAATCCGGCGGAGGCTCTCGTGCCCTTCCGTGGATCCAGATAGTTATCCCTCGTATCCCTTGATAGCAAGGACCGGAATCCAATCGTCGACTGGCTGCCCTGCTGGTCCAGGACGAATTGCGGGGCGTTCGGCTGCACATCCAGGATCCTAAAGGATTCCGCAATGGGAGTGAATACGCCGGAGGTATACTCGGAAAACCATCGCCCGATCGCCACGCCGGCGCCGGCCTTATCTTCAAGATAAGTCGTGAAATTGGTCCTGGTCGAGAACACATCGAGCTGCACCGAGGTGAGCGAATCCTGAAAGTAGGGCTCACGGAAGGTGATCAAGCCAAGGCTGCGCCGCTGTCCCAACTGGCCTCGGATCTTCGCCAGGTGTCCGCGCCCTCCGAGATTGCCCTCCGTGATATCCGCCACCGTCGTCAACCCGTCCAGCGTGCTGAACCCGCCGCCGATGCTGAACATGCCCGTGTTCTTTTCCTTCACCTTGACGTTCAGGTCCACCTTGTCCTGTTCGACCTGCTGGGGCAGGATTTCGACCGTTTCAAAAAACTGGAGGTTGTTGAGCCGCTGAAAACTGCGTTCCATCGACACCGTATCGATCACTTCCTGCTCGTTGATGCGGATCTCGCGCCGAATGACATTGTCACGGGTCTTGTCATTCCCCACGATATTGATCTTCCGGACCCGGATCAACTCGCCTTCCTTGATGGTGAAGATCACCGACGCCGTCTTGGCCTGTTCGTCCTTGGGCATGCCATAGTCCGCCTCGGCAAAGGCATAGCCTTTAGTGCCGTATAAATCCTTGATGCGCTTCATCTCGTCGAAAACCTTCGTGATCGACACGGGCTCGCCGGACACCACTTTGGAGCCGGCCTGCAATTCCTCTGCTTCGAACAGGGTATTGCCGCGATAGCCGATCTCAGCCACAGTGAACGGATCACCTTCGACAACGGTAAACGTCACCGTGAACCATTTTTTATCCTCGTTCAGCTCGACCACCGGCGTGCTGACCTGCACGTTCAGATAGCCCCGGTTGAAGTAGTTGCCGCGAATCCGCTCCGCATCGTTCGCCAGCTCATCGCGTTTGAGCAAGCCGGCGTCGGTGAACATCGACGGGAGTTGAAGCCTCGTGAGGAGGCCGTACCACGGGACCCATTCGCGCGTTGCAAGATTCTTGAACATCTCCTTCTTCTTGAACAGGGTCATGCCTTCGAAGTTCACCCGGTTGATCTTCGCCCGCTCGCCCTCCTTGATGAAGACGGTCAGGCGCTTCCGGTCTTCCTCAACGGACTGGATGATCGGCACCACCTGCACGTTGTAGTAGCCGTCCTCCTGATAGGCTTGGCGGACGCGCTCCGCGCTTTCCTTCGCCTGCTGCTGGTCGAGAAACGAGTTGTTGCGGATCGTGATTTTTTCCTTCAGCTTGTCGTCGTTCAGATTTTCGTTTCCGTCAAACACGATCTCCGTGATGAACGGCTTCTCCTTGACGACGAACACGACGGCGACACCTCCGGGCACCGGTTCCGCCTCGATCCGCACGTCTTCGTAAAAGCCCATCTCGTAGATGAGCCGGATCTGGGTGCGAATGGATTCACCGGTATAGCGATCACCGACCTTGAGCGTCAGCCGGCCTCGAACGGCTGACTCCTCGATCCGTTTGACACCCCGGATCTGGATGGATTTCACCTGCTGATCGCCGACCTGGGCTTGCGCCAACCCCGTCGAAGCCATCAGCAACGCGAGCGCGAGACTGAGAATGCGGATAGTCGAGCCGCCGGTCGAAATCGTCACCGCGGCCTTCCCGTCCAAGGCCGCCGACTACGAATCGTGGAGACTGCATATGACAACTCAGGGGCCGTTGCGCAGGCATACTCATCGCTCCGGCCGTTGCGGATTGCGCACATGAACATCGTTCCCGTGTCCAGACCAAGAGGGGCTTGTGCTCTCCGCACATGGCCGCCCCCTGAGATCCCCAAGGTTTTGAAAAATCTGAGGAATTATACGGGCAGATTCCGTTTATGTAAAGCGATTTTCGCCTCATTTGCGGCG
Source organism: Nitrospiraceae bacterium (assembly GCA_036397655.1). Taxonomy (GTDB): domain Bacteria; phylum Nitrospirota; class Nitrospiria; order Nitrospirales; family Nitrospiraceae; genus 2-02-FULL-62-14. The sequence goes on along the minus strand of DASWIN010000261.1, from coordinate 3,765 downwards.
GTTTGACGCATGTCCGGTTACCTTGACTTTCTTTCGACCCATCCCCTAGTATCCGGTCCATGTCGTCCGCTCTGGTCCGAAAAGCCATTATCCCGGCCGCAGGCCTCGGAACCCGCTTTCTTCCCGCCACCAAAGCCTCACCCAAGGAAATGCTGCCGCTGGTGGACAAACCACTGATCCAGTACGCTGTGGAGGAAGCCGTCGCCTCCGGCATCGAAGACATCATCATCATCACGGGACGCGGCAAGCGGGCGATTGAGGACCATTTCGATCGGTCGTTCGAGCTCGAAGAAAACCTGAAAGGCAACGGAAAATCACAGCTCCTGAAAGACATCCGCAACATCTCCCGGTTGGCCAACTTTTGCTACGTCAGACAGCCGGAAGCATTGGGCCTGGGACATGCGGTCCTCTGCGCACAGCACCTCATCGGCGACGAGCCGTTTGCGGTCATCCTGGGTGACGAAGTAATCGATGCAAAGATTCCCGCGCTGGCCCAGCTCATCCGCATGTTTGACGCGGGCAATGGCGCGGTGCTGGGCATCCAGAAAGTGCGCCGGGAAGACGTGAGCCACTACGGCATCGTCGAGGCCGAGCGCATTGCCGACGGCCTGCATCGCATCATCGACCTCGTTGAAAAACCGGCGCCGGCCCAGGCTCCGTCCCGCTTTGCCGTCATCGGACGCTACGTCCTGTCGCCGGAGATTTTCCCCATCCTTGAACGGACGGCCCCGGGCAAGAATCGCGAAATCCAACTCACGGATGCCCTCCGGCAGCTCGCACGGGAAGCGCCGAGTTATGCCAAGGAAATCATCGGGCAGCGTTACGACGCCGGAGACAAGATGGGTTTTCTCCAGGCCACTGTCGAATTTGCGCTGAAAAACCCGACGCTGGGACGGTCGTTTTCCGCCTACCTCAAGCAGGTGGTGAAGCGATAGCCCTGGATTGCCGCGTCGTCCACAAAGGCATGACCGCCACACGAGGACCAGACTGATGCCTGCTGAACCGAACGAACCAGAGACGCCGACGCCACAGGCGGACATTCCGGACCAACTCCCTCTCCTGCCGGTCCGGGACATCGTCGTCTTCCCCTACATGGTGCTGCCGCTATTCGTCGGCCGCGAGATGTCCATCAAGGCGATCGAAGCGGCCCTGGCGGGTAATCGGATGATCTTTCTCGCCACCCAGAAGGCGCTCGACGTCGAGAACCCGACGCCGGACGATATTCACGCGATCGGTACGGTGGGCATCATCATGCGCATGCTCAAACTGCCGGACGAACGCATCAAAATCCTCGTCCAGGGGCTCGCCAAGGCCAGGGCCGTCGAATACATCCAGACCGAGCCCTACTACTCCGTCCGTATCGCCAAGATCTTGGACGCCAAGACCGCGCCCTCCCCGCTCGAATCCGAGGCGGTCATGCGGACGGTCAAGGAGCAGCTCGAACGCATCGTCAGCCTGGGCAAGGTCCTGATGCCGGACGTCATGGTCGTCATCGAGAACCTGGACGACCCGGGCCGGCTGGCCGATATGATCGTGTCGAACCTGGGCCTGAAGGTGGAAATGACGCAGGGCGTCCTGGAAATCGAGCACCCGCTCGCCCGGCTCAAGCGGGTCAGCGAGATCCTGGCCAAGGAGATCGACGTCCTCTCGATGCAGCAGAAAATCCAGCAGCAGGCCAAGGGCGAGATGGACAAGACGCAGCGCGAATATTTCCTGCGCGAGCAGCTCAAGGCCATCCAGAAGGAACTGGGCGAACTGGACGAACGGGCCGAGGAGGCCGCCGAGTTCCGGAAGCGCATCAAGGACGCCAAGATGCCCGAGAAGGTGTTCAAGGAATGCGAGAAACAGCTCAAACGTCTTGAAAAAATGCACCCGGACACGGCCGAGTCCGCCACCGTCCGAACCTATCTCGAATGGATGGTGGATCTCCCCTGGAACAAACGCTCCAAGGATAACCTGGACATCAAGGCTGCGGCCAAGGTGCTCGACGAAGACCACTACGACCTGGAGAAGGTCAAGGAGCGCATCCTCGAGTATCTCGCGGTCCGTAAATTAAAGGAGAAGATGAAGGGTCCCATCCTCTGCTTCGTCGGACCGCCGGGAGTCGGCAAGACGTCGCTGGGCAAGTCCATCGCGCGCGCGCTGGGCCGGGAATTCGTCCGGATCAGCCTCGGCGGCGTCCGCGACGAAGCCGAGATCCGCGGCCATCGCCGGACCTACGTCGGCGCCCTGCCCGGCCGCATCCTCCAGGGCATCAAGCAAGCCGGCACCAGCAATCCCGTCTTCATGATGGACGAGATCGACAAGGTCGGCGCGGATTTCCGGGGCGATCCCTCGGCCGCCCTGCTGGAGGTCCTGGATCCGGAACAAAACCACGCCTTCAGCGATCACTATCTGGGAGTGCCGTTCGATCTGTCCGAGGTCATGTTCGTCACGACCGCCAACCTCAGGGATCCGATTCTGTCCGCGCTGCGGGATCGGATGGAAATGATCGAGATCCCCGGCTACACCGAGGAGGAAAAACTCGGTATTGCGCAGCGGCATCTGATCCCGCGACAGCTCAAGGAGCACGGCATCACGGAAGTTCACATCCGGCTGCCCGAACCGGCCCTGCGCCTGATGATCTCCCAATACACGCGGGAAGCCGGCGTCCGGAACCTCGAGCGCGAGATCGCCAATGCGATGCGCAAGGTGGCCAAGAAGGTGGCGGAGGGCAGGACCCAGTGCCAGACGCTCACCCCGGCCAATGTGCACAAATTCCTTGGCGTGCCGAAATTTACACCGGAAGCCGAGCAGGACCACGATGAAGTCGGTGTCGCGACCGGCCTGGCCTGGACCGAAACCGGCGGCGATGTCCTGCACATCGAAGCGACGGTCCTCAAAGGCAAGGGACAGTTGACCCTGACCGGCCACCTCGGCGACGTCATGAAAGAATCGGCTCAGGCGGCCCTCAGCTACGTGCGTTCCCGGGACAAACAACTGAAGATCAGTCCCGACACCTTCGCCAAGCACGACATTCATATCCACGTGCCGGCCGGCGCCATCCCCAAGGACGGCCCGTCGGCGGGCATCACCATGGCGACGGCGCTGGCATCCATCCTGTCGAACAAGCCGGTTCGCCATGACGTGGCGATGACGGGCGAGATCACCCTGCGCGGACGCGTGTTGCCGATCGGCGGATTGAAAGAAAAGATCCTGGCGGCCAAACGGGCCAAACTGACCACGGTCATCCTGCCCAAACGGAACAAGAAAGACCTGGAAGACATACCCAAGCACTTGCTGAAGGGGCTCCGTCTGGCGTTCGTCGAGACCATGGACGACGTGCTCAAAGTCAGCCTTCGGAAATCTTCCTCCGCCCAGCCCGTTGCGAACGGTCACGGGCGCAAGCGACGGACCACACCCACCCCGGCGCCGGCCAAACGGAGCGGCCGTTCCCGCCCGCGCTCGATTGCCCCATCCGTATCGGTTCGCCCCCGCCTGACCCACTGATGGCGCGCCGTCCTCGGCTCCACGAGTTTCGCCTGATCGAACAACTGCGACGTTTCTACGGCCGGACCGGCTCCGCCGTCGTTCGTGGAATCGGCGATGATGCCGCGGTCATCGCGCCGGCCAAAGGCCGCCAGTTGGTGCTGACCACCGATCTGCTGGTCGAAGGCGTGCACTTCGATCTCCGGACCGCCTTGTTGAAGGAGATCGGATACAAGGCGGCCATCGCAAACTTGAGCGACATCGCGGCCATGGGCGCGAGGCCCGAATACGTACTCG
>DASWIN010000260.1:0-5380 GCA_036397655.1 Nitrospiraceae bacterium | reverse complement strand
TCCGCCAGGCTTTGTTGATTGCGGGCGATGAACGGAGACCCATGGAGCGCGCCAATTTCCTGTACTGGACGAGGTCTTCATAGTCGCCGAGGACCTTCTGCGCCTGCTTGAGCCGTGGAATGAGACCCGGCGCGGCGAATGGCCGGCCCAGCGCCCACTCTTCCTGGTATCTGATGGATTTGATCAAGAGGCGAAGCCGGTGGAGCGTCTTGCGTCCGGTCTTGGTTCCGACCCCGGCAGTCAACCGCCGCAGGGCGCCGGCATGGGCATCTCGCGCCGCCTGCATCCGCCCGGCCAGCCATGCCGGATTAATCGGAGTCGGGGGCAGTCCATGCCGGCGGACGACCCGTTCCATGGCGGCGTAGACTCGCGACCGCGCAACTTTTTCACGGGTGGCGCGAAGACGGCGCTTCACCGCCTTGCGATCGGACCGCGGCGCATCCAGCGTTTTCAGGTGGTGGGCAAACACCTGCAACGTTCTCAACTTGCTCACCCGCGTCACGCAATCCGCGATGGAGGCCGCCTGGCGGTCCTTGCCGACCAGCTCGAAATAGGCCTGCAGTCGCCGCAAATGCGTCCGTGCACGATGCAACGTGGCGGCGTCCGTATCGCCCCCGGCCAATCGCGCGAGCGCCTTGAGCGCAACCTCCCGATAGCGCGCGGGGCGATCTTCAGCGAGTTTGGGCTCGCGCATGCGCATCGGTCTTTGGTATCGTGGCGTCCATGGAATGCATTCTATTCCGACACGGGATCGCGGTCGAGCGTGCCGACTGGGACGGGGAGGAGGCCCTCCGCCCCCTGACCACGGAGGGGAAAAAGAAGACCCGCAAATCGCTGGCCGGCCTCCGCCGGCTCGGCGCCGGCCCCACGCACCTTTTTTCCAGCCCTCTGGCGCGCGCACTGCAAACGGCGCAGTTGGCCCGGAAGGCCTTCGGGATGCGTGACGAGATTGCCGTCAAGAATGAACTTCTTCCGGACGCGCCGCCCGCCGAGCTGCTGGTCGTCCTCGCCTCGCTGCCTGATAATGCGCGCGTGATCTGCGTCGGCCACGAACCCCACCTGGGCGCCGCCGCCAGTGTCATGGTGTTTGGGAAGGCCACCGCAGGCTTGTCGTTGAAAAAGGCGGGGGGATGCTCGCTAGGTTTCGACGGCAAACCCAGGGCGGGCAGGGGGACGCTCAATTGGTGGCTGACGCCGGCCCAGCTCAGGGCTCAGGCACCGCGCTAGCCGTCTCGCCGGACTCGACGCCGGCCGGCACGGCCTGCTTCGGGGCAAGCCGGCGCTCGTTTCTCAGCAACGGCTGGATTTTCGACCGCAGCGCGTCCTGGATTTCCTCGAGCGGCTTCCGGGCATCCACCACTTCAAAGTGGAACTCCTCCGCCATTCGGTCGAATTCCTCGATGAGCAGGCCCTGGTACTTTTTGAAACTCTCATAAAGATCGGTCCCGAACTTCATGTCCATGCCTGACTCCCAAAAATTCATGCCCTTGCTCTCAAGCACGCGCAGCGCCAGCGTATCCACGTCGATGCGCAGATAGCAGACAAGGTCGGGGACCAGCGCAAACCCCAGCACGTTTCGTATCCACGTCGGGTCGCCGCTGCGCACCATATCCCGCGCGAATGCCGTGTAGACGTAGCGGTCGGCCAGGACGATGAAGCCTGATCGGAGCGCGGGAATAATCTGGTGCTCCAGGCGATCGGCAAAATCCGTTGCATAGAGGAGACTGAAGGACCACCGGTCCAGGATGTTGCCCTGCTTGGCCATTTCGATGGCCTTGGACATGAGGTTCGACCTGGTCCACCCCGTGGTGATGACCCCGTAGCCCTGCACCTCGAGCCACTCCTGGAGCAGTTCGATGTGCGTGGATCGGCCGACCCCGTCAGTGCCTTCGATGGCGATCAGCCGGCCCTTGAGATCACTTGGGTTGAGGTACGCCAAACCGTCGCCAAAATATCGCCGCCCTTTTGCCATAGCCTCCTCGTTTCGGCTTGTACTGCTCCAGCGCCTTGGTGACAACCTCCCGCATGTTGTCCTGCTGCTCTTCGATCTCCTGCGTCGCATCCATGACCGTCAGGCCGTACTCTTCCACGATCTTGTCGTATTCGGCGAGGATGCGCGATTGGAAGATCCGGAAACTTTCCTTCACATCCTGGCTCAACCCCATGTCCATCCCGGCTTCGTAATACTTGAACTGGCCCCTGGTGCCGCCCAGAAGCCGGTCGATCGCGACCTCGATCGGCACCTTGAAATAAAACACCAGGTCCGGACGGATCGCAAAGCTGTACATCTTCCGGACCCAGCTTCGGGACACCCCCCGCACGGCGTCCCTCGCAAACGCGGTATAGGTGTAGCGGTCCGCCAGGACGATCATGCCGGCCTTGAGAGGCGGCAGAATGTCGTGATACAGCCGGCTGGCAAAATCCGTCGCGTGCAGCAGGCTGAAGGTGGTCGGCGTCAGGGACTTGCTCTTTTTCCCCTTCCTGGTGGTCTCTTTGACCAGCTCGGACGAATTCCATTCCGTGAAAATCACGTTGTGGCCCTGCGATTCCAGCCACTTTTTCAGCAGCAGCAGTTGCGTGCTTTTCCCGGACCCGTCGATGCCCTCGACGACAATCAGTTTGCCTGGAAACTGGTGCGGTTGGTCGAACGTGAAGGTGGACGGAGGGTGGACCGGCGGCGTCATGCGGACTCTCCCTGATACGGATGAGCGGAAAAATTCACGGGCCGTCTGAAGGCCCGCGCGAACAAATCAGCCCGGCTGCGGGCGGCCCACATTTCAAGCTCGGAATCGCCGGTGGTGTACAGCAAGATCCCGACCGGGTTGCCCAGCTTCACCTTCAGCTTCTGGACCACGGCAAACTGGCTGCGGTCGAGGCCGTCGGCGATGCGCAGCAGGGCGCTCAGCTTCTGCACGGAACGGCGATTTTTCAGCGAGAGCGACTTGTATGGCTCGTGCTTCAGCTCGGGGAGCGCGCGACGGTGATAGCGGGCGATGTTCGCGATCATCTCGATCTCCTCCGCGGTCAGGCCGTCCAGATCGCTGTTGGTGATCAGGTAATAGGTATGCTTGTGGTGCTGCCGCGGATTAATCAGGTAGCCGATGTCGTGCAGCAAGGCCGCGTACTCCAGCCACTCCCGTTCGCGCTCGCCGAGCTTGTGCAGGGCGGTGGTCTGGTCGAACAATTGCCCCGCGAGCCGGGCGACGTGGTGCGAGTGGGTCTGAGGATACCGGCACCGTTCCGCGAGGTAGAGCACGTTGCGGCGGCGGACGTTGGGAATCTCCTGCTCGGCGCGGATGCCCTCCTGGTGCCGCTGAATGAAATCATAAATGATGCCTTCCCGGATGGCCTTGTCGCTGATCGTCAGCGTCTCGTGCCCGACACGCTGCAGCAGCGTGCGGAGCACCATGGCCACTGGGAGCAGGAGATCGGCGCGTTTCGGGTCCAGGCCCGGGATGGCGATCCGGTCCTTGAGGGAGGTTTGCTTCAGCAACTCCTCCGTCTGGAGGATTTCCTTCTCGTCGAGGGTCGCCAGGTTGAGCTGTTGAACCGGTTTCCCGGTGCGCCGCTGATGGATGATTTCCGTCAGGTTGCCGATCATGCCGGATGTGCCGATGACCTGATGAAACTCTTTCACTTTGAGACGCTGCAGGGCCGTGTCGATTTCCGTGTCGATGTTCCGCTGCAACTCGTCCACGGTCGAGTCCGTCGGCGGATCACGGTGCAGGTAGAGGTCTTTCAGGCGGATGGCGCCCAGCTTCACGCTCTGGCCCTGGATCATGCCCTCGCGGTTTCCGGCGATAAGTTCAACGGAGCCGCCGCCGATATCCACGATGAGGGAAGGCTTGTCCGACAGCTCCATGCTGTGCCGGACACCCAGATAGATCAGGCGGGCCTCCTCCTGTCCGGTGACGACACGAACCGTCAATCCCGTGTGCTTGGACACGGTCTTGAGGAACTCGCCGCCGTTCTTGGCCTCCCGGACGGCGCTCGTTGCCACGGCCTTGATGCGCTTGTAACCCTTGTTCCTGGCCAGCGTGACCTGGGTCTTGATGACCTCGAGGCCACGTTTCATGGCGGACTCCGGCAGCCGGTGGGTCTTGAACGTCCCGTCTCCGAGACGGGTCACATCCTTGTAGCGGTCGAGAATCTTGTACGAAAAATCAGACTCGACCTCGGCCAATACCATATGAATGGAGTTGGTGCCGATATCGAGCACGGCAAGTTTTGACATGACGCCCTACAGGTGGAGCGCCATTGCCGGTAGGCATGGCGCCAAGTCTCGTTCAAAAAGGTAGTGCAAGGTACTCGAAGACGGGGAGAAAATAAAGCCAAGATTTTTACCCTTATATATCAACCTGTTGAAAACAAGGAGTGGACCTTCCCATCGGCAAATCGAACGGGCAGACATTACCTCATGGGCCCACAAGCGGCTGAGGACGGGACATGGGAAGGGCCGGGGAGCGAAGTAACGAAGAATTCGTAGCCTTGGCGGTGAAGACGGATGGCGCCCTGCCGATTGAGAGCTTTTACAAGGAGGAAGAGTTCCCGCCACTTGAACTCGGGCAGGCGGGTCGACAATTCAGGAATCGTCACGGCTTCGCCTGTCTTGAGGGCTTTGAGCAACTGCGTTTTAGGAAAGGCACGATGCGCCAAGGTGGGCCTCCCATCCGGCGCCGCCAGGCTCATCCTGTCGCGCGGGCCGCTTCGCGTTGAACTGCCAAGGCAAGATCGCGACCGGCGTTCCGGTACAGCGGGCACCAGCGGTGCCGGTCCGTGGCGCAATAATCCAAATCCTTTTCACTGGGCTCGAAGGGAACCAGGGTTCCCACACACAATGGGAACGTTCCAGACGCGCGAGCTTGGCGATAGTAGGGGCATTTCATGGGGGTGCTCCTTTTTTTGCTCAGGCCATCCCGGGGGGCACAACCCCTGGATGGCCTGAGGTCACAGGAGAAACGCTGCACGACGAAGTCTCCATCGAACACATAGCCGCTTCGTCACGGCTGCATTAATTCCCGGTAAATTGTGACCGCCCCTAGACGGTCTCATATGCGGATTCACCCTGGGCTGGCGAACAGCGGACCGCGATAATGCGCATGGCGCCCAGGACCAACAGGATCACGCCCAAGGCGGCCATGTGTGCGAGACTTTCTCCTTTGAACCACTCCGAAATGACCTCGGTCAGCATGACAACCAGGATCGTATCCACGATAAAGGTCACCTTGACGCGGCCTTCCGAGAAGTAGGTCAGGGTCGTCTTGAACACTTCCACCACGGCCAGGAGAATGAGCGTGTCGATGAGCACCTGGCGCAGGGCCTCCTCCATGGGACGGTGAAAGATCAGGCCAATGTCGAGGAACGTCATCAGGACGCCGCC
>DASWIN010000259.1:0-16809 GCA_036397655.1 Nitrospiraceae bacterium | reverse complement strand
GGGCCAGCCCTGCAGCCTGTGGACTCAGCGCCCGGCAGTCGTAAGGAGTGAGGGAAGGAATCGAAGATGGACGAGATCGAGGCCGGGATCAAGAAGTTTCACGAGCTGGTCAAGGGGCTGGATGCCACCGTGCAAGCAGTCGTGCCGGTCAAGCCCGCCAACAGTATATTTCTGATCTCGCTCACCAAGGGAGCGAACCGAAAGTTCATCACTATCCCGGAAGACGACATCATCGATCTTCCCAACGAAGCCGACATCCTCGCCAAGGTGACCAAGGTCGTGAAGGACGCCATCGCCGCGCTTTAACAGGATGCTGAAAAAGACCCCCAACTTTGTTCTCGGTCGCTCGTTCCCCTCAACGCAGGAATCGAGGGGCCATAGTGGCCGGGATTACCGAAGGGTTCTATCCGTTCGCCGAGAACCATTGGGGGGGCGAACGGTTCAAACGAAGTTTGGTATGTACCTCCTCGGGGCCCTCGCTCCCTGCGGCCGCGTTGGCTGGCCTTTTTGAGCATCCTGAAGATCCACGAGCGCTCTATGCTAAAGCAAATTCTCCCCGGCATCTGGCAGTGGTCCTGGTTTTCAGAAGAAAAGAAGCTCAACTTCAACGGCCACTTGTTGACAGTCGGCGAACACCGGATTCTCGTCGATCCGCCGCCGATGGCGTCAGAGGACCTGTCGCAGGTCAGGCGGGGCGGGCAGATGGACTACATTCTGCTCACGAACCGCGATCACGTACGGGAAGCCATGACCTTGCAAACCGAGTTTCATTGCCAGGTGTGGGTGCCGGAGGCGGACGCTCCAGAGATGGCCATCAAGGCAGATAGGACCTACAAGGACGGCGAATTGCTGGCGGGCGGCATTTGGGCCATTCACTTGAATGATCAGAAATCGCCGGGCGAGTCTGCGCTGTTCCTTCAGCAGGGCAAGGGCATCATGATCGTCGGTGATGCGCTGATCGGCAAGCCGCCGGGAGCGGTCGGCATGCTGCCGGCGGAGAAGTATGCCGACGCCGCCAAGGCCAGGGAGGGACTGAAGCGGCTGCTCAAGTACAACTTCGACACGCTGCTTGTCGGGGACGGGGCGGCAATCCTCACGGGGGCCAAGCCCTTGGTGGAACAGTTGTTGGCGTAACGGCCATGCATGACCACGGCTCCGCACAACTCAACCGCCTGGGCAACGAGCACTTCTCGCGCGGCCACTACACGGAGGCCTACGAGCATTATGCGAAGGCCCTGGAGTGTGACCGCAAGTCCGGCGATCAGCGTGCGCTCGTGGCGACGCTCGGCAATCTGGCGAACATTTGCGCCGTGAGCGGCCGGCGCGAGGCCGCGCAGCAATATTATGAAGAAGTCCTGGCGCTGCAAAAGCTGCTCGGGGACGAGCGCGGCATCGGCACGACGCTGGCCAATCTCGGCAATCTGCGCGCAGACGGAGGCGAATACGAACGGGCCAGGGCCTACTACCTGGAGGCGATGGATATTCTGAAACGGACGCATGACGAAACGGCCATGTCGGTGCTCTTGTCCGATCTGGGATTCGTCGCGCGGGAGACCGGGCAGTTCGTCGAGGCGCTCCGGTACTACGAGCGGTCGCTGGCGCTGATGGCGCGGCTCGGCAACGAGGGCGGCATGGCCGATGCCTGGCGCATGATGGCGCGAACCTATCTCATGCAACAGCAATATGACGAGGCCGTCGCCTGCTGCCGGACCAGCCAGGCCATCGCGGAGCGGATGCTCGACGAGCTGCGGACGGGCGGGGCGCGCTATGTGCTGGCGGGATGCTTCGAGCAATTGGGCCGACTGCGCGAGGCTGCCGATCTGCTCGAACAGGTGGTGGAAATGGATCGGAAATATAATCTGCCCAAACTGCAGGAGAACATCGGACGGCTGGATGCGCTGAGGGCCCGACTGGCCGAGGGAGCGCGCGCATGAGCGGGGAGGAAGCTTCCACGCCTGCGCCGGCATGGGGGGAAGCCCGCGAGCGGCTCCGTCGAACGGAACCGTCGTTTTACGAACTCGAACCGGGCGGGGCGCTGGCGCTCCAGCTTGGCGGGGGGGAATGGATTCTCGAGGTGACACCGGACGGCCGGCTGATCTGCCAGACGGGGATGGAGATCGAAGACATCCAGCGCCTGCTCTCCGAGGGGACGCCGGAGGATCTGGGTTCGGATGAGTTGGCGAAGCAGGCGAAGTACTATCTGCAGCCGATCGCCTCGAAATTCAGGCAGCCGCTCATTGAGGCCGGCTTCGAGGAAAATACCGAGATGAACGAGCAGTACGTCGCGGTCACGTTCCACCGGACGCTGGATTTCAGGAAATTCGACGAGGTTGCGCAGGCCATTCACTGGTGCCGTGGCCAATTCAACAAGCCTGGTGCCTAGACTGCCTGCATGACGGCCGCGCCCACAATCCGCACGTTTGAAGATTTCCGGACCGCGCTGGCCGCCTACCGGCTGCCGCGGATCATCTTGACGGCGCTGGACCTCGAGCTGTTCACCGCTATGGGTACCACGTCTTGGACTATTCCCCGGCTGGCGAAGAAACTTCGTGTCAGCGCTCGCGGGCTTGACATCCTGTGCCGGAATCTCGCCTGTGCCGGCCTGCTGATCAAAGCCGATTCCCGTTATCGGAACAGCCCGCTCGCCCGCAAGGAACTCAATAAAAAAAGCCCGGTGTATCGCTGGGCCTATCTCGACCTGCTGCGCAATCATTGGGACGACTGGTCCCAACTGACGCGATCGGTCCGGCTGGGCAGGCCGTTAGATGACAACGACGATCCGGACGAGCCGGCCTACCGTCGTCGGTTCTCATGGGCCATGCACCACCGTTCGCTCAATGTCGCGCCGAAAATCGCGTCCCAAATCAATCTGCGCGGCGCCGGGTCGCTGCTGGATTTGGGGGGCGGGCCCGGCACCTATGCGCTGGCGTTCTTGAAACAGAATCCAGCGCTCAGGGCGACCGTCTGCGACCGCACACCGGCGCTCGCGGTGGCGAAGGAGATTGCGGCTCCGCTCAAACACGGGAGGCGGCTGACATGTCTTCCGCTTGATTTTGTCTCGAAGGCGATTCCGGGGCGTTACGACGTCATCTGGTTCTCGAACGTGCTCCATATTTATTCTCCGGAAGACAATCAACGCCTGTTCCGGAAGCTGGCGAAGGCGCTTGCGCCGGGCGGACGTCTCCTGATCCAGGACGCCTTCCTGCACGATACAAAGGGCCTGTATCCCCGGGAAGCCTCGCTCTTCGCCGTGACCATGCTGCTGTTCACCGACCGGGGCAACACCTATTCGGTCCGCGATACCACGGCATGGCTGAAGCGGGCGGGATTCGGCAGGGTGCGGACGCTTAGGATGAAGAAGGGGACGGAGGATTGGGACGGGGGGATTCTGGAGGCGATGAGGCGCCCATAACGGTCAGGAAGGTGTTTCCGCCGAAGACAACCACCAGAAAGTTCAGCACGCCGGTCACGCCGCTCATGGCCGCCGTCACTCCCGGAACGTCCGGTTTCGTGATTCCCTGGACGATCGTTGAAATATCCATCGCCAGTCCCACCGTGCCGTACATCACGGCGGCCATCAGCGCCCACCGCTGCTTGGCCAGCAGGCAGCCGATCAGCGCAAGCGGCAATCCATAGAGAAACAGCAACCAACCAACCGGCCGCGGGTCATGGTGCGTTGCGGCCGCCGCGATGATCAATCCTGCCAGCAGGGCCATGACGGTCCGGTTCGGCATGGCGCGATGATACCAGAACAGTCCGTACCTTGCCTTCGCGGAATGCCAATGCTAGCGTGCGCGCATGACATCACCCAAACGCATTCTGATTTATGACGGGCAGTGCCGTTTGTGCGTGACGGCGAAGAGCGGCATCGAGCGGATGGGCGCCCCGCAGGATGTCCAGTGGGTGCCCTATCAAAGCGAGGAAGCAGCCCGCTGTCTTGGTAGGGACTACCAGCCGGGCCGTCCCGACGCCGCGTTTTTGGTCGAGGCCGATGGGACGATCAAAAAGGGGCTGGATGCCTTTGTGCCGCTGCTGCCGGGACTCCGCGGAGGATGGCTGCTGTTGGCGCTCTGGAAGTTTCCACCCTTGAGGCCGCTGGCGTATCTGCTCTATCGTGTGATTGCCCGATATCGATACCGCTGGTTTGGAACGGTTACGATTTCCCCGCCCGGATCTTCTCGTTGATGTTCTCGGTCCAGCGTTGCTGGAATTCGTCGTAGGAGATGAAGAGCCGGTCCTTGATGGCGGCGGCCATGGGCTGGCGGGCGGCGAGCGCTTCGATGATGTCCTGCACCTTGCCCATTCCGTAGCGATCGATCATATAGGCCGTGGCCGAGTTCCCCTCCAGATAGGCCACGGTGGCGAGGTCGGGGGGAAACCCGCCCCAGCCGCCTTCCAGGCGGTTCAGCGCAATCAGCGTCATCTCTCCCTTGATCACCTCGTCGAGATCCGGCCAGGCATTATCGCCGGCAAGCTGCATGGCGAGTCCTTCGTTCAGCCATTGAGGAATGCGTCCCCCCTCGACGCGCTGATGCAGCAATGCGTGCACGAACTCATGGCGCAGGACGCGGGCCAGCCAGGCCGGATCCGTCAACGCGCCCTGCGTGGGAATCTGGATGCGGCCCAGCACGCCGTCGTACAGGCCGTCGGCCCAGGCCGGGCTGCCGGTCGCGCCCTGGAAGGTTGCTTTGGTATGCAGCACGACGGTGATGGGTTTGGAGGGGAAATAGCTGAACTTCTGGCCGATGTCCCGGTACGCGTCCTCCAGGACGTCCAGGACCTTCGTCCAGGTGTCATAATCCTCGTTGCCGTTGAACTTCACGAGGAAGTGACTGCTTTCACGCGCGGAGAACTTCTGCTCGGCCTTTTCGGCGCGCGATACGCGGGCGGTCACGAGATCCAGGTACGGCCGCTGGGGCGAACCGGCAGGCGTGCGCTGCCGGCCATGCTCCAGGTGGACCATGGCGCCGGCCAGGTCATCCTTGTCGTACAGCAGGTCGGCCAGCGCCAGATGCGCCAGGGGGTCGTTCGGAGCGAGATGGATGGTCTCCTCAAGAAATTCCCGCGTGAGCGCCCGGTCCTTCGTCTCGACATAGGCATGGGTGAGGTTCAGGCGTGGCGTCTGGTCGCGGGGCGAGAGGGCCACGGCTGTCTGGAAGGCCGGAACCGCCGAGGCTGTTCCACGCGAATGCTGCCGGGCAATGCCGAGATTGTTCCACAGAATCGATGCAGCCTGCCGGATCTGTTCGTTATTCAACGCATCCTGGGGCAGGGCGGCCAGCCTCGCCTCCGCTTCCGCATCCTGCCCCCGTTCGATCAGTGAATGAATCGCGTCGAGGGCGGCGGCATGTTGGGAGCCAGGGATCGATCCGGGTGTGAAGGCGCGCAGTGGCCCGTCAGGCAAGGATGGCGCGGGCGCGGTCAGGGAGGGGGACGGCGGCGGAGCCTGGCCGGGCACGACGGTCGGAAGAGGGGTCGAGGCGGCCGGCGAAGCCGGTGCAGGCGGCGGTGACGCCCTCGGTTTATTGCGTTGAGTGATCCACCAGGCGCCGATGGTGATCAGGACGAGCAGCAGAATCAGGACGTCGCCCACGGTCCCGATGGCGCCGCGCTGGGTATGGATGATACGTCTGTCGGTCTCCGTGTCCGATGCCCTGACGTTCACGCGGGCGCGCATGTTCGTGCACGAGCCACGAGTGTCAGTTGGCGGGTGTGCCTGCAGGTGGAGCTGCAGGAGGGCTTGACGCGGGCGGTCCAGCTGGAGGGGGCGGCGCGGCTGGGGCCGGTTCGGTCGGCACGCTCGATTTAGCGGCCGGCGGAGCTTCTTTCGGCGCAGCCTTGGGCACCGGTTTTGCGGCAGATTTGGGGGCGGGTTTTGCCTTCGGTTTGGCCGCTGGTTTCGCGGGCTTCTTCGGAACCATGGATGGCGGCAGCGGCTCGTCCAGCTTGATGCTCACATCGAACGAGCTTTCACCTCCGTCGTCACGGCCGTCCCGTCCCACGCTGTAGATGGAACCTTGCGCCGCGTTCCAGACCATCGGGATGCCCGTGAAGGGGTCATAATAGTCCGGACCGGCTTTGCCAATGGCGGCCGCCATGGCCTTCTCGTGTGGAACGTCGAGCAGGCCAACCTGCAAGCTGGCCAGGCGGAGGCGTGCATCCGCCTCCCGCACGTAGCCGAGGACGGGGGTCCACGCCGGTTCCGGCGCGCTGGCAAATATGTTGTTCACGGGGTTCAGAAGCGGATCGAGGACGTTGCGAGGCCCCTGTCTGGCGGTCTCATGCAGCGTCGGGAGCTTGATCGGCACGTTGGCGAACGCCTTGACGAGGTTTTCGTAATAGGCGGCATAGAGATTGAGCGTCCGCTGTTTCTTCGCCAGCGCGAGCAGGACGGGATTGGTGGGCAGCGGAGCCTCGATCCGGACGATGGTATCTGCACCCAGGCCGGTCATGTCGGTCAGCCAGCGCTCATGATCCTCCGATTGCTGCCGGGGGGCCGGCCCCTGGGTCAGCACGACGGACTTGAATCGGCTCAGCCCGGTCACGAATTCGTGCTGCACGAGCCAGCGCAGCGACTTCTCTTCATCCGTCATCGGCGGCGCAAGGGCGGCCAATCGTTTGGCGGTGGTTGCGTCCGGTTGACGGCTCAACAATGAGGAGATGAGCCGGGCGTCATCGCTGACGGCTGCGGCTGCCAGCAACTTCACGGCTGGCGTCTTGGCGTGCGCCAGGACCACGCGCCAGGTCGGAAGATCCGCCGCCAGCCGGTCAAGCCCATTGGCATGGCCCTGGGCGAATCCGTCAGCCAGATAGACCCTGTGCGCCAGGAACAACTCGGTCATCCGCGGGCTTCCCGTGTGGCCATAGCCTTCGTCGTCGAACGGCATCTCGAGCCATTGCGCGTATCGCGTCAGTAACTGATTGGAGCCGGCCCGAAAGGTTTTCAGCGTCTCTTCGAACTGCTCGGGATGCGCGACAAGGTCTTCAATTTTCCATCCCTGGATCATTTGCGTCAGATCGAGCGAAACACGCAGTTCGGTGCGCCCCTCCTTGGCGTAATCGTAAAAGTAGTGGCCGCGCCCGTCCTCCGCTTCGCGCCAGATGTCGTAGCCGGTCTTGACGGGGTCTGAATTCGCCGCCGCCGCGAATCCGACGAGCATGTAGTAGCCGTTTTCAGTGGTGCCGGCGACAATGTCGGGCGGCGGCGTAGTGAAGGCGGTGAATGGCTCGGAGGCCGGGTCCTTGGCGCCCGACCAGATCAGACCGCCGACGTTGATGGCTCCCACGAGCAAGGCGATCAGGAATAGAGTTCCGAACAATTTTCCCATGGATGGTCCTTTGCGTAGGGGAACTGCTCTGTCCAGTACGTGGATATATCAAAGTGCGGAAATGATTGCAATTCAAGAGCATTTGCGCGGATGGATTAAACCGTTCAGGATCCAGGCGAGCCGGCTGCGCCTCCGCCGGCAGGCTCGCCGAGACTTTGCGCTTGACTCCTGCAGGATGGCTCACTAGAGTGCGCACACAAGATAACAGTCCGGGTGAAGGGAAGAGGGTGCGAAACCCTCGCGGTCCCGCCGCTGTGACTGGGGACGAAGCCCGCGGTAGCCACTGTCCGCCTGTGCGGATGGGAAGGCGCGGGGAGTAGGTGAGACCCCAGAAGCCAGAAGACCTGCCCGGAAGGGGAGCCTGCCAGAGGATCCCTTCGTCACGAGGCGAAGGAGATCGGATCAGATGCAAGGCCGCAGGCTTGATAACGACCGGAAGCGTATTCTCTGCAATACGTTGAGGATCGTTTCAAGCCGAGAATGCGGTAGATGGTCCGAGATCCATCGCCGCAGTAGAATGGCGATCCTCTGGTAGGTTCCCAAGACCGACTTTCCCTCGTGGGCTGGGGAAAGCGTGAGGGTGATGAGCGGGACAATCCTCAGGGTCTCACAGGCCTTGGGGATTTTTTGTTTTGGAAGCAGGCAGCGGGCGCCGAACAGCAAGTAGCCGGCAGCGCATAGCAAAGAGGCCAGGCTTAGTGGGTCTGAGCTACTGGCTATTAGCTATCAGCTACCTGCTGACCCCAGGTCTGGCTCTGGCTGAGGATACGGACTTGAGCTCGATGAAGAAGCGCCGACAGCAGGGCATCCTGACCGGCATGCCGTTCATGGCCAACCTGGCGCCGCGTACCTTCGTGGACGATGCCGGGAGAAAAGTCTATTTTGCCAAAGCCCCGGTGCGGGTCGTGTCACTCGCCCCCAGCATTACGGAGATTCTTTTTGCCATTGGATCGAGTGAGCAGATCGTCGGCGTGACCGAGTCCTGCGATTACCCTGAGGAGGCGAAGCGGAAACCCAAGGTCGGCTATACCAGTCCCAATCTCGAGTCAATCCTGGTATTGCGGCCGGACCTGGTCATGGCGCCACGCGCGTTCCTTCGGGCGGATCTCCTGGGTAAACTTGAGCACCTGAAGGTCCCTACGTTCATCGTCGATCCTCAGTCTTTCGAGGACATCCCCATCCGCATTCAGACGATCGGCCGGATACTTGACCGCTCCGCTTTGGCCGATGCCCTGGCGATGGCGATGCGGGACCGGCTTACCTGGGTCCGCAGCAAGACGGAATCGCTGGCGCGCGTTCGCGTACTCTACGTGCTCAACAGCGAGCCGCTGATCACCGTCGGCCCGGGAAGCTTCATCCATCAAGCCCTCGGTTTTGCAGGTGGCTCGAATGTGGCGGGGAATACGGTCGTCCCTTATCCGCACCTCAACATGGAATCCGTCCTCAAGGAAGATCCTGAGATCATCGTCTTCCCTGTTGGAAAGGCTGAAGGTATTCCACTTGGCGAGCAAGACGCGTGGCAGCGTTGGACCACGCTGTCCGCCATTAAACACGGCAGGGTTCGCCAGATCCCGTCCGACCTGCTGAACCGACCGGGACCCAGGATTATCGAAGGCCTGGAACGACTGGCCCGCATCATCCATCCCGAAGCGTTCGAGACGGGTACGGAGCGGTGATCCCATGAGATCCGGTACCGATCAGACGGGGGGCGCTGTCCGATCCGAAGCCGAAGGGCATGCGCGTGAAGCGGCTCCGGCTGCCTCCACCACCAGCGGCAGGGCGGCCGTCGGGGGGGCCTCCATTCTGACGGCGAGGCGATGGCTTATCGTCATGCTGCTGCTCTCGGCATCAGCCGTCGCCTTGTTGCTGGTGTGCCTGCAATTCGGCGCTCAAACGATATGGCTCGGCCACTCGGCGGAAATTGTCTCGCGTCTCTTGCGCGAAGGGACCACCGAGCATGACACGGTCGACGCAGCGGGCGTGATTCTTCTCCAGATCAGACTGCCGCGTCTGTTGCTGGGTCTTCTGGTGGGCGCCTGCCTCGCCTGCGTTGGCGTCGTCCTTCAAGCCCTGCTCCGGAACCCCCTGGCCGATCCCTACGTACTCGGAGTGTCGAGCGGCGCCGCGTTGGGCGTCGCGCTGGCGATCTTGTCCGGAATTGGCACGACCGTGCTGGCCACCTCGGTGCTGCCGCTCTGCGGGTTTGCCGGCGGGTTACTATCGTTGCTCGTGGTCTATCGCATGGCGGCCTCGTACGGACGGCTGCCGATCCACAGTCTTCTTCTGGCGGGGGTGATTCTCAACGCCATCTTTTCGGCCCTGATCATGTTCATCACATCCGTCATGGAGCCGACCCGTTCCGTCGGGACGATGACCTGGCTCATGGGGACCTTGCTGGCGCCGTCGTATCCGGTGCTGGCGATGCTGACGCTGTACCTGCTTGCCGGTCTGATCCTGCTGCTGAAAGAGGCGCAGATTCTGAACATCATGGCGTTGGGAGAGGAATCCGCCCGGTCGCTAGGGGTTGAAACGGAACAGGTCAAGCGCCGTGTGTACGTCATCTCCGCACTGATTACGGGGGCGGTGGTCTCGGTGAGCGGTATGATCGGCTTCGTCGGCATGGTGATTCCGCACGCGGTGCGACTCATGCTCGGTGCGGATCACCGGTTGCTGCTCCCGGCCTCCGCGCTCATCGGGGGCATGTATCTGATGGCCGCCGACACGGTGGCGCGGACGCTGTTGAGTCCCACGGAGATTCCCGTCGGCATCGTGACGGCGCTGGCGGGGGGGCCGTTTTTCATCTACCTCCTGGCCTGGAGAAAGGATCGGTTCGCATGAGCCTGGTCCCGGACTCAGCGACCTCGATCACCCGCGATGTCGCGGGAGCACGCGCTCCTGCCGCCCCGTTCGCCTACCGCGTGCAGTCGCTATGCTTTCGTTATGCCGGCGCGGCCGCTGTGGCGGACGATTGGGTATTGGACGGGCTGACCTTCGATGTCGATGCCGGTGGGATTCTCGGAATCGCGGGGCCGAACGGATCGGGAAAAACCTCCTTGCTGAAATTGATGGGCAAGATTCTCCGCCCGCAGGCCGGTGGCATGACGTTGTTCGGGCGGGACCTGGCCGCGCTGTCGCAACGCGACGTCGCATGCACGGTCGCCCTGGTCCCCCAGGAATTCCAGCAGGTCTTTCCGTTCACCGTCATGGAAACGGTGTTGATGGGCCGGTACCCGCGTCGGCAAGCCGGATCATGGAGTGCAGGGTTCGGCTGGGAGAGCGCCGAGGACCTGATCGTCGCCAGGCAGATGATGGAGTACATGGACATCCTCCATCTCGCGGATCGTGTCGTGCTGGACCTCTCGGGCGGGGAGCGTCAGCGGTGCGTGATCGCCCGAGCACTCGCGCAGGTCCCTCAAGTCCTGTTGCTGGATGAGCCGACCGCGTACCTCGATCTTCACCACCAGATCGAGATTTGTGCGATCCTCCGCCGGCTGACGAACGAGGGGGGGTTGACCGTGGTGCTGGTCTCGCACGATCTGAATCTTGTCGGACAGTATTGCGATCGGGTGCTGATGCTGAGGGAGGGGAGGCTGTTCGGGATCGGGCGGCCCGATGAGATTATCTGCCAGGATTCCATCAGGGCCGTGTACGGATGCGACGTTCTGGTCGATCGGCATCCGGAGTCGGGACTGCCCAGGGTCACGCTTCCGGGACGCGAAACATTGGGTCGGAGGCGGGGGAGTTGAGGCGCCTCTGATTATTCTGGACGATCATGTACCCGGTCGTCCGGCTTGTGCGTAGGCAGGGTACGGTGCATTCATCAATCACGGGGGAGGATTCGCGCAGGACCGTCAGCGACGGGGAAGATGGTGCAACTCCATCACGGTGCCGCCACTGTAAGCGGGGAGTGACTCTGCATGGACGCCACTGTGCGTTGCGACGCATGGGAAGGCGCAGAGTCGTGATGATCCGCAAGTCAGGAGACCCGGCTGACGGACGTTCCTCGACACCCTTCGAGTCAAAGGGAGGTTCCGATGTCGTCGTATATCCGGTGCTGGTGTCTCGTTGTATGTGCCTCGTTCGGGGGGGTGGTTCCCGTCTGCTGGTCCGCCGAAGTCTCCGGCGAGGAGCCCGGCGGAGCCGAGTCTGCCGTGGTAGCCAGAGAAGTCGTGGTGTCGGCGACCAAGACTCCGCTGCCGGTGACACAGCTTACGAGCGCCGTCGAAGTGATTACCGAAGAGGACCTCAAGCGCAGGCAGATCAAGACGGTGGTGGACGCCCTCCGGCTCAGCCAGGGGCTCACGGTCTTCTCGAACGGAGGACCAGGCTCGACGGCGACGGTGCGCATCCGGGGCAGCAACGCGGACCAGGTCCTGGTGCTCATCGACGGCGCGATCATGAACAGCACCACGCTGGGCAATTTTAACTTCGCAAACCTGACGACCGACAACATCGAGCGGATCGAAATCCTGCGCGGGGCCCAGAGCATGCTGTGGGGCGCGGACGCGATGGGCGGGGTGATCAATATCACCACCAAGAAAGGCACCGGCGCCCCGTCGGCGAGCGCCTTTGTCGAGTACGGATCGTTCTCCTCCATCCGGGAAGGGGCGCGGGTGTCGGGCAAGAAGGGGGCGATGGATTTCAGCGCCGCGGTCTCGCGCTGGGACTACACCGGCTTCTCGGCCGTCAACTACCGCCGCGGTGCGTCGGAGCGTGACGGGTTTCACAATTGGCAGGCCTCCGCGCGGCTCGGCCTGGAGTTGCCTCATGACGGGAGGCTCGATGTCAACTTCCGTCTGCTCCAGGGCAAGATCGATGTTGATAACGGGTTTTCGCCCGGCTTCGACGTATTCGGGGGATTCAGCGACAGCCAGCAGTTCGTGTACAGCGCGTCCTATCAGCAGCCGATCACGCGCTGGTGGGACCAGGCACTCACGCTGTCCCGGCAGACGGAAAAGGTTGAAACGATGCCCGGAACCACACAGCGAAACGTCCTGACCGGGGCGACCTCCACCCCCTTCGGCGATCGTTCGGAGATCACCACCCTGGCAAACCGCCTCGAGTGGCAGCACAACGTCCAGCTCGGCGATCCGTTGCTGCTCAGCGCCGGGTACCAGTACAGGGAACAGCAGGGGAAGAACTTTGACCTAGGCACAGGGACGCTAGACATCGCGAACCGAATCGTGTCCAGCCATGCAGGGTTCGTCCAGGGGCAGCTCAACCTCCACAACCGGGTGTTCGCAACCGCCGGAGTTCGTCAGGATGAGTACAACGTGTTCGGGAGCGCGACCACCTATCGGGCCACGGGTGGGTACCTGCATAAGGAGACCGGCACGAAAGTTCGCGCCAGCTATGCGACGGGTTTCCGGGCTCCGACAGTCAATCAACTGTTCTTCCCTGATTTCGGCAAGCCGGATCTCAAGCCGGAAAAAAGTCTCAGCATGGATGCCGGGGTGGACCAGTATCTGCTGGACAACCGGCTGACCCTCAGCGCGTCCTATTTCTGGAACCGGTTTCGCGATATGATCGTCAGCCAACAGAGCGCGACCCTCTGCGGGGCCGGGCCCTTTGGCCCGAACTTCTGCGCGCAGAATCTCGGCCTTGTCGGGACCAAGGGATGGGAAGTCGGGGTGAAGTATCTGGTGGCCAAGGATCTGCCCGGCGTCAAAAGCCTGGACATCCAAGCACAATACACCAATACCTTGACCCGCAACCTCGCGCAGCAGATCGGCAATCGGGCGCCGCGGATCCCCGTGGACCAGTGGAGCGTGGTGATGAGCTACCAGCCCGTGGATCCACTGCGGGTCATCCTGGAAGGACGGTACGTCGGATCGCGGTTCGAAGACACCAACAACCTGCGGAGACTCGGGGCCTTCGATGTCTGGAATCTGTCGGCGAGCTACGATGTCACAAAACGCGTACAAACCTACCTGCGTGCCGAGAATCTGTTCAACGAAAAATATGAGGAAATCCTGAATTTCGGCACCCCCGTCCGATCTGTGTTTGTCGGCGTGAAAGTGAACTATGATTAGCGGCGGAGGACGCGCCTGACGCGTTCCCGCCCCTCCGGAGGATGAAAGGGAGATGACCGGGCCGATCAACAAAACCTGCAGGCATTGCGGGCAACCGTTCGAGTGCGGTCAATACGGTTGCTGGTGCGGCCGGCTTGGGATCACGGACAGGCAGATGGACTGGATCGCGGCCCGCTTCGAGGACTGCCTCTGTCCGGCCTGTCTGCAACAGGTCAGCCTGGGGACACTGGGGCCTCCATACGAAAAAGCCGATCAGCCGACCGGGTAGACAGGTGAAGTAATCGATGCGCAACAATGGCAGGTTTTCCGAACCGGAGCGGGAGGCGGTATACCGGGCAATCTTCGAACGCCGGGATGTCCGTCGGAATTTTCTGCCTTCGTTGGTTTCCGACGCTGTCTTGGCGAGATTGTTGACCGCCGCTCACCATGCCGGTTCGGTCGGGTTCATGCAGCCGTGGGATTTCGTGGTCGTCCGCCGGCCCAATACGAAGCGGGCGGTCAAGACGCTGTTTCGCGACGTCAGTGCCGAAGCGGCGGCCAGATACACGGGGGCCAGGGCCGAACTGTATCGACGCCTCAAATTGGAAGGGATCGAAGAAGCGCCGGTCAATCTTTGTGTGACCTGCACCAGGCAGCGGGGCGGCCGGCACGTGCTGGGACGGTCCACGGTGCGCGACACCGATCTGTACAGTACCTGTTGCGCGATTCAGAATCTGTGGCTGGCTGCTCGGGCGGAGGGGATCGGAGTGGGGTGGGTCAGTATCCTGGACCATGCGGCGCTGAAGCGGCTGCTCGGCATTCCCAAGCCTGTCACCGTGCTGGCCTACCTCTGTCTCGGATACGTTTCCGAGTTCGCGGTGCGGCCTGATTTGGAAGCGTCAGGGTGGCGAGCCAGGCTCCCGATGGAGCAACTGGTTCACTATGAATCGTGGGGAAACAGAACAGAGGAAGACAGGAGGAACGGGAATGCGCATCACCAAGGTCTACACCAGGGCCGGCGACGCGGGAAAAACGAGGCTGGCCGGAGGGCAGCAGGTCTGGAAAGACAGCCTGCGGGTCGAGGTCTACGGCACGGTGGATGAGTTGAACGCGTCGGTCGGCGTGGTGCGCGTGGTCAATGCCGAAGTGACCGGTGTCCGGAATCACGCGGCGCAGTTGGAAGACGAGCTGAGATGGATTCAGAACAAGCTCTTCGACGTCGGGGGGATTCTCGCGACGGCTCCCGGCCAGACCTTTAAGAACATGCCGCAGGTGACGGGAAAGGATGTGACGCGGTTGGAAAAGCTGATCGATCGATGCCAGAAGGACCTCGCGCCACTGAAAGAGTTTATTCTGCCCGGTGGCGGGAAAGTGTCCGGATTCCTGCATCAAGCACGAACCGTCTGCCGGCGGGCCGAACGGCTGTGCGTGCGTCTCTCGCGACAGGAACCGGTCGATCCAATCATCGTCAAGTTCATCAATCGTCTCAGCGATACGCTGTTCGTTCTGGCGCGCTGGGCGGCCAGGACCCAGGGCGAGCCGGAGTTTCTCTGGGAGCGCGATATCAGAAAGGCGACCGACTGACGAAATGAAGACGCGGAAGGCGGCCGGTAAACTGATCCTCGTGCTCGGCGGCACGGCATCCGGAAAAAGTCAGGCGGCGCTCGAGGCGGCGGGCCGCGCGCGGCCCAAGGCCTTTGTGGCGACCGGGCAGGCACGCGATCGTGAGATGGCCGAACGGATTGCGCGACATCGGACGGCGCGTTCGGCCGACTGGGCGACGGTAGAGGTTCCCGTCGAACTGGCCGCCTGGTTCAGGCGGCACGGGAATGGCTATCGCACGATCGTGCTGGATTGTCTGACCTTGTGGCTGAGCAATCTACAGGGGAAGCGTGCGCGCGACACGGAGGTTTCCAATCGCGTAACCGATCTGCTCGAAGCGATCCGGTCCACGCCGGCCCGGGTCGTCGTGGTGAGCAACGAACTCGGATTGGGGCTGGTACCGACCGGCAGGTCTGCCCGTTCATTTCGCGATCTGGCCGGGCGCGTGAATCAGCAAGTAGCCGCCGAGGCGGATGAGGTCTATCTTGCCGTCAGCGGTCTGTTACTGCGTCTGAAATGAGGGAGAGCCCGCGCATGTCTCTGCAAGCGATCATCGGCCGCATTCAGCCGCCCGATCGCCGGCTGCTGGCGCAGGCACAGGTTCGCCTCGACCGGCTGACAAAACCGCTTGGAAGCCTGGGGCGGCTGGAAGAGCTGGCGGCACAGTATGTGATGATCACCGGCGAAATGAAGCCGGCCATTCCGCGCGGGGTCGTCTTCACTTTTGCCGCCGACCACGGCGTGGCGATGGAAGGAGTGAGCGCCTACCCGCGCGAAGTCACCCCGCAGATGGTGATGAACTTTTTACGAGGAGGAGCAGGAGTCAATGTGCTGGCGCGTCATGCAGGCGTGGAGGTTCGCGTTGTGGATATCGGAGTCGCGCATGATTTCGGCGCCGTTCCAGGACTGATCGGCAGGAAGATCATGCAAGGGACAAACAGTTTTTTATCGGAGCCGGCCATGAGCCGGGAACAAGCTGAACAGTCGATCATGGTAGGGATCGAGCTGGCAATGCACGCAGTGGAGGATGGGATCGGCCTGATCGGTACGGGCGACATGGGGATCGGCAATACGACGGCCAGCGCAGCCATCACGTCGGTGATGACCGGGAGGCCGGTGTCGGAAGTCACTGGTCGGGGAACCGGGATCGATGATACGACCCATGTGCGGAAAGTTTCCGTGATTGAGCGGTCGCTGAACCTCCATCGTCCTGACCGTGCGGATGCGCTCGACGTACTTGCCAAGGTCGGCGGGCTGGAAATCGGCGGCTTGGCCGGGTTGATTCTCGGTGCAGCAGCGGCCCGTGTGCCGGTGGTATTGGATGGGTTTATCGCCGGGGCCGCCGCGCTGGTAGCCGTCGGACTCCAGCCTCTCTGCAGGGAGTATCTCATCGCGGCGCATCGTTCGGTGGAACGGGGCCATCAGGCGGTGCTGGATCATCTCGGGATGAAGCCATTGCTGGATCTCGATTTGCGCCTCGGCGAAGGCACCGGCGCCTGTCTTGGCATGAACATGGTATTTGCGGCGATCAGGATTCTGACGGAAATGGCGACGTTTGACGAAGCCGGTGTCTCGGAGAGGAACGGATGACTGAGGCGATGCGTCCTTTTCTGTTTGCCTGGCAATTTCTCACGGCCGTCCCGCTCAGTCGTCATCATCACGAGCCTGCGCCGAACGAGCTGGCCGGGTCGATGGTGTGGTATCCGCTCGTCGGGCTGGTGCTCGGCGGTCTGGCAGCCGGAGCCGACTTTTTGCTGGCCGCCTGGTTCTCCCGGGAGGTGGCGAGCGCGTTGGTGATAGCGCTGCTGATCGGGCTGACGCGAGGTCTGCATCAGGACGGGTTGGCTGATACGCTTGACGGGCTTGCG
>DASWIN010000258.1:0-11202 GCA_036397655.1 Nitrospiraceae bacterium | reverse complement strand
CTTGCGCAGCTTGCCCAGGCGGTACCAGCGCCGCAGCCGCTCGAAATCGTTGCCCCCGATCTTGACGTCCATCGCGCGCATGGGAATGACGCGCGGCAGCGTGCACACCTCGTCCTGCGCCGCCAGAACGACGCCGACCGGTCCGATGGGCGGCGGGAAGCGGAAGACCTCCCGTTCGCCGAAGCGCGGACCCAGGTGGAACCGGCCGTCCCGGTAGACGCGGGGCCGCGACACCGCTTCGTCAAACGAGGCGTCGGGGGACCATTGGGACACGGGGTCGTCGCTGTCGGTGCTCTCATACAGGCGTTCGTGGACGACCTCGAGCCCGTCGAGCAGCTCCGCGCTGCGCGCCACGAGCAGGTTCGTCAGGCCCGGCGCGGCACCCGCCGTGATCACGGCGGTCCGGCGTTTTTCCCTGAAGCGGGCGTCGAAGGAGAGTTGCTCGACCTGGAAGGGATAGCCCGTCAGGTGCGAGGCGGTATCGAGGTAATGGGCCCGCAGGCGCAGCGCCGCACGCAGGGCAGTCCGGTTGAAGACGGCCGGTGAACAGTTGGCAAACAGGTGGCAGCCGCGGGCCGCCTTCACGACGCTCCGGAGATTGCGGGCGTTCACAGCCTGCACCGGGATCCGGGAGCGCTTGCCCAGAAATCGCTGCGCCCGCGCGGGGTCCTTGTCCCCACACCAGACTTGGTGGCCCTGGCGCACGAGGAGTTGGGCCAGCAACGAGCCGGTGGCGCCGGCCCCCAGGATGAAGATCCGCATCGGGGGGTCACTGTACCATAAGGGGGGAGGAAGAGGAAAAAGGTGCGCGGGTGCGCGCGGAGGCTAGGATTTGAGCCTGGAAGCGAACTGTTTCCTGAATTTCGCGACCTTGGGACCGACCACGTAGGTGCAGTAGCCCTGCAGCGGATTGAGGGCGAAATATTCCTGGTGGTGGTCCTCGGCCACGTAGAAGCGGCCGGCGGGCACGACCTCGGTCACGATCGGACTGGCATGCACCCCGTCTTTCGTGAAGGCGGCGATGACCTCGTCGGCGGTCTTTTTCTGCTCCGGCGAGTGGTAAAAAATCGCCGAGCGATATTGCGTGCCGGCGTCGTTGCCCTGGCGGTTCAGGGTCGTGGGATCGTGGATGACGAAAAAGACCTCCAGCAGATCGCGAAAGGAGATAACTGCCGGGTCGAAGGTAAGTTGTACCACCTCCGCGTGGCCGGTCCGGCCCGAACAAACCTGCTCGTAGGTCGGGTCGGGATTCTTTCCGCCCATGTAGCCCGACTCGACCGACGAGACGCCCTTCGTCTGGTCGTAGACCGCCTCCAGGCACCAGAAACAGCCCCCGGCCAATGTCGCGATCTCAGCCATGCTCGTCCCCTGAATAATGAGTCGGCTGGGTCACTATAATCTGACAGGTTGCCTGGTCACAAGACGGGAGGGGAGAGGTCTGGCTGTCAGCCTACGAGTTTGCGTTGGATCAGCTCTTCCCACTTGAGGCCGTAGACGGGGAAGGCTTCTTCGGCAAATCCTTTCACGGTGAACGAGCCGACATTCCAGGTGAGCGGCGCCCAGGCGGCCGACAGGGTCTTGTAGATCTCGGCGGTCAGAAAGATCCGGTTGATCTTGGGAAAGTCGCCGGTCAGGATGCCGACGACCTGCTCGGAGGTCAGACTCTGCAGGCGGTTCGTCAGGTGAATCGGCAGACCGAAGAGCTGCGATTGGTCCGCCGAATGCAACACCGGCGCGTAATGCGCGGCCACGCGCACGTTGAGCGGCATCAGCCCCTTCTCCTGAAGCTTCGGCCGGAGCAGCACCAGATCGGACAACACCTTGCAGCAGACGGCGAGGCAATCCTCCGGCGATTGGAACGTCGCGAACACGGCGTCCCCCGGCTTCAGAACGTGCAGCACATGGTGCGCCTGCGCGTGCCGGTCGAACAGGTTATAGAACGTCTGGATGGCTTTCCCCATCAGTTTGTTCGCCTGGTCGGAACCCTGGGCCTTGGATACGGAATAGGCCTGGCCGGTGGAGTCGCACACGTCCGCCATCATCATGGCCTGCGTCTCGGATTTGAACATCATTGTCGGAGGCACGAGATCGGAAACCGACTGGTCATGCGCGCGGGGGCCGGATGCGTTCGCCGTCTTTCCAGGGGCGGTGAGCCGTTCTTCCGCGTCAAGGTCGGATTCCATCTTGCCGAGCAACGCGCTGATATCCCGCAGCGCCAGCGTTGTGCCGCCCACCACGATCTTGCTGCGGTTGGCGGTGAGGAGCGCCGGCGTTCCCTGTTTCACGGGCGTCCCGTCCACCGTCACGGGGGGATCCGGGTTCAACGCCATGAGCCACAGCACGCCGTCGACGGAGAGAATTTCGCAATGCGCCGTGGAGACGGCGGGATCAGTGAGCCGCACCTGATCGTTCTCGCTCCGGCCGATCCGTGCGGGAAATTGCGTCAGCATGAACATATGCGGCTGGTCGGGCCCCTTCACGACCATCAACGCATATTGTCCGGTCGGTGTCATGAGGAAGAATACTAGCACATTTCTCTATAGGAAACGCCCTCAGGAAACGCCCTCGGGGCGCCAGGCCCTTCTGAAGCTTGACCCATTCCGCGCATCCTCCTACTATGATGTCATTCGTTTCGCCTTGTCGCTCACATTGGCACGCGGCTTCAGCCCAGGAGGTGCCATGGCCGAGACCCCTCTCTATTGCAGTGAGTGCTACAACACCCATGCCCGGGCGAACGATGCGCAGGTGAAGGCGGCTGAGAGCGCCGGCAAGGTTCCGATGACCAAGCAGGGAGCCTGCACCAAGTGCGGCAAGGCGACGATCGTGGTCTACTATGACGCGTGATCAGGACGGGATTCGTTGATGGATCTGCCCTTCGACTCCGCCATTGAGGCACAGGCCGCATTCCGACTCGCGCAGACGCGAAACGAGCTGGGACCGGACGGAGAGTCCGCGCGCGAATTGGAAACCGAATTTTCTGAGAACGCCGGCGAGGAGGCGACGCAAGCTTATCGCAGGCTGTTGACGCTGGGCGAACGCTATCCGGATGCCTGCGCGTTCCAGGAATTTCTCATCTATAGCACCTGGCAGCAGGCCGCGGAAGATCCGATCGCGGAGCATTTCCAACGCGGGCGGGATCTCTGCGCCCGTTTCCTTGCACAGGCGACGGCAATTGGCATCGAGAAAAACCTCGCCAGAATCCGGTCGCTCCGAACCTCGTTTCTCAACGCCCTGGGGGAGAAAGAGCACGATGAAATCGGCGAGGAGTATGACCGGGATGCGTTCAAGGGGGGCGATTAACCGTCGGGAGGGAGATTCACTCAGAGAAAACTATCTAGTGGATGTTGGTCGTGCCCTCCTGTATCTCTTCGATCAGTTTCTGCAGGCGGTCCCGTTCCTCGGGGTTCATATCCGTAAACTCCAATCCGAAGTCCTGCCCGGCCGACCAGGTCACTCCGGCGCGGCTCACGTGGATGGGTTCCTTGTGTGTGGGAACGTACACACGGATTGTGACGGTTGTTCCAACTTGTACAAAGGCGCCGCTTTCAACGCCGCAGCCTCGTGCCGAAAGATTGAAGAGTTTGCCCTTGGCAACGCCTTGATTTCCCTCAATAGAAATAGGGAATTGCACTTGCACCCGCCGATCTCGCCGTTGCTCCAAAGACCCCTCCTCTCCGCTTGACCGATCCTCTCTCTGCTGGGTTCACTCAAGAGAGGCAAGGCCGGTGCCAGAGTTCCTGCGCCCTTAGATTCCATGGGGCCGAGAAAAATTCAAGGGCCATTGGTCCCGTCAAGCCCAGTTGTCCCCTCGTGTTTTATTTACTCTCCTCCAGCAAGAGATGACCGGCCGCGGCGGTGACGGCGGCAGCAACATCTGCCAGAAACGTGAGACAGAGGGTCTCGAGCGTGTCGCTGGACCGGTGATAATTGGGATTTCTGAAGTTGGCGGTGTCAGTCAGCATGACGGCGGGAAACCCATGGTCCCAGAAGGCCGCGTGATCGCTCCGACGCGTGTCCGGAAGCCGGTCGCCGTTTTCCGGGACGACCAGCGGAACCACCGGGATGTGCGGCTCGGCGGCGCGCGTGACGGAGGCCGTCAGGGAGGCGGAAGCGGTGTTACCGACGACCGCCAGGAAATTGCCGACGGTCGGGACGGTGATCGGGAGCCCGGGTGGGATGATTTGCGAGCCCTCCTGCTCGCTCGCGAATCCCACGCATTCGAGCACGAGCGCCCCGGCAATGCCACGCCCGGCGGCCTGAAGCTCTGCCGCATAGGCCCGGCTGCCGAGCAGCCCCGCCTCCTCCAGGCAAAAGCCGATGCAATGCACTTCACGCCATCGGTCCATGTCGCGCAGGCGCCGTGCGACGTCCAGCAGGACCGCGAGGGCGCTGGCATTGTCGTCGGCGCCTGGGGAGCCTTCGACGGTATCGTAATGGGCGGCCAGGATCAGCGGGGCCGGAGGAACGACGTGGCCGCGGCTTTGTGCCCGATGGGTCGGTAACAGGGAGGCGACGACGTTGCGGTAAGTGCCGCCCCCAGCCATGAAGGGATGCGCGGCCACCTGCAGCCCGAATTGCGAGAAGGTCTCGACGAGATATTCCTCAGCCTGCCGTAAACGTGCGGGGGATGTGATCGGATGGCGTTCGCCGACGAGAGCCTGAAGATGCGAGAGGAGACGGTCCTGTGCTGCCGGGCTAGGCAATAATTTCCGTGCCGATACCCTTATCCGTGAACACTTCCAGCAGAATGGCGTGCGGCATGCGGCCGTCGATGATATGCGCCTTCTGGACGCCGCCGTCGAGTGCGTGCAGGCACGCGTGGACCTTCGGCAACATGCCTTCCCGGATGACGCATTTCTTGACCAGCCGCTGCATTTCCTTCCTGGACAGGGTGGAAATATGGCGTCCCTTCGCGTTGCGGATGCCCTTGACGTCCGTGAGCATCAGGAGTTTTTCAGCTTTCACGGACGCAGCGACCGCGCCGGCGACCAGGTCGGCGTTGATGTTGTAGGTGTTCCCCTCGCGGTCCGTCCCGATCGGCGCGATGACTGGAATGAAATTATCCTGTTGCAGCTTTTCGATCAGGCGGGGATTGATGGATTGGATGTCGCCGACGTATCCGAAGGTGTCGTCCGTCAGGCTGTCTTCTTCCATCTCCATGCCGAGGCTTTCGATCCAGGCCTTGACCGTGAGCGGCTTGGCGGTGATGAACCCCCCGTCCTTGCCGCTGACGCCGACGGCCCGCCCGCCGTGGCGGTTGAGCAGGTCCACGATCTCCATGTTGATCTTGCCGGCCAGGACCATCTCGACGATTTCCATGGTTTTCTCGTCCGTGACCCGCACGCCCTGCTTGAATTGGGCCTCGATGCCGAGCCGCTTGAGCATCTCATCGATCTGCGGTCCGCCCCCGTGCACGATGACGGGGTTGATGCCGACATACTTCATCAAGACGATGTCCTGCGCGAACTTGTGCTTGAGGGATTCCTCCATCATTGCGTTGCCGCCGTACTTGATGACGATGGTCTTGTCGGAGAACGCGCGGATGTACGGCAGGGTCTCGACGAGGATGTTGGCTTTTTTGATGAGTTTGTTCATCGCTGACATCGTGTGCGGTGCATCTTACAAAATAAATTCCCGCAACACAATTTATTCTTGCGTCAGGACTTGGGTTTTCTCGATCCTGTGCGCGTGCCAGGCGTCCGGCCCGCCCGTGGATGCGCCCGGTCGTAGACCTTCATGAGTTGATCCATGGCGACATGGGTGTACTTCTGGGTGGTGGCGAGCGAGGCGTGGCCGAGCATCTCCTGGATCGCGCGCAGGTCGGCGCCCTCATCGAGCAGATGCGTAGCGAAGGAATGACGCAGCGCATGCGGGCTCACGCGCCCGCCCATGAGGCGCGCGGAATACCTGCCGACGAGCCGGTCGACGCTGCGCACGGTGAGCCGGCCTCCGCGGGCGTTCAAAAACACCGGTGCCGCGCGGGGTGCGAGGCGTATGGTCTGGGACTCCAAAGACGCGTGATACTCCCGGATCGCGCCAAGGGCGACGTCGCCGATCGGAACGATCCGCTCCTTGCGGCCCTTTCCGCGGAGCCGCACCAGGCCTTCGCGGAAATCCAAGTCCTCCCGGTTCATGCCCACCAACTCGCTGACGCGGGCGCCGGTCGAGTAGAGCGTTTCAAGAATCGCGCGGTCACGCCGCGCGGCCGGACTTCCGCCCTCGGGAAACTCCATCAGCGCGTTCGCGTCGTCCTTGGTCAGCACGCGCGGGAGGCGCTGCGGCAGCTTCGGCGTGCGAACCTCGGCGGCAGGATTCGGTCCGCCGTCCGTGTGTCGGTTCAGGAAACGATAAAAGGTGCGGAGCGCGGCCAGTTTGCGGGCCATGGACGAGGCCTGTTCCCGCCGATGGTCCAGCCAGTAGAGGTATTCGCGGATCATCATCGGATCCACGTCGGAGGGTTTCAGCGGTGCGGACCCGGACGCACGCTTGGGCGAGGCGAACGAGAGAAACTGCCGGAGATCCGAATGATAGGCGCGAATCGTTTCGGGCGAGGCCCCGCGTTCCTCGAAGAGGAACGCTACGAAAGCCCGGATGCTTGTCTCCATCCGTCGAAATCCTCCAGCGCCCGTTCCACGGTGCGACGGCGTTTCTGTTCCTTGTCGCGGACGCGATCCGGCAGGGGCGGAAAGAGGCCGAAGTTCGTATTGATCGGCTGGAAATGCCTCGGATCGGACGTGGTGATGTAGTGCAGCAGCGCGCCGTGCGCAGTGGTCGGCGGCGGCGTCACCAGGGGGAGACCGGCCAATCCCCGCGCGGCGTTGAGGCCGGCCAGCCCGCCCATCGCCGCCGATTCGGTATAGCCCTCGACGCCCACCAACTGACCGGCAAAGAAGGCGGTGCCCCGGGTCTTGAGTTGCAGCGTGCCGCGCAGCAGCTCGGGCGAGTTGAGGAAGGTGTTGCGGTGAACGCTGCCGTAACGCAGAAACTCGGCCTGCTCCAGTCCCGGGATCATGCGAAACACGCGTTTCTGCTCGCCGTAGGTGAGCTTGGTCTGGAAGCCGACCATGTTGTAGCAGGTGCCGTGGCGGTTTTCGGCGCGGAGCTGCACGACGGCATGGGGCCGTGCGCCGGTTTTCGGATCGTCCAGGCCCACCGGCTTGAGGGGGCCGAAGAGCATCGTCTGCCTCCCGCGTTCGGCCATCACCTCGATGGGGAGGCAGGACTCGAAGTAGGGGGTATTTTTCTCGAAGTCCTTGGGCTGGACTTTTTCGGCGGCCATCATCGTGTCGTAGAACGCGTTGAACGTCGGTTCGTCCATCGGGCAATTCAGGTAATCGGCGCCGCCCTTGTCATAGCGCGAGGCGCGAAAGACGACGTCCATGTTGATGGAGTCGGCATCGATGATCGGCGAGATGGCATCGAAAAAATAGAGGTGCCTGGACTGAGTGAGTTGTCGGATCGACGCGGCCAGCTTGTCGGAGGTGAGCGGGCCGGTGGCGATCACGCACACACAGTCGGAAGGAATCTCGGCGATTTCTTCACGGAGGATGCGGATGTTCGGGTGGCTTTCGAGCGCCTGCGTGATCGTCTGCGAAAACTGATCGCGGTCCACCGCCAGGGCCGAGCCGGCCGGCACGCGGACGTCGTCCGCCACGCGGATGACGAGCGAATTGAGCCGCCGCATTTCCTCCTTGAGCATGCCGGGGGCGCTGGTGCCGTCGGTGGAACCGAGCGAATTGGAACAGACGAGTTCCGCGAGGAAGCCCGTCTTATGGGCCTTGGTGGATTCCTTGGGACGCATCTCGTAAAGCGTCACCCGGGCTCCTCGGGATGCCGCCTGCCAGGCTGCTTCCGACCCGGCCAGCCCGCCTCCCACGACGACCACATCTTCGCGCATCTGATGGGGGCTCCGAGGTTTAGTCGAAGAATCTAAGCGTATTTGCAGCGACGTACCACTTCTCCGAGAGGCCTCAAGCGAAAGACACTTGAGGGTTTTCTCCGGCGGCGGCAATGGGGAGGGGCTCCGCCCGGTGAGCCGCCGGTTCAACCGAAGCTGATATCAATCTACTTGAGGCAAAATACCTCTCCGCCGCGATTTGATTGAACGCGGCGGCTCAGCAAGCTCGGTATGGTGGGCGATACTGGTCTTGATCCAGTGACCTCTCCCGTGTGAGGGGAGCGCTCTGCCAACTGAGCTAATCGCCCACGGAGCGAAAGTCTAACATGGCATTCTTCGCAGATCAATTGCGCGGGGAGCGCGGGGAGAACCGGCCTGCCGAAAACATCGATTTTCTGGACAGGACGCACCGTCGGGGCTAGACTGCGTCCGTCAGGTGAAGTAGTTCATTCGAAGAGGTGATCTATGAAAAGCATACAACTCATCGGGCTCGTGGCGCTGGTGGCAATCCTCGCGACCGGCTGCGCGACGAGGCCAGATAGTGAAGTCACGCTGCGCCAGGGCAGCGGGATGGGAATGTATTCGGCCCTGGACGCGACGGCGCAGGTGTATTCAAACCCCCGGTCGCAGGCGCCAGTGGATGACAATCCCTGGCGTTGGCTGGGGTTCGTGCTGCATCCGATCGGTGTCGGGCTGGATTATGCCATCAACCGGCCGATCTATGCGGTGACGTCCGTGTTCCCGTATGTATTCGGCTATACGAGCGAGGACGTCCTCGTCAGCTCGCAGCGCCAGTAACCGAGTCCTCGCGCACAGTCCTCAGAACAGCGGCAGGAAGGGAACCCCTTCCTGCCGCTGTTGTATTTTTGTACAATCCATGCGCCACGTCATGTTGATCCCGAGATGCCAGAACCGCCGCACCGTCCGTTCCGCCGCCGTCTGGCTGCTGATGGCCTTTGCCTGGCTGCTGCCGGCCTGTGAAACCGAGGCGCCGTCGAGACTCCCCCCATCGGCCAGTGACCTCATCCTGCAGCAGGGCACTAAGCTGTGTGCCCGGAAAACCACCGTGCTCGGGCGGTACGCCGCCACACCAGTGGCCCGGGCAGCCTGGGGGACAGGGGAAGAACTACGAATCCCGGCCGGCCACAGCCCATCGCATGCCGAGGAGTCGTTGTTTTTCGATCAGGACGATCAGTTGGTGGGCCAGCTGTTTATCTTTCAGAACGGTCTCGACCTGAAACCCTTCCCCGTGCTGCGCGAAACGCTTGGCAAGCTCAAGCCCTCGTTCGAGTTTTACCTGAGTTTGGCGCAGGCACCCGGGCAGGAGAATCTCGACCCCAGCTCACTGTATGAGACAGGCGATGTTACCAGCACGACGAGCTACCTGGTGTTGAACGGCACACCGCGGATGCTGCTGGCCGCGTCCTTCACGATCGATCCCTATGCCAGGAGATCCACCAACCTCATTTCGCCCTACCGCGCGGAATTCATCGCGCGGATCGAGCGGAGCGGTGGGCCCAAGCCGCGTCTTTCCGGCAAGGGCTCGACGGACAAGGAGCCCTTCACGGCTCTTCAGCAGTTCGCGCGCGGGGAGGCGGCGCATTTCGGGTTGTGCGGCGTCCGCGACGACGTACGCGCGGCGGACGCCTACAACAAGGCGATCACGGTCGGGTTTACCGACAAGGCATTGTTGGCCGAGGCCCACCACAAGCTCGGGCTCGCGCTCGAGCACGCGGGCAAGTACGAACCGGCCAAGGCCGCCATTCAGCGGGCGCTTGTCTTGCGGCCCAACACGGCGCAGTACTTGAACAGCCTCGGCGCCTTGTACGCGAAGCTAGGCGACGGGACGCAGGCGGTCGCCGCGTTCGAGCGGGCGGTCACGCTGTTGCCGAACTACCCGATGGCGAGATTTAACCTGGCGGAAGCCTACGAGCAGGTGAATACCAAGCGCGCCATTGCGGAGTACGAAACCTACCTGGCGCTGGTCGAAGGCTCAGAGGAGGAACTGTCACGGATCGCGAAGGCGAAGGAACGCGTGCAATACTTGAAGCAACGGTAAGCGGGCCCGCCCGCACCTGGGGTTAGCCTCGAGAGTGTTCTTCCTGTTCCTGCTGAGTCTTGCAGTCGATGCAGAATGTGGTGACCGGCCTGGCCTTGAGCCGCTTGAGCGGAATGACCTCCCCGCACCCTTCGCAAATGCCGTAGGTTCTTGCGGACAGGCGTTCCAAGGCCTCGTCAATTTTCTTGATGAGTTTCCGTTCCCGGTCCTTGATGCGCAAGGCGAAGTTCTGATCCGCCTCCGCCGTGGCCTGATCGTTCATATCGGGAAACGTGGCGAGCCCCGGCCGCTGTTCCACGACGGCCTCGGCCCCCTGGATCAAACCGGCCCGCTGCCCCTGCAAGGCGCGAAAGATCGCGGCGTATTTCGGTTCGCCTGTGTAGGGTTGTCTCTTGCGCGAGGCAGCCCCTTTCGCCCGATGCGAAGGGGAGGAGACGGCGGAGGATGAGCGGATTGCCCGTGCAGCCATCTGCAAAAACTATAGCAATAAGGGCCGGGCCGGTCAATGCTTAGTGCGAGATGGGCGGGGCGGGTACCTCGGAAGTTCGACGTTCGACATTGAATCCTACCCCTCTCAGAACGTCGCACCTCGCACCTTGTGCTCTGAGCGGAAGGGGTCGCGCCAGTCGCGCGGAGCCACGTTACAGGTCCCGGCGCCCTTCCAATGACTTGATCAGCGTCACTTCGTCCGCGTATTCGATATCCACGCCGACCGGAATCCCGTAGGCGATGCGCGAGACACGGACCCCATGCGGCTTGAGCAGCCGGGCCAGATAGATGGCGGTGGCTTCGCCTTCGATGGTCGGATTCGTCGCCAGGATCACCTCTTCGACACCGCCGTTCTTGAGCCGGTCGGCCAGGTCCTGCGCGCGGATGTCGGCGGGGCCTACGCCGTCCAGCGGCGACAGGGCGCCGAGCAATACATGGTAGAGGCCGCGATAGCCGCCGGTGCGCTCGATCGCGTAGAGCGTGCTGGGTTCTTCGACGACCAGAATCTTGGCTCGGTCGCGCTTGGGGTCGCGGCAGAATTCGCAGAGGTCCCCCTCGGAGATATTCCGGCACTGGCGGCAGAAGGTCAGCCCGTCTTTCACGGCGCGGATGGCGTCGGCCAGCCGCATCGACTCCTCCCGATCGGTTTTTAGTATATGGAACGCCAGGCGCTGCGCCGTTTTGTGCCCGATGCCCGGCAGCCGGACCAGTTCGCGGATCAGTTGTGCGAGCAGCCCCTGGTTGTCGAGACCCATAG
>DASWIN010000257.1:0-4971 GCA_036397655.1 Nitrospiraceae bacterium | reverse complement strand
GATCCGCCAGTTCGACGACTGCCCGGAGTTTCTCGCCGGCGACCACACGACTCTCCGCGAGTTGCTGCGTCCTGCTCCCGGCTCCGTGGGCGCGCGATACAGTCTGGCACAGGGTCGGCTGGACCCGGGAACCGCCTCCACGCGTCATGTCCTGGCCGCATCGGAGGTCTATTATTTTCTGGCCGGCGAGGGGAGGATGCACGCCGGCCAGGAATCGGCCCCGGTGAAGAAGGGGACGGTTGTTTCGGTGCCGCCCGGCGCCGAGCAGTGGGTGGAGAACACGGGGACGGGGACGCTTGAATTCCTCTGCATCGTGGATCCAGCCTGGACGGCGGAATGTGAACGGATTTTGAAATAACCGTTCAGACAGGCGGGCCGGGCCGCCCAGTCGGATAGGCCCGCCGATCCGGACGGATATAGATGAAGGTGAGCAGGACGATCAGGCCGAAGACGACATAGACGACGGTGAAGATTTGTTCCGGCAGATCGTAGTAGAGCAGGCGGCTGACCCAACGCTGGATAAAACCGGACTGCGGCCCGCCGCCCTGACGCAGGGCATCCTCCAGCACGGTGAGCGGGCAGAGGATTCCGACCAGGCTTTCCGCGACGACGAAGCCGATGGCGACGAGGTGGGCGGCGCGGAACCAGAAATTTCTGATCCAGGTCCACCTGAGCGCGGCGCCGATCCAAATCACCGCCAGTCCGCCGACCACGAAGGCGACGAACAGAAAGTGCGCGATGAGGACCATATCCGCGAGGAGCGTCATGTTGACAAGTCAGTTTAGGGGGAAGTATGACGGGGCGCAAGCGTAGCAGGCTTACCGTTTAGGGAGATACGATGAAAGCGACGATTGCAGTGCTGGCAGGTGACGGGGTCGGGCAGGAAATCGTGCCGGAAGCGGTCACGGTGCTGAAAGCCGTGGCGCAGCAGTCCGGCCACACGTTCGAATTCGTCGAAGCGCCGGTGGGCGGCCAGGCCATCGACCAGACCGGCGTGCCGCTGCCGCCTGAGACGCTGGCGCTGGCCAAGCGCAGCGATGCCGTGATGCTCGGAGCCGTCGGTGGTCCCAAATGGGAAGGGCTGGACTATGCCATCAGGCCGGAGCGGGCGCTGCTCGGGCTGCGGGAGCAACTGGGACTCTATGCGAACCTCCGTCCGGCGAAACTCTACTCCATGCTGGCCGATGCCTCCACGCTCAAGCGGGAGGTCGTCGAGGGCATCGATATTCTGGTGGTGCGCGAGCTGACGGGCGGCATCTATTTCGGCACGCCGAAGGGGATCGAGAAGATTCCGGGCGGCGAGCGGGGCGTCAACACCGAGGTCTACACGACCGAGGAGATCCGGCGGATCGCCATCGTGGCGTTCGAAGCGGCGCGGAAGCGGCGGAAAAAGGTCATGTCCGTGGACAAGGCCAACGTGCTGGAATCCTCCGAGTTATGGCGGCGCGTGGTGATCGACGTCCATACACAGTATCCCGACGTCGAGCTGAGCCACATGTACGTGGACAATTGCGCGATGCAGCTGGTCCGCAATCCCAAACAGTTCGACGTGATCGTCACCACCAACATGTTCGGCGACATTCTGAGCGACGAGGCGGCCATGCTGACCGGTTCGATCGGCATGCTGCCGTCCGCCAGCATCGGCGCGAAGACCGGCATGTACGAGCCGATCCACGGCAGCGCGCCCGATATTGCCGGAAAGAACATCGCCAACCCCATTGCCACGATCGCGTCGGCGGCCATGATGCTTTCGTACGCGTTCAAGCTGGACAAGGAAGCGGCGGCGGTTGAGCGGGCCATCGTGGCGACGCTCGAACAGGGATTCCGGACCAGGGAAATCCACACGCCGGGCATGACGCTGGTCGGCACCAGGGAAATGGGCGAAGCGGTTCTAAAGAACGTTTTAAAACAATAAAAGGGTTTGTCTGGTTTGTTTTGTTTCTTTGGTTTTTCGAACGAGACAAACCAAATAAACCAGACAAACCAGAGCAACTGTTGAAAAGATGATAGCTGCAAAGATCCAGCCTGGAACGATCGCAACAATTGCAGGCAACGGCGACCCCGGTCATGCCGGCGATAATGGCCCTGCCGTTGCAGCCCATTTAAACGAGCCGAAAAGCCTGGCCTGGGGCGCCAATGGCATTTTGTATGTTGCCGATGCCGAAAATCATGTGATTCGGAAGGTGGATCTTGTGAGCGGCCTGATTACGACGGTGGCCGGGCGACCGGAGGAGGACACTGGAGGAAGCGAACCGGTCCGGGCCCAGGCACCGGCGGAAGACGAAGACCCTCTTGCCGATCCATCTCCCGGCAAGGCCGAAAAATTCGTGCAATTGTCAGATATCAGCGGGACCGTCCGCTATGTCGTCGGCACCGGCAAAAGCGGCCGGTTCGGCGGCGACGGCGGGCCGGCCACGCAGGCAACGTTGAATTTTCCCGGTGCGGTGGCGGTGGATCGTCAGGGCAATCTCTATATTGCCGACACGATGAACCACCGGGTCCGGAAAGTGGAGGCATCCACCGGTGTGATTGCGACGATTGCCGGCACCGGCCAGCATCGGTGGTCGGGTGATGGGGGTGCGGCGACAGCGGCGGCCTTGAACGAGCCGGCGGCCCTCGCTGTGGACGAACAGGGAAGCCTCTACATCGCCGATCAGAGCAACAACCGGGTGCGCAAAGTGGACTTGAACACCGGCCTGATCACCACGGTGGCCGGCACCGGCGAATCGGGCTATACGGGGGACGGCATGCCGGCGGCCGAGGCGGGGATCTCGAGCCCCAGCGGGCTGGCGATCGGACCGGACGGCGAACTGTACATCGCCGATACGTTCAGCGGTCGCGTCCGCCGCATTGATCCGGCGACGGGCGTGATCAGCACGGTGGCGGGCGACGGAGGCGAGTACCGGTTCTCGGGCTTGCCCAATGAGTTTTCGAGCAGCCTGTCCCGACCCTACGGGATTGCGCTGGACGCGGCCGGCAATCTGTTGATCACGGACTCGGACAGCCATTTGATCCGGCGCTGGGACCGGAAGAAAAAGATCATCACCCGCCTGGCCGGCAGCGGCC
This sequence comes from Nitrospiraceae bacterium, assembly GCA_036397655.1. Lineage (GTDB taxonomy): Bacteria > Nitrospirota > Nitrospiria > Nitrospirales > Nitrospiraceae > 2-02-FULL-62-14. Next base: position 1,905 of record DASWIN010000257.1, on the reverse strand, counting down.
AGGCCCAGTTCGGCGGCGACGGCGGCGACCCGCTTGCCGGCAGCCTCAACTACCCGTTCGGGGTCTTGGTGGACGGAGCCGGGAACGTGTATATTGCGGATACGTTCAACCATCGGATCAGGATGATCGCGACGTGAGAACAAGGCTCCCTGGCTGACTCGCTGTGCTCGCGCAACGCGGACGGAGGGAGCGAGCTGGCGACCCAGTCTCCCTTCGTGCTCGCGCAACGCGCGGCCTCGGAAGGCCCTCGTTGGACGCGCGCAGTTAAAGGGAGACCGGGTCGCGCTCGCAAGATTGAGACGGGGTAAAGCGCGCAGTTGGGAGTCAGCCACGTCGCCCACAATTTAAAGAACGGGGGCGGGGACAGACCGCTGAGAGGCCTGTCCCCGCTCGGAATGGCACGCGTACTCAGATTCAGGCTTGTCGTTCAGAGTGGGTAGGATAGAAGAGCGGAGGAAATGCTGAAGAAGAAACCACGCTATACGGTCGCCGTGATCGGGGCGACGGGCGCTGTCGGCAGGGAGAGCCTCGAGATTCTCGAGGAGCGGAAGTTTCCGCTCGAATCGCTGCGTCTGTTTGCCTCGAAACGGTCCGCCGGGGGCACCATGGCTTGCCAGGGGAGGGAGTGGACGGTCGAAGAGCTGACCCCGCAGACCTCGTTTGCCGGGGTGGATTTCGCATTGATTTCAGCCACGGACGAAATCAGCAAGGACTACGGCCAAAAACTTGGAGCGGAGGGCGTCGTCGTGATCGACGACAGCGCAGTGTTCCGCATGGATGCCGACGTGCCGCTGCTCGTGCCCGAGGTCAATGCGCATGCCGCGCATCACATGCCCCGCGGCATCGTGGCGATTCCGAACTGCACGACAACGCCCCTGGTCATGGCGCTCAAGCCGCTGCATGACGCGGCCGGCGTCAAGCGGGTGGTGGTCACCACCTTTCAATCGGTCTCGGGAACGGGCACGGCGGCCATGGATGAACTCGTGGAGCAAACGAAGGCCCTGATGTCCTTCAGAGACGTTGAAACCAAGGTCTATCCGCACCAGATCGCCTTCAATCTGCTGCCGCACATCGGATCATTCGGCCGGGACGGCGAGTGTTCGGAGGAAGTGAAGATTGTCCGTGAGACGCAGAAGATTCTCGAGGCGCCGGCGATGCGGATTACGGCCACCACCGTGCGAGTGCCGGTGCTGCGGTGCCATTCCGAGGCCATCAACGTCGAACTCGAGCGTCCGCTGAAGCCGAATGACGCCCGGGCGGCGCTGGCGGCCATGCCCGGCGTGCTGGTCTACGACGACCCGTCGAAAAAGCTCTATCCGATGCCGCTGGATGCGAGCGGCAGGGACGAGGTCTACGTCGGCCGGATCCGGGAGGACCTGTCGGTGACCAACGGCTTGAATCTCTGGGTGGTCTCCGACAATCTGCGCAAGGGGGCGGCGCTGAACGCGGTCCAGATTGTCGAGTTACTGATTAACCCGCATGATCCATGAATGCTTCTGCTGCAATCGCGGATTCGCTGCTCCGACAAGCCTGGCCGTGGGCTTTCAACGGCCAAGCAGGCAGGCTCGCCGTTCGGTCGGTCAACATCCTGTTCCAAGGATGCCTCCCTCCCTCACGGCACCGCGTGCCTGTCTCGCAACTCGACTCCACGATTTCGCGACGAACCATCATGAATCATGCGGGTAGCTAAGCCATGCCTGAGTGGGACGGGCTGGGCAAAGCCTTAATCGTTGTCGGCGGGTTGCTTGCGTTGGCCGGCGTGGTGTTTCTGCTGGTCGAAAAGGGCGCCGGTTCCGAGGGGCCGCTCAGCGAATGGTTTGGCCAGTGGCTTGGATGGTTCGGAAAACTGCCCGGCGATATTTCGATCAAGCGGGACGGCTTCAGTTTTTATTTTCCGCTGACGAC
>DASWIN010000256.1:0-3624 GCA_036397655.1 Nitrospiraceae bacterium | reverse complement strand
AGCATGACGGAGAAGAGAATCAGGATGCCGCCCATCGTGGGCGTGCCCTCCTTGGCGAGATGGCGGCTGGGGCCGTCCTCCCGGATGTGCTGCCCCAGCTTCATGGCCTGCAGGCGGCGGATCAGCGGCGGCGCCAGCACGAAGGCGATGAGAAACGCCGTGATCGCCGCATAGATCAGGCGGAAGCTGAGATACCGGAACACGTTCAGCGCGGCGAACTCGGTATGCAGCGGATAGAGCAGCAGGTACAGCATGGTCAGTGCCCCGACGCCTGTTTGCCCCTCGTCGCGTCGCGGGGCCCGCCCGTCAGCAACTCCACCGCCTGCTCCATTTTCATGCCGCGCGACGCCTTCACCAGCACCACATCCCCGTCCTGCACGAGCGCCTTCAAGGCCGCCCCCGCGCGGGCGGCGTCAGGCTCATGCACGACACGCTCCGCCGCCATGCCGGCCTCGCGCGCGCCCTCCGCCACATGCTGGCCCAGGGCGCCGCAGGCGATGAGCCGCGCCACGCCCCGTTCAGCAAGATAGGCGCCGACCTCGCGGTGCAACGCGGGCGCGGACGGGCCCAGCTCGAGCATGTCGCCCAGAACCGCCACCGAGCGGCCTTCGGCGCCGAGCGCCAGCAGCAGATCGATGGCCGCCTTCATCGACGCTGGGTTGGCGTTGTAACAATCGTTGATGATCCGGATCCCGCCCACCGTCAGCACCTGCGACCGCATGGCCGCCGGCCTGAACCGCGCCAATCCCTCGGCTATCGTCGCCGGATTCAGTCCCATGACATGGCCGACCGCCGCCGCCGCCAGCGCGTTCAGGATGTTATGCATGCCGTGCACTCGGATGGAGACGGGCTGCGGCTTGCTGCGTCCGGGAACCCGCAGATGGAACTGCGTCCCCTGGCGGGATCCCATGGTCAGCCGCTCCGCCCGCACCTGCGCCTTCGAGGAGAGGCCGAACGACAGCACCTCGCAACGGGCGCGCGAGGCCAGATAGCCGAAGTAGGGGTCGTCCGCATTGAGCACGGCGTTCCCCTCGGGGGCCAGAAATTCCAGCAACTCGCCTTTGGCCTGCGCGGAGACATCCATGGTGCCGAAAAACTCCAGATGGTCCGGTCCGATGTTCGTGATCAGGCCGACGGTCGGGCGGGCGATCTCGCATAACCGCGCGGTCTGGCCGATCTGATCCACGCCCATCTCCACCACGGCCGCCTTGTGGCGCGGCGCCAGCCGGAAGAGCGTTTGCGGCACGCCGATCCGGTTGTTCAGGTTGCCCGCTGTCCGAAGCACCGGCCACCGCTGCGCCAGCACGTCGGCCACCATCTCCTTCGTCGTGGTCTTGCCGTTGCTGCCGGTCACGGCCACCACCGGAATCTGAAACCGGTTGCGATGGTAGGCGGCCAGTTGCTGGTAGGCCCGGAGCGTGTCCGGCACACCGAGCAGCACCGGCCCGCGCCCCGCCTTCTGCGGCACGGACGCAGGAAGACGATAGTCGTCCCGTACCAGCGCGCCGACCGCGCCTTTCTTCAGCGCGGCCGGAACGAAGTCATGTCCGTCCATCCGCTCGCCTGTGATCGCGACAAACAGATCGCCCTCGCCGATGTCACGGGAATCCATGCACAGCCGCCGAACGCCCTGCTTGGCGACGCGCGCGTCGCCGCCCGCCAGCACACGGGCGCTGGTGATCTCCCGGACTTCATCGACGATAAAGAGCGGCATCGTATATTTTCCGAGTTCGCCGATCGGAACCGGCTGCAGGCACGTCGCCACGAGCATCATGGCCGCCTGGTTGCCAGCGCCGCCCGCGCCACCTCGCGGTCATCAAAATGCAGGCGCGTGGACCCGACGATCTGGTAATCCTCGTGGCCTTTCCCCGCGATCAGGACCGTATCGCCAGGCTTCGCCTCGCGCACCGCCGCCTCGATCGCCGCCCGGCGGTCCGCGATCACGTCGTAGCGGACCGGCCTCTCTGCGAGCGCTTCGCGCACCCCGACCTCGATCTCGCGCAGGATGGCCTCCGGATTCTCGCTCCGCGGATTGTCGGACGTGAGAAACACCACGTCGCTGAGCCGCGCGGCCACACGCCCCATCTTGGGCCGCTTGCCCCGGTCGCGATCCCCCCCGCACCCGAAGACCGTGATGATCCGCCCCGTTTTCAATGCCTGGGCCGCGGTCAACAAACGCAACAAGGCATCGTCCGTATGGGCGTAATCCACCACCACCGTAAAGTCCTGCCCGGCCTCCACCCGCTCGAACCGGCCCGGCACGTTCGCCACCGAGGCGATGCCGCGCTGGACCGTGTCGGGCGGGAATCCCTCGTGCAGACCCACGCCGATGGCCGCAAGGATGTTGTAGACGTTGTGCTCGCCGACCAGCCGGCTCTCGACGGGAAATCGTCCGTGCGGCGTGGCGGCGGTGAAGCGGGTGCCGCTGAGCGCGAGCCGGACATCTTCCGCCCGGATGTCGGCCGGCTTCCGGATCGCGTAGGTCCAGACGGGCACGCGGCTGGCTTCGCACACGCGGGGACTGCGGGCATCGTCGAGGTTGACGATCGCGCGCTTGGGCCGCAGCTTCCGGCCGGCCGGGTCCAGGTCTGAAAACAGGCGCATTTTCGCGTGAAAATAGGCGTCCATGTCAGGGTGAAAATCCAGATGGTCCTGCGTCAAGTTGGTAAAAATCGCCACGTCGAATTCACAGCCGGAGGTGCGGTCCAGGGCCAGCGCGTGGGAGGAGACTTCCATCACCGCCGCATCCATGCCCGCGTCGGCCATCCGCGCCAGCAACGCCTGCAATTCCACGGCGCCGGGGGTCGTATGGGCCGCCGGCAGACGCTCCGCGCCGATCTGATAGGCGACCGTCCCAATCAATCCGACCCGGCGGCCGGCGGTTTCCAGCACGGCCTTGCAGAGATAAGTCACCGTCGTCTTGCCGTTCGTGCCGGTCACGCCGACCATGCGGAGCCTGGACGCGGGATCGCCGTAGAAGCGTCCGGCCAGCAAGCCCAGCACCAGGCGGGAATCATCCACGCGCAGGACCGGCACGGGAGACCCCGCCGCCGCGTTCAATCCCTTCTGCAGCACCAGCCCCGCCGCGCCGGCCGCAACCGCTTTGCCGACGAAGGCATGCCCGTCCACGCGTTCCCCCTTGACCGCCACGAACACCCCGCCCGGCTTGACCGCGCGCGAGTCGTCCGTCAACGACGTCACGGCGACATCGAGATTGCCCTGCCGCTCAGTCCCCTGAAGCGGTTCCACCAACTCGGCAAAGGTCATCGCACCATCCCGATTCCTGGCCCGATTCCGGCCGCGATTCCAGTGTGGGCCGCAAAAGCCAGCTTCATAGGCTCCTGGGAGGAGACGCCGAGATACGTTAGCACCTGCTCCGCCACGCGCCGGAACATCGGCGCCGCCACCGTCCCGCCCCAGGTCTCCCCCTGGGGCTCATCAATGATCGCCACAATCGTCAGGCGCGGATCCTCCGCGGGAACATACCCGGCAAACGAGGCCACGAAGAGCGAGGAGGAATAGGCGCCGGTGTCCGGGTCGATCTTCTGGGCCGTCCCTGTCTTGCCCGCCACGCGATAGCCGGCCACGGCGGCTTTCGAGCCGGTGCCCGCCGTGATCACCCCT
>DASWIN010000255.1:0-5510 GCA_036397655.1 Nitrospiraceae bacterium | reverse complement strand
GCTACCCGCCCTTTGCGCATCTGATCAGCCTGTGCGTGTCCGGCAAAACGGAAAGCGCCGTGCGCGCGGCGGCGGAGCGATGGACGGCGGCGGTGAAGGCGCAGGGCCGGAAACAATCGAGCACGATCACCGTGCTCGGGCCCATTCCCGCGACGGTGGAACGGATCCGCGGTCGCCATCGCTGGCAGATCCTCGTAAAGTCACCGGACGCAGACGCGGCGCGTCAGAGCGTGAAGGCCACGCTGGAGACCATCGAGGCGGGCAAGGAGTCCCGCGGGCTGAAATTCGATGTGGATGTTGATCCGATGGAGTTGGGGTAGCGCACGAAGGGACGAGCGTGGCGGGCCAGTCCACCTCTCGTGCTCGCAGAACGCGCACGCCTCGGAAGGGTGCTCGTTCGATGCGCGCAGTCTGAGGCAGACAGGCCCGCCGCTCAAGAGAGAGAAAGTGTGGGCAGGGACAGACCGCTCAAGGGCCTGTCCCCGCTCGGAACAGAGCGCATGATCGGAAGGTGCTCGCCACGGGGAAGGGGCGCGTCTTGGCGCGCCCGGGGTGGGCGGGTAAAAAGGTGGGCGCAATAGGAGACGACCGGACGCTACCTTAAATGAGAGAAGATGGCACGAGAAACTCGCTAATGGAGTTTCTCGTGAGAGGGAAAAGGGATCGCAGAAAAAACGGTCGAGAGTCTTGTCTGGATTTGCGCCTGTTCTATGGCCTCCTTGGCGGCCGTGTTCTGTCCATCGCCTGAACCTTGGCCTCAACCTCAGCCTGCTCCGTTTCCTTCCGCTTGATCCAGCGGAAGATGCCGAACGCGAAGCTCGTCCAGAAGACAGACGAAAACAAACCCGCGACGACAGCCGTGAGGATCAGGCCCATCTGCTCGTCTGACGGCTCTGCCGCCAGGCGGCGCACCTGCACCATCGTCGCGATCGGCCAGGCGGCACTGGCCACTCCCAGCAGCAAACAGGCCCAGGCCCACACCCGCCCGATGGTCGAGCCCTGCCAGGCGAGAAACGCGGCCACGCTTAACCCGGCGGCCGCCACGAATGCGAGCGGCAGTTCCCCCCAGACCAGCCAGAAGCCGATCGTGACGACGATCGAACCAAGCACCGCATGAATTCTAGTATCGCGCAGAAGGTCGACCATCGCGGTGAGTCTGAAGGTTCGGTGCAGCCGCGGGGCAGGATGGCCGGCGTCTGTGAGCCTGATTCAGCCCGCAGACCCCGGCAGATCCCGTCCGCGCCCGCGGCGTCGCCTGCTTACGTCTTCCGCTGCCGCGCGACAAAATTCCTGATGACTTCCCCCGCCGCGTCCCGGCCGCCCAGCCCGAAGGCGAGCGCCAGGCCCAATCCGACCGCCCCGACGATGATCTGGATGGACGAGGTGATAATCTCAGTGCCGATCCCGATTTGCTCGAGCGCCATGATGCCGGCAAACGCGACGACCGTGAACCGCACGGCCTTCGACAGGGCCACCGCCCCATCGAGTTTGTTGGCCATGGCCGCGTTGAGCACGATCTCCGCGAAGAAATGGCCCAGCAGCAAGCCGCCGGCCGCCACCAGCACGGCGCCGATCAGCTTGGGGATGAACAGCACGAATCCCTGCATCAGCTGGGACACGACGGTCAGTTCGACCACGTTCGCCGCCGACACCAGGAACACGAGGATGATCAACCAGTAGACGAGAAACCCGACCACGAACCCCGGCGAGTCGCCCAACCCCAGGCGTCCGGTCAGCTCGTTGATCTTGAGCTGCTCCGTATAGTCATCCAGCTTGGTGACCTTGAAGAATTTCTCGACGCCGATCCGGGCGAATCGGGCGATCACCATGCCGATCAGGAGCAGCACAAATGCCGCAAGGATCGACGGAAGCTTGACGAGGATCGAGGACAGCAGTTCCTGAAACGGCCCGATCAGTATGGACATCCACTCTTGCATCATCATCCACCTCCTTGGAAGAGTTTACTGCGCTTCTTCGTCACTGAAACGACCGCATCCATCGAATCTCACGTGCGCCCGGGAAGACGGCCAGGACAATCCATCTCCCCCGCACTCAGGTGTTCGTCTCATTCTTCAAGAAGACGATCCCAAGAGGCGGCAGAGTCAGGGTCACGGAATGAGACCGGCCGTGCAGCGGGATCGGCACGGCTTCGACGCCGCCGAGGTTGCCCCACCCGCTCCCGCCATACTCGGTGGCATCGCTGCAGAGCAGCTCCTTCCAGTACCCTCCACGCGGGGCGCCCACCCGGTAACTCGGGCGCGGTACCGGCGTGAAATTGCAGGCCACGATCACGAGATCCCTGGTGGATTTGCCCTTTCGCAATAAATTGATCACGCTCGACTCGCCGTCGTTGCAATCGATCCACTCGAACCCGGACGGGTCCAGATCCAGCTCGTGCAGCGCCGGCTCGTCCCGGTAAACCCGGTTGAGGTCGGCGACCCACCGCCGGAGGCCGGCATGCGTCGATTGCTGCAGCAGGTCCCATTCCAGGCTCCCGTCATGGGCCCATTCCCGCCACTGGCCGAACTCTCCGCCCATGAAGATCAGCTTTTTCGCCGCCTGCGCATACATATACCCGAAAAGGAGCCGCAGGTTGGCGAATTTTTGCCAGTCGTCGCCCGGCATCTTTCCGAGCAGGGACCCCTTGCCGTAGACGACTTCATCGTGCGACAGCGGCAGCACGAAGTTCTCCTGGAAGGCGTAGAGCATCCGGAAGGTCAGCTTGTTGTGGTGGTACTTTCTGAAGTACGGATCCTGGCTCATGTAGACGAGCGTATCGTGCATCCAGCCCATGTCCCACTTGAGTCCGAACCCGAGCCCTCCCACGTAGGTCGGACGTGAGACCATCGGCCAGGCCGTCGACTCCTCCGCCATGGTCTGGACATCGGGATGGGCCTTGTAGACCTCCTCGTTGAAGCGACGCAGGAACCCGATGGCGTCAAGGTTCTCCCGTCCCCCGTACTGGTTTGGAATCCACTCGCCGTCCTTCCGCGAGTAGTCCAGGTACAGCATCGAGGCGACCGCATCCACGCGCAACCCGTCCGCATGGTACTTGTCGAGCCAGAACAGCGCGCTGCTGATGAGAAAGCTGCGCACCTCGTTCCGGCCGTAATTAAAGATGTAGGTGTTCCAATCCGGGTGAAAACCCTGGCGCGGGTCCGAATGCTCGAAGAGATGCGTGCCGTCAAAATAGCTCAGCCCGTGGCCGTCCGTGGGAAAATGCGACGGCACCCAGTCCAGGATCACCCCGATGCCATGCCGGTGCAGCTCATCGATCAGGTACATGAGGTCCTGCGGCGTGCCGTAGCAGCCGGACGGCGCGAAATAGCCCGTCGTCTGGTACCCCCACGAGCCGAAAAACGGATGGTCCATGATCGGAAGAAATTCGACGTGCGTGAACCCGGACTCCTGCAGGTACGCCGGCAGCGTGTCCGCGAGTTCCCGGTAACTGAGAGAGCGGTTGCCTTCATCGGGCACGCGCTTCCAGGAACCCAGGTGCATTTCATAGATGGACATCGGGGCGTCCAATGCGTTGCGCCGGCCGCGAGTTTCCATCCATTCCTGGTCACGCCACTGATAGTCCAGATCCCAGACGATCGACGCCGTTTTCGGCGGGATTTCGTTGAAGATGGCGAAGGGATCGGTTTTCTCCACCTCAAAGCCCTCAAACCGTGACCGGATGTAATACTTGTAGAGCGTGCCTTTCGCGATACCCGGGAGAAACCCCTCCCAGATCCCCGAGGAATCCTTCATGCGCAAGGGATGGGCGCCCCGCTTCCAATCGTTGAACATTCCGATGACCGACACCTCCTCGGCATTCGGCGCCCAGACGGCGAAATAGGTTCCCTCCTCGTGGTCCCGTCGAACGGGACGCGATCCCAATTTTTCGAAGAGGTGAAAATGCGTGCCTTCGTTGAACAGAAAAACATCGTCTTTCGTCAGCAGAGTCGGTTCGGCGGATACGGTCATCGTCTTGTATTTGCCTGCCATCAGATCACCTCATCGATTACCCAGGACCTCCAGCAGGCCCCGCAGCGGAATGATCGCCCAGTCCGGGCGATTGTTCAATTCATACATAAGCTCGTAGAGCGCTTTCTCCAACACATAGGCTTCAAGCAAAATCGCGGCATCGGCTTCCGCGCGCGGCCAGAAATGAGCCCCCTCCGCAATGACGAGATAGGCTTTCAGGAACGCGGCGCTCGACCAGTCGCTCCAGAACCGGGCCCAGGCTTCGCTCGACAACGTCGGCGTACCGCTTGCGATCATCACGCCGTCCCGCCTGCCGTTGAGAAACGCGAACGGCGCGTAGTGGAACGACCGGACCATCCCCGCCACGTCCAGCACGGCCGGATGCTTCATCCGGCGTTCCGCGAGGGAACGGGCCGGCTCCCCCTCGAAATCGATGATCATGAAATCAGAGCCCGTGCACAGGACCTGGCCCAAATGGTAGTCCCCATGGCAGCGGATCCGCGGGACCGAGGTGCGTAGGGACCGGAATGATTCGAATGTCCGTTCGATGGCCGGCTCCAACTCCAGCAGCCGGCAGGCCTCGGCCCGACGCGCCTGGTGGAATGAAGCCATGCGTTCGCGCAGCAGGGCTAGCGTCTGCCGCGCAAGTCTGATCATGGCGCCGTAGCGGGCGTTCTGGTAGGCCGCCGTCATCGGCTCGGGCGCAAACGCCGGGTCGCCCGGCACCTGGCTGAGCGCCAGGTGCAGCTCCGCGGTCCGTTGCCCCAGGCGCTCGGCCGACTGCAGGTACAACCCGATCAAGTCGCGGGCCGGCTTGGGATACTCTTCCCGGGCCAACTGCAGGAGCGCGGGTTTCGCCTCCCGTGCGGGCGGCGCATCCCCCTCCCCGATGCGCATGAAGAAACGATTCAGCGCTTCGAGGCTGTGCCGCCACGCGTCGCCCTCGTTGCGGACGAATCCCTGCAGCAGGGCCAGCGTGACCGGTTCCTCCGATCCCTTCGCGTACTCAAGCATCCCCGCCACGGGGGGGATGTAGGGGAAGTTCGTCCGGGTCAAGGCCCGGCCGATCTCCAGGTCTGGATTGACCCCGCTGCCCAGGCGCCGGTAGAGCTTGAGGATCATCCGGCTTCCGAACGCGACGGACGTATTACTCTGTTCCCACTTCATGACGTCGGGATCGAGACCGGTTGCGCCGTTCGCCAGCCGGGCGTAGGCACCGGTGGAGCTCGCCTTCAAGGTGCCTGCGACGCCGTTGAAACTGAGACCCTGTCGCATGGCTTCAAGCAGCGACTGCGCCACGTCGGGATCCCAGAGAGCGTCGAACAGCAGCCCGGCGTCGTCCCTGACGCCTTGCCGGATCCGAATCCCCGCCACCGCCGCGATGGGAAACTCGCGCCTGATCTGGTCGGCGAGCACGCCGGAGGCCACCGTGAGCGGCCACAGATAGGTCTCCTCCATCCCGTCGCCGTACTCGACGCGGAGAAAAAACAGGATGGCGGTCTTCGACCGGGACGGGATCGGAATCGTCTCCGCAATCCTGA
>DASWIN010000254.1:0-10367 GCA_036397655.1 Nitrospiraceae bacterium | reverse complement strand
ACGATGCTGGCGACGGCGGCGCTGATCGTGGGTGTGGTCTGGCCGGTGGCGGTCAGGGCTTCGTACATCACGCTGCCGGTGTAGCCCTGCGCGCTCCTGTTGACCTGGATTGAACGGCTGAAGTAGCGATCGCTCGGATCGCTCCCTTCGATCTGATGGCGCTCAATCGTGCCTTCTTTTTTAAACGACAGCGGAAGCGGCATGCAGCAAGTTTCCTCATGCACGAACAGGCCGGCATTATAGTCAGGCGAGCCTGCCAGTGCAACAGACGAGATTTCCCTGCGCGCAAGCCTCGAGGCGGCGCGTCCCCCCGAAGCTGCTCCACCGATGATCCGTCATTGACAAGCCCGGACACGCTTCCTAAGATGCGTCGCATATTCTGGATGCTTGCAAATGGGTGATGCCTCCATGACCGGCGACGCGTGGAATATCCCGAACAGCCTGACCCTGCTGCGGATCCTCTTGATTCCGGTGTTCGTGGGATTGATGCTCTATGGCCGGTACGAATCGGCCCTGGCGGTGTTGCTGGGAGCCGGTCTCACCGATGCGTTGGACGGGACGATCGCCCGGGCCGCCAATCAGAGCACGAAACTGGGCATGTATCTCGATCCATTGGCGGACAAGCTGTTATTGACCTCCGGCTTTCTGACCATGTCGGTGCTGCATCTGGTGCCGTTGTGGATCGTGATTCTCGTCGTCAGCCGGGATGTCATCCTGCTGGCCGGCGCGGTGCTCGCGCATCTGACCGATTCGCCCATGGACATCGCGCCCACCTTGCTGGGCAAGGGGACCACGGTTTTTCAGTTGACCTTTCTCCTGCTTGCGGTCGGCTGTGTCGCCTGGCACAAGGATATGCGCCTGCTCGATCCTCTGCTGTATCTGGTGGTTCTGCTGACCGTGGCCTCCGGGTTTCACTACCTTTATAGGGGGTTCGCCCGCCTCAATGTGGGCCACATCTAGCCCGGACCATCCTGGCAAAACCTCCTGATATTTTGCCGACATCGAAACGCGTTCAAGTTGACAAGTTTTTGCACCTCCAGTAGACTGCCCTTCGGCTATTTTTCTCTAACCCGTTGGAACAACGAGCGGATTCAGGATATTTGCCGTTCCGGCGGAGTGTCAGCAAGGAAAAGTAGCCGACAGGCTTGTGGCGCCCCCAGCGCGATGAGCAGTAGAAGGGCGAAAGAGGTCACCCATGCCGACCGTGTACACCTATAGCGGAAAAACCAAAGGCGGCGACGCCAAAAAAGGCGAAATCACCGCGAATTCGCTCGAGGACGCCAGGGGTCAGCTTGCCGGCCAGGGTATCGTGGGGGCCTCCATAAAAGAGAAAAAAGATTGGATGAATCTTGATATCAGTTTTGGCACCGGAGTCACGGACAAGGAAGTCGTCATCTTCACCCGCCAGTTCGCCACGATGATCAATTCGGGCCTGCCCCTGATCCAGTGTCTCGACATTCTCGCCTCGGCCGTCATGCTGGAGAACAAGGTGTTCGGGAAGGCCATCGGCGAAATTAAGAGCTCGGTGGAGGGGGGAAACACGTTCGCCGATTCGCTCAAGAAACATGTCACGATCTTCGACGAACTGTACACCAACATGGTGGCCGCGGGCGAAGCCGGCGGGTTGCTGGACACGATTCTGGGACGCCTGGCGGCACACATGGAAAAAGCCATGAAGCTTAAGGCCCAAATCAAGTCGGCGATGGTCTATCCGGCCGCGATCATGGGCGTTGCGGTCGTTGTCATCTCGGTCTTGATGATTTTCGTCATCCCGATTTTTGCCAAGATGTTTATGGATCTGTCCGGCGGCAAGGCGGGGCTGCCGGGCCCGACGCAGATCGTGATCGATGCCAGCAACTTCATGCAGAGCTACTGGTACCTCATTTTCGGCGGGGCTTACGGCCTGCTGAGGTTGTTCAAGTGGTATTACAAGACCCCGGGTGGCCGCTATCAGATAGACAAGCTGGCGTTGAAGATGCCGGTCATGGGGGATCTGATCCGAAAAGCCTCGGTGGCGAAATTTACGCGCACCCTCGGGACGCTGATCGCCAGCGGTGTTCCGATTCTTGAAGGCTTGAATATCGTGGCCAAGACCTCCGGCAATAGGATCGTCGAGAATGCCATCATGGCGGCTCGGTCCAGCATCAGCGAGGGCAAGACCGTCGCCGATCCGCTGGCGAAAAGCGGCGTGTTCCCCAGCATGGTGACCCAGATGATTGCCGTGGGCGAGGCCACCGGCGCGCTGGACGCGATGTTGGCCAAGATCGCCGACTTTTATGACGACGAAGTGGATTCGGCCGTGGGAGCCTTGACGGCCCTGCTGGAACCGATGATGATGGTCTTCCTCGGCGTGGTGGTCGGCTTCATCGTCATCGCCATGTACCTGCCGATTTTCAAAATGGCCAGCGCGATGGGCTGACGGACGTGCGCGACGGGTCAGCGCCGGTCCCCCCGCCGACGCCACGCGCCCGTCGCGAGCAATCGCCCGCAATTCTCTCTCACCTTGCGTTGTTCTAGCGTAGGCGGGCGGTCATGGATGAAATCAAGGTCAGACTGAAGTGGTTGATGTTCTTCCGGGTGGTGGTGGTCACCCTGCTGCTCGGCCTGTCCATTGCGTTCCAAATCGCCAAGAACGAGCTTGTCTTTGCCTACTACGCGCTGATCGTCTTTACCTATGCGAGCACGATCGCCTATGCCTTTGCACTCCGGCATCTGTCCGCGCCGCTGGCGGTGGAGCAGTTCGCCTATGCGCAGATCGGCGTGGACCTGTTGCTGGAAACATTCCTGGTGGCCCGGACGGAGGGGATCGGCAGCCCGTTCTTGACGCTCTATGTGATCACGGTTCTCTGCGCGAGCCTGATTCTTCAGCGTCGCGGCGGATTGATCATGGCGGGGGTGTCCCTGATCCTCTTTGGTCTGGTCACCATTGTGCAGCAGCGCGGCTGGGCCGTGTCGTTGGGGTGGTTTTCCACCGACCCGCTGGCGGCGTCGGAGACGTTGCAAGCGTATGGTATGCATGCGCTTGCGGTGCTGGCGGTCGGCTACCTGAGCGGAACGCTCTCCGAACAGCTCAAGCGGGCCGACCAGACGCTGGTCGAAACCGAGCAGGGCCTGAGCCGGCTCCAGGCGTTTCATGAGAACGTGGTGCAGAGCATTCCCAGCGGCGTGTTCACCACCGACGTGAACGGGCGGCTGACGTGGCTCAACCGCGCCGCTCTCGACATGACCGGGTACGAGCCCGGGGCAGTCCTGCACCATTTGTGGTGGGATGTGTTCGGACGCAAGCAGGATGAGGCGTCCCGAGCGATACCGGCCAGCTTCGAGGTGGAGAGTCAGCGGGCTGACGGCAGCCGCCTGGTGCTCGGAATGACGCTGTCCTCCCTCACCGAAGGCGCGGTTCGGGTCGGGCTGGTGGGAGTGTTCAAGGATCTGACACAAGTGCGCGATCTGGAGGCGGAGGTACGCCGCCGCGAATGGTTTGCCAAGATCGGTGAGATGTCGGCCGGCATGGCGCACGAAATCCGGAATCCCCTGGGCGGGATGGCGGGCGCGCTGCAGATGCTGCGCAAGGAGCCCACGCTCGACAAGGACAACGCCCGGCTCATGGATATTGCCACGCGGGAGGCCACGCGGCTCAACGCGATCGTGACCGAGTTTCTGCGCTATTCGCGTCCGCCCGATCTGAATCTGAAAGAATGCGATCTGCGCGAACTCGTCAATGACACGGTGGCGCTGATCAAGCACGATGGCCAGTTGCAGGACGCGCAGGACCTGGTGTTGCATTACGACAATAATATTCCCAGGGTTCAGGTGGACCCGGATAAAATGAAGCAGGTCTTTTGGAATCTGGCGACCAATGCCCTGCAGGCGATGCCGGCGGGGGGGCGGGTGACCATTGCCACCGGCTGCCGGCGGGTCACGTCGGGAAAGCGCAGCGGCGATATTGTGGAGGTGGCCGTGCAGGATACCGGCGTCGGCATCAAGAAGGAAGATCTCAACAAAATATTCTTTCCCTTCTTTACGACCAAGCAAGACGGGTCCGGTCTCGGCCTGGCCACGGCGCAGCGGATCGTGGACCAGCATGGGGGGTGGATCAAGGTCGAAAGCGAAGAGGGGAACGGGGCGCGGTTCGCCGTGTGTCTGCCGGTCGAGCCCGGATCGGGCCCCCGCTTGTGGCATGAGGGTCTGGAGCCATGGAAAAGATTCTGATCGTTAATGAGAATTGTACAGCCTGCGATGCATGTTAAGTCGCCGGGCGGTCAATCATCCATCCTGCAACGGGTCAGCTCCTGAGGTTCTCTAAGGGGCACGAATCATGGAAAAGATTCTGATCGTCGACGACGAGCGCAGTATGCGGGACGTCCTGAGCATCATGCTCAAGCGGGCCGGGTATGAAATTGCCGTCGCGTCCGACGGAGTCGAAGCCATCGCGCGGATCGAAAAGGAGCTGTTCGACCTGGTGATTACCGATCTCAAGATGCCTACGAAGGGTGGCCTGGATGTGCTCAAGGCGGTGAAGGACACGTCACCGGACTCCGTCGTGCTGATCGTCACGGCCTTCGCCTCGACGGAATCGGCGGTGGAGGCGATGAAGCTCGGCGCCTACGATTACCTTCCCAAGCCGTTTCAGGTTGACGAGGTCCAGCTCAAGATCAGAAACGCCCTGGGCAGTCGCCGGCTGTCCACGGAAAACATGCTCCTCAAGCGCGAGGTGGCCGCCAAGACATCGCAGGCCAGGCTGATCGGAAAAAGCGACGCGATGCAGAAGGTGCTGGATGTCATCAAGAAGGTGGCGGATACCAAGAGCAACGTGTTGATCTGCGGGGAGAGCGGGACCGGCAAGGAACTGGTCGCGCGGGCGATCCATGCCAACAGCGCGCGCGCCCGGATGCCGTTTGTGCCGGTGAATTGCAGCGCCCTTCCTGAGACGCTCCTGGAGAGCGAACTGTTCGGGTACATGAAGGGGGCGTTCACCGGCGCGGCGACCAACAAGGCCGGCCTGTTCGAGGTGGCGAATGGAGGCAGTATTTTCCTCGATGAGATCGGCGAAACCACGCCGGCGACCCAGGTCAAGCTGCTGCGGGTCCTGCAGGAACGGGAATTCCGACGCGTTGGCGGGACGCAGGATGTCAAGGTCGACGTGCGGGTGATTGCCGCGACGAATCGGGACCTCGAAAAGGGCGTTGCGGAAGGAACGTTCCGCGAGGATCTCTACTATCGCCTGGATGTCATTCCGATCACGCTGCCGCCTCTCCGGCAGCGCACGGAGGATATTCCCCTGCTCGCCCAGCATTTTCTCGAGAAATACGCCGGCGCCGGCGGGAGGCCCGCTCCCACGATCTCGCCCGAAGCCCTGAAACTCATGGCCGCCCACGAATGGAAGGGCAACGTGAGGGAACTGGAAAACCTGATCGAGCGGGCGGTGGCGTTCGGCGGCAGTACGACGATCACGGAAGAGGAGGTGTCGAAGTGGCTGCACCGTCCGGCGGCTGCGACGAAGTCGGCGTTCCCGTCCGACCTGCCGCAAGAGGGGCTCGACCTCGAGCGTCTGATTAATTCGATCGAAAAGGACCTGCTGCTCAAGGCGCTCGAGCGTGCGAAATGGGTCAAGAAGCGGGCGGCCAAACTCCTGCAACTCGATGCGCGGTCGTTCCGGTATCGCCTGGGCAAATTTGCCATCACGAGGGGCCTGGAGGAGGACGGGGAGGGCGATGGGAAGCGATCGAACAGTTCGGATTAACGCCCCGGCCAAGATCAACCTGGTGCTCCGCGTGCTGGATCGCCGTCCGGACGGGTACCACAATCTGTGGTCCGTGATGCAGACGGTGAGGCTCGAAGATGAACTGTACGTCGGCCTGTCGGCTCGCGCCGGGATCCGGCTGCAGTGCGACGAGGCGGGCGTGCCGACCGATGGGCGCAATTTAATCGTGCGGGCCGCCGCTGCGGTGCTTGCGCGCGCCGGCCGCTCGGAAAGCCGGCCGCCGGGCGTGGAGATTCATTTGATCAAGCGTATTCCGGTGTCGGCCGGACTGGGCGGCGGCAGCAGCGACGCGGCGGCCACGGTCATCGCTTTGAATGCGCTACTGGGATTGGGTTGGTCGCGCGACATGATGGTGAGCGTCAGTGCGCCGCTGGGCAGCGATGTGCCGTTCTTCCTGTTCGCCCCCAGTGCCCTGGTACGGGACCGGGGCGAAGCCGTCACGAGCCTGTCCGTAACAGGAGCGCGTTGGGTGGTCCTGGTCAATCCGGGGTTCCCGATCGAAACGCGCTGGGCCTACGAACAGTTGTCGGCGGGACGGACGAGCGTGCGTCCGCTTTCGGACGCCTTGCGCCGGATCGAGCGCGACGGGTCGGTCGCCTGGGAGCAGGTCGTGGCGGTGATGGAAAACGACTTCGATGCGGTCCTGGTGCCGACGCACGACGCGCTGGGGCAGATCAAACGGCAATTGATGGCGGCCGGCGCGGAAGCGGCATTGCTGTCCGGGAGCGGCGCCACGGTGTTCGGGGTGTTCCGAGACGAGGCCACGGCGCTCCACGCGCAGGCGGCGCTCGGCAAGACGGAGGGCTGGCGCGTCTTTGCCGTTCCGGCCTCGTCTGTCCCGCTGTCCTGCGAAGCCGGCGGTGCCCCCCGTCCTGCGCCGGTTGGTTGACAATTTTACGGATTTTCCGTTACATTTCAATGTTCACCGGACGGGTGATTGTTTTCGGGGGAGGGTATGGAGAAGGCACTCAAGCTCTTTTCGGGAAACGCGAATCCCGCCCTGGCAAAAGAAATTTGCGGATGCCTCGGCATCGGAATGGGCGCGGCGACGGTCACGTCCTTTAGCGACGGGGAGATCCGCATCAAGATTGATGAAAACGTCCGCGGTGCGGATGTCTTCGCGGTGCAGTCGTGCTGTACGCCGGTCAATAAATCGATCATGGAGCTGCTCATCATGATCGACGCGCTGAAGCGCTCGTCGGCCTCGCGCATCACGGCCGTGATCCCGTATTTCGGCTACGCCAGGCAGGACCGCAAGGATCAGCCGCGGGTCCCGATCACCGCCAAGCTGGTGGCGGACCTGGTGACGACCGCCGGCGCCGACCGGGTGCTGACGATGGATTTGCACGCGGGACAGATCCAGGGATTTTTCAATATCCCGGTGGATCATCTGTACGCGCTGCCGGTGTTGCTGGACTACATCAACAAACGGTTTGCGAAGGAGCTCAAGGACGTCGTGATCGTCTCGCCGGATGCGGGCGGCGTGGAGCGGGCCCGGGCCTTCGCCAAGCGGTTGCAGGCGAACCTGGCGATCATCGACAAGCGTCGCGAGGGGCCGAACAACGCGCAAGTCATGAACATCATCGGCGATGTCGAGGGGAAACACGCGATACTTCTGGACGACATGATCGATACGGCGGGAACGATCGTGCAGGGCGCCCAGGCCTGCTCCGACAAGGGCGCGAAGTCGGTCTGGGCCGCCTGCGTGCACCCGGTGCTGTCGGGCCCGGCGCTCGAGCGCCTGCAGGGATCGCGGCTGGCCGAGATCGTCGTGACCAATACCATTCCGCTCAACGGCAAGGACCAGCAGTGCCCCAAGTTGCACGTCTTGTCCGTCGCGCCGCTCTTGGGTGAGGCGATTAAACGGATTCACGGAGAAGAATCGGTCAGTTCACTATTTGCATAGCTGAGGCTCGTAGCGAGTAGCTAACAGCTGGCAGCTCAAAGCTTCGAGCTATTTGCTGTTTGCTATTCGCTATTTTCGTGTCTAGAAGGAGACGTCATGAAATTCGATCTGGAAGCTGAAATCAGAACCACCTCGGGCAAGGGCGCCGCGCGCCAGTTACGGCGCGAGGGCCGCGTGCCGGCCGTGCTCTACGGGCAGGGGGAATGCGTGCATTTGACGCTGGACCCGGAGGACCTGCGGGAGATTCTGCGCGCGCACGCAGGCAGCACGGCATTGATTACCGTGAAAGTCGACGGCGCGACGTCCAAGGCCACCCGGATCGCGTTGTTGCGGGACTACCAACTGGATCCCGTCAGCGGCGACATTCTCCACGCCGACCTGTTCGAAATTCTGATGACCAAGGCCATCCGCGTGAAGGTGCCGGTGAGCGTGGTCGGCGGCCAACCGGCCGGCGTGAAGGAGGGCGGCATTCTCCAGCACAACACGCGCGACATTCATGTCGAATGCCTGCCGTCGGCGCTGCCGGACTCGATCCCCGTGGACGCCTCGGCGCTGGTCATCGGACAGGGCATTCATGTCAAGGAACTCCAGCCGATTGCCGGCGTGCGGTTTCTGGACGACCCGGATCAAATGGTCGTCAGCGTGGCGGTCCCGATGTCCGAAGCCAAGCTCGAAGCCCTGCTGACCAGCGCGGCGACGACCGGCGAGGGCAAGGAACCGGAAGTCATCGCCAAGGGCAAGGAAGCGGCGGCGGCTGCCGAAGGGGCGGTTCCTGGCGCGCCTGCCGGCGAGGCCAAGCCCGGTGCGGCCGGCGCAACCGCCACGGCTGAGAAGGGCAAGGAAGGCGCCAAGGAAGCGGCTCCCAAGGCTGAGAAGAAGGAAGAAAAGAAGAAATAGCCTTGCGAGTCATTGTCGGACTCGGCAATCCCGGCGACCGATACGCACGTACCCGCCACAATGTCGGCGTCCGCGTCATCGAGCGGGCGTCGGCACGATGGTCCATCCCCCTCAAGACTGTCGGATCATCCCGCATGGGCACCGGTCGGGTCGGTCCGTCCAGCGGGCCGGTCGAAATTGCCCTTGCGATTCCGAACTCCTGGATGAATCTGTCGGGAACGGCGGTCGCGGAATTGCTGGCACGGCTGGGATGCGTTCCCCTGGACCTGACGGTCGTCCATGACGATCTCGACATGGAACCGGGCCGGTTGCGCCTCAAGCGAAGCGGGGGGGCCGGCGGCCATAATGGCGTGGCATCCATTATTGCCGCGCTGGGCACCGATCAGTTCAATCGATTGAAACTCGGCATCGGACGTCCGGCGCCCGGGACAGATTCCGTGGACTATGTCCTGGAGCCATTCTCCCAGGATGACGCCGCTGTAATCGAGACGAGCGTGGATCGGGCGGCGGAGGCGCTGGAATGTGTGATCGCAGAGGGTATGGAAGCCGCGATGAATAGATTTCATGCCAGTGAACCGGAGGTGCAGGAATAGCGATGGGACTCTGTTGCGGCATGATCGGCTTGCCGAACGTCGGGAAGACGACCGTCTTCAACGCCTTGACGGGCGGCGGGGCGCTGGCGGCCAATTACCCCTTTGCCACGGTCGATCCCAACACGGGCATCGCGCCGGTGCCCGATCAGCGCCTGGCCACGCTAACGGGGATCTTTGCATCCAAGAAAACCACGCCGGCCACGCTCGAAGTCAGGGATATCGCCGGGCTGGTCGAGGGGGCCAGCAAGGGCGAGGGGCTCGGCAACCAGTTTCTCGGGCACATCCGCGAGGTGGATGCCCTGTTGCATATTGTCCGGTGTTTCCAGGGGACCGACGTCGTGCACGTAAGCGGAGGCGTGGACCCGCTTCGTGACATCGGCGTCATCGAAACCGAGCTGATGCTGGCCGATCTTGAAACGCTCGAGCGCAGAAAACAAAAAGTGGAGAAGAAAGTCCGCGCCGGCGACAAGAAGGCGGCGGTGGAAATGGCCTTCGTGCAGCGGTTGATGGAACTGCTCGACAAGGGCGAATGGCTGGGCAACCTGCCCTACACGTCGGAGGAGCGGGTGCTCCTGAACGAATGCCAGCTGCTGGCGGCCAAGCCGGTGCTCTTTGTCGCCAACGTGTCGGAGGGAATTGGCGCCGACGAGGCGATGGTCAAGTCGGTCCGGGAATTCGCGGAGAAACGCAGCGCGCGCGTCGTCACGATTTGCGGGCAGCTTGAGGCGGAGCTCTCGTCACTTCCGGAAGAAGAACGGGCTGATTATCTCAACGGCATGGGCCTCAGCGAATCCGGCCTCGTGCGCCTGACACGCGAAGCCTACCAACTGCTCAGGATCACCACCTTTTTCACCGCCGGCGAGCAAGAGTCACGGGCCTGGCCGATCCCGGAGGGGACCAAGGCGCCGCAGGCGGCGGGGAAGATCCATTCGGACATGGAGCGCGGGTTCATCCGCGCCGAGGTCTACCATTATAACGATCTCCTGGCCTGCGGGTCCGAGGCGAAGGTGAAGGAAAGGGGACTGTTCCGGCTCGAAGGCAAGGACTACATTATTAAGGAAGGGGACGTCGTCTACTTCCGCTTCAATGTCTAGAAGTCTCTCGCTGGTGAAGGGATGGACATCTCCGGTGTCTGCATGAAATACCCCGAATCAAAAGTCGGTGGGGTGGCATGCCCTTCCGCTCCAGCGCCTCTCGGAACGGCCCTTTC
>DASWIN010000253.1:0-2177 GCA_036397655.1 Nitrospiraceae bacterium | reverse complement strand
CGCCAGTCGACCACCGTGCCGAACACGTCGAAGCACAGCGCCTTGATGCCGGCGAGCGTCACCCTGCCCACCCTGGCCTGCTGGATCGCCCGCCAGACCCGCTAACGCGCTAGTCGATTGAAGCCAACATCCCTTCGGCCTTGAGCCACTCGGCCTCTCTTCTGATGCGTTCCGTCGTATGATGAGGCTTTACCTCATGGACAGTGGCAATCAGGTCGGAAATATCCGCGGTTCGGCGATCGTCGCGAAACTCGTGATCGACGTAGACCAGCGTGCTCAGGATCTCCAAGTCTGCGGCCGATTTTTGCCCGAACTTATCGACGACCCACTGCACCTGGTGCTCATGTGCTGCGACGAAGTCCTTGCCGCGAGCGACGACCTGCGGCGCGCACTCTAACGCCTTGACCTCGTATCCGTAGCCCCCCGGATAGGAGACGACCGTGCTGCTCACCGCGCCAAGCGATTCCGCATAGCGTAGGTCCTCAAGAACATCGGCATCGAATGGGCCGTAAGTATAAAGACGGAACGAATAGCCAAGCGGCACTTTTTTTAGTTCTTGAAG
Organism: Nitrospiraceae bacterium; assembly: GCA_036397655.1. Classification (GTDB taxonomy): domain Bacteria; phylum Nitrospirota; class Nitrospiria; order Nitrospirales; family Nitrospiraceae; genus 2-02-FULL-62-14. The sequence goes on along the minus strand of DASWIN010000253.1, from coordinate 1,615 downwards.
GAAATAAAGGCCCTTCATGAGCGCCGTTCGTCCGCGCGGCCCGTGCGCCTTGCGCACGATCTCGGCGATCGTCGCTACCCGATCCATCTGGTTAGCGTTTATAGTCATGGCTCCCCTCATTTCTGAGTCAATCGTGATTCGGCCTCTTCGCGATCCTCATGGCGAACATAGAGGCGAACCTGTTTGATCGACTTGATGTTACCGACGACCGAAGAATAGTCCGACAGCGGTTTGACCCCGTGCGGCGGCAAGGCCGCGACGACCGGCACGTCGGACGATCCAACTTTATACCACGACTTCTCGGCCGAAACCTCAGCGGCCAGCAGATCGCCGAGCTTGTCCTTCCACAACTCCAGGTTAACAAGGTCGCTCGGTGACGGGGTCTCCGGCGTGTGACGGACTTCCCGGAAATGATCCCGGTGCGACAATCGGGAGCCGTGCTCGCCGCCCTTGCCGGCAGCCAAAAGGCCCATCACTTTCCAATCATCCCACTGGAGGTATTTGTTCAACGCGTTGCGTTCGGGACCCGGAAACACTCTTCCTGGAAGCATCTCTGCCAGCGCACCGTGCAAGTGATGGTCGAAGACGCTACGGGTCTTGTGGAAGTACACCTGCGTGAACATGAAGTATCGCGCAAGAATCAGGCCTTCGGCCGAGTGCCAGCCGCCTTCGTCAACACCGAGCCTCGGCCCTTTGTCCTCGAACGTTACGGCCACGACAGAGTTTACTAGACGCCGCCAGTCATATTTTCCGTAGTCAACCCCCGCATGGAGGGAATCGCGCAAGAGGTAGTCCATGCGGTCGGCGTCGAGCTGTCCTGCGACGAGTTCCCTCCAGAACAATGCCTTACCCGCTTCGGACTTTCCCTCGATGAAGTCCGCTACGTCGTCGGCCGTAAAGTCATAGTTGGTGTTCTTGGGGTGGTTCTCGATCGCGTCACGGAAATGACGTCGGATGATTTCTGCCGTGTAATGTTCATGCCCGTAGCGGCGTCCAGACCCATCCGGCAGCTCGGGGAGCAACTCCTCCGCCGCATGCGAGAACGGGCCGTGGCCGACGTCATGCAGCAAGGCCGCCAACCGTACCAGCACACGATGCCTCCGTAAGCCGTCCTCGTCGTACCCCATCTCCGACTGCAACAGGTCGCCGGAACGCTCGACAATGCCATCGTAAAGCAAAGTCGCCATGTTCATTACGCCGAGCGAATGCTCGAATCGCGTATGCATGGCGCCGGGGTAAACGAGATCGGTCCACGCGAGCTGGCGGATGCGGCGAAGCCGCTGGAACGGCTTGCACGAGATGATCTCACGCTCCCAATCGTCGAACTTTACGAAGCCGTAGACCGGGCACCTCACCTCATAGGTTCGGTGGGCCTGCGCTACCACCCCGCCTCCGAGCTGCCCCTGTCTCGTCTGCGGCGCGTACTTGGGCAAAGCGTGTTCACCTAATGTTCCATGCTGACAGGGCAACATCGCAATGTCAATGAAGATGCCGCGCCTGCCATCCGTGGCCCGTCACCCCTCGCAGCGGGCGGAGTCGAAGCCGTGGTCGCGGAGCCGCTTGCGCGCACGGTCGAGGTCGGCGGCGTCGAACAGGTCACCGTACTTCGGGCCCA
>DASWIN010000252.1:0-4588 GCA_036397655.1 Nitrospiraceae bacterium | reverse complement strand
CCGTTAATGCCGTTAACGGTGAAACGGGCCGAACGGGCTCAACCGGCTCAACAAGTGTGCGGTTTCGTCACGAACCCTCATGAAGAATGCGGGCTAGGGAACACCTGCGTGAACGGATGGACTTCCACTCGCGCGAAAATGCCTTGCACGGTGTACGGATCGGAATCCGCAAACGCCTGGGCTTCCGCCAGCGAGTCGGCCTCAATGACGATCAGGCTGCCGGTCTGGTCGGTGAGGGGGCCGGCCAGAACCACCCGGCCCTGCCGGACCAGCGGCTCCAGATTCGCGAGATGAGCCGGACGATGCACCTTGCGCTTTGCTTGCCCCTCGGGGCCGTCAAAACCGAGGATGACGAATTTCATGGTTCGTAACGTGCTCTACAAGGAGGGAGTGAGAAGAGTGTTAGCACTGGTCGCCGCTGAGCGGTTGGCGGCTCCCGTAGCCGCTATGGATCTCGTGCCACCAGCCGACTTCCGGCTCGCCGAGTTTCCAGCACAGGTACACGACGCGCCCCTCGTGCAGGTGCGGGAAGTCGCAGAGGCCCATCTCGATATCCTTGACCACCACGCCCATCTCCTGGATCTTTTGGAGGTGATCGTTGATCTGTTCGAGCGCGGAAATATAGTGGGGAGCCGCGAAGCTTCCACCTCCGAACTTGGCGTTTGCACTGGCTTTTTTTATCTCGTCACGCGTGTGGACGAGTACGGTCTTGCTCTTCTTGACGGCCGCAAGGTGTTCCTCGAGGCTTGGGATGAGGTGGTTGGCTTCAGAGAGACTGAAGAGCCGATCCGGATATTCGTCGTCTTGTTCCGCCATGGTCGTCTGGCTCGCGCCCGTTCACTCATAGCACATCCGAAAGAGCCTGCGCAATGAACGCGCCGGGGCGGAAAATGTTATTGACAAACCGGGCTGCCGTGGATACTATGACACAGATCGTACTTTCCTGAACTCAAGCTGAATTCAAATCGACTTCCAATCCAGTCAGCTTCCCGGGGCGAACTCGAATCAAAACAATCGTGTAAGCAGGCGGAAGCAGACGGAGTGCAGCGCGTTCCCGCACGTGTGAAGAAAGCGGGGCGACAGCCGGCAACAAATATCACGGACGGAGAGGCGCACGCAGGGGCCGGAGAGTAGATTGCCGCGAGATAGCCTCGCCAGCGAAGCGACACCGCGCCGTCGTGACCTTTCATCAGTTACCTGGAACAGCATCGCAGACAATGAATGAGCGTAATAAGGCCGGGGCGGGGGCCTCAGCCGTGTGGAGGGCGGAATAAATTATGTTAGGGGAGAAGACCATGCATCTTGCCGAACTGAAGCAGAAGACCATCGCCGACCTGAATGAAGTCGCGCGCGACCTCAAGATCGAGGGGGCGGCGAACTTGCGCAAGCAGGAGCTGATTTTCGCGATTCTACAGGCGCAGACCGAAAAGAACGGCTCGATCTATGGGGAGGGCGTGCTGGAAACGCTGCCCGATGGCTTCGGATTTCTGCGGGCGCCGGACTCCAACTACCTGCCGGGCCCCGACGACATTTATATCTCTCCCTCGCAGATCCGCCGGTTCAATCTGAGGACCGGGGATATCGTGTCCGGCCAGATTCGCCCTCCGAAGGAGAGCGAGCGGTATTTCGCCCTGCTGAAAGTTGAGAAGGTCAATTTCGAGGAGCCGGAGATCGCGCGGGACAAGATTCTGTTCGACAACCTGACGCCGCTCTATCCCGAAGAGCGGATCAAGCTGGAGTTCGACCAGGAAGAACATTGCACGCGGATCATGGAGCTCATCACCCCGATCGGCAAGGGGCAGCGAGGGCTGATCGTCGCGGCGCCCCGGACCGGCAAGACCATGCTGCTCCAGGCCATCGCGCGGGCCATTCTCAAGAATCATCCCGAAGTCACGCTGATCGTCCTGCTGATCGACGAGCGGCCGGAAGAAGTCACCGACTGGCAGCGGCAGGTCAAGGCGGCTGAAGTCATCAGCTCCACGTTCGACGAGCCGGCCCAGCGCCACGCGCAGGTGGCCGAGATGGTCCTGGAAAAGGCCAAACGCCTCGTCGAGCACAAGCGGGACGTGGTCATTCTGCTGGACAGTATCACCCGACTGGCCCGCGCGTATAATACGATCTCGCCCCCGAGCGGCAAGGTCCTCTCCGGCGGTCTGGATTCCAACGCGCTCCAGCGGCCGAAGCGGTTTTTCGGCGCCGCCCGGAACATCGAGAACGGCGGAAGCCTGACGATCATGGCCACGGCCCTGGTGGACACGGGCAGCCGCATGGACGATGTCATCTTCGAGGAATTCAAAGGCACCGGCAACATGGAGGTCCATCTGGACCGCCGGCTGGCCGACAAGCGGATCTTCCCGGCAATCGACATCAGCCAGTCCGGCACCCGCAAGGAAGAGCTGCTGGTGGACAAGGACCGGCTCAACAAGATGTGGATCCTCCGGAAGGTGCTCAGCCCGCTGGGCACGATGGAAGCGATGGAGTTCCTGATCGACAAGATCGGCGGAACCAAGACCAACCAGGACTTCCTGCAATCGATGAACAGATGATAAGCTGATGGCTGACAGCTCGCAGCGAATAGCTTCGGGCAATCCGGCTGCCGGCTATTCGCTATGTGCTACCTGCTGAGGAGATCGAAATGAAAAAAGGCATTCATCCGGTGTACAGGGAAGCCACCATCAGCTGCGCCTGCGGGGCCAAGATCATGACGCGCTCGACGGTCGGCGACCTCAAAGTGGACATTTGCTCCCATTGCCACCCCTTCTTCACGGGCACGCAGAAAATCCTCGATACCGAGGGGCGTGTGGAGCGGTTCAAGAAAAAGTACGCCAAGAAGACGAAGTAAGGGTGACGCCGATCCTACATCGGACGCACTAGCGCATTCACCAGAGGGACCCTGCTTCGTAGAGGGGCAGGGTCCCTTTTTTTGACCCGCCTACGTTGCGACGAAGTCGCGCAAGGAAGCGAACGGGAACATGGCTGACACGAACACGGCAGAGTCCAGGGACGCGCTGCTGCTGGCCAAGTGGGAGGCCACCGCCAGGCGCTACGACGAGCTGACCCAGCAGCTCGTGGAGCCGTCCGTCCTCAGCCAGCCCGATCAAATGCGCAAGCTCAACAAGGAGCGCAGCGACCTGGAAGAGACCGCGCACCTCTTCGCCGAGTACCAGGCCCTGCTCGCGCATCTGCATGATGCCGAGCAGATGCTCAAGGACGCCGACACCGGGCTGAAGGGGCTGGCGACCGAGGAAGTCCGCACGCTTCAAGAGAGACGGCGTCGGATGGAGGAGCGGGTGACGGAGTTGCTGGTTCCGAAGGATCCGCGCGACGACAAGAACACGTTCGTCGAGATCCGGGCGGGTGCCGGCGGCGAAGAAGCGGCCCTGTTCGCCGGCGACCTGCTGCGGATGTATACGCGCTATGCGGAGCGCAAGCGGCTGAAAACGGAATTGATGGAGGCGGACGAAACCGGCATCGGCGGGTACAAGAACGTCGTGCTGCTGGTCGAAGGCAGGGGCGCCTACGGGCAGTTCAGGTTCGAGAGCGGCGTGCACCGGGTGCAGCGCGTGCCGGCCACGGAGGCCAGCGGGCGCATCCATACCTCGACCGTCACGGTCGCGGTCATGCCGGAAGTGGAGGAAGTGGACGTGAACATCAGCCCGAACGACCTCCGCATCGACACCTTCTGCTCCTCGGGAGCGGGCGGGCAGAGCGTCAATACGACCAAGTCGGCCGTGCGGATCACGCACATTCCGACCGGCGTGGTCGTGACGTGCCAGGACGAGCGGTCGCAGTTGAAGAACCGGGCCAAGGCCATGCGCACGCTGCGCACGCGCATTGTCGAGGCGGAGCGGGAGAAGCAGGATGCCGACATCGCCCAGCAGCGGAAGTCGCAGGTCGGGACCGGAGACCGGAGCGAGAAGATCCGGACGTACAATGTGCCGCAGAATCGCATGACGGATCACCGGATCGGGCTGACGCTCCACAGGCTGGAGCAGGTCCTGGACGGCGATATGGACGAGTTGATCGAAGGGCTGAAGGCTGCGCAGGCGAAGCAGATGACGGCGGAGGGCGTGTGAGTGCGACGGACCGGCAGATCGCGGGGGGCGCGGTGACCATCGGCGACCTGACGCGCGAGGGGACGGTGCTGCTCCTGCGCGCCGGCGTGGAGCAGGCCGGGCGGGAGACGGGCTGGCTCCTCGAACACGCGTTGCGCCGCACGGCGCTCGATCTGATGTTGAACGACGCGCAGGTGGTGGAGGGCGAGGGGTTGCGCCGCGCGCAGGCGCTGCTGGCCCGCCGCGCGAACCGGGAGCCGTTGCAATATCTGCTCGGCACGCAGGATTTTTGCGGGCTGGAATTCGAGGTGGAGCCGGGCGTGCTCATCCCCCGGCCCGAAACGGAACTGCTGGTGGAAGCCGCGGTCCGGTGCGCCGGGATGCGGCCGGAGGCGGGACGCAGGCCGATCGCCGTGGATCTCGGCACCGGCTCCGGGTGCATCGCCGTGTCGCTTGCGCAGCGGCTGCCGCTGGCGGTGCTCTATGCGACGGACTGCTCGGCGGAGGCCCTGCGCGTGGCGCGCCGGAACGCG
>DASWIN010000251.1:0-3188 GCA_036397655.1 Nitrospiraceae bacterium | reverse complement strand
TACGGCCCGCACCAGCACGGCCGACGGGTAGCCGACCCGCTCCGTCACGATATTGAAGCAGTGGTGCATCCCGTAGACCAGGTAGACATAGGACATCCCGGCCGGCCCGAACATGACCTCGGTGCGGGCCGTGCGTCCCTTCGAGGCGTGACAGGCGCGATCCTCCGTGCCGATGTAGGCCTCCACTTCGACGATGCGGCCGGCCAGGATCTTTCGTCCGTTCCTGCGAACCAGATATTTGCCGAGCAGCGACCGGGCGACTTGCAAGGTCGGCCGACGAAAATAGGCACGGGGAAGAATCCTGGAGTGCGGACTTGGGCGATCGGCTATAGGCGATCGGCTATGGGTAAAGAGTGTTTTGTTCTTCTTCTGCTGCCTATAGCCCATTGCCTATCGCCTCGTGCCTGCGGCGCAGCCGCTCAAAAATACCAGGAGATCCCGCCCATAAGGAAGCGCGGAGTCCCCGGCACGAAATGGACGTCGGTAACCCCGGCCGCCTCGCTCGGCAGGCGTGACTGAAACGCGAAGGTCGCCTGCTCCCACTGGGTGTCGAAGAGATTTTGGATAAACAGAAAGGCTTCCAGCCGTCCCCGCTCGAGCTTCACAGGAAGCTTGTAGCGCATGGACAGGTCGAAATCGATCCACGACGGCGCCTTGATGCTCCGGTCCTCAGTCAGCGGCCGGACGCCCATATACGTTCCCTGCAACTGCGTCGTCAAACCCTGCGGTAACTGTAAAATAACGGCCCCGTAACCGGTCAGCTCGGGCGCCAGCGGGATCGCATCGCCGTTCCTGAACTTAGGGCTCGTCATCGTAACGCTGCCGTTGAAATACAACGGACCCATGATCTGACCGCGCGCGGCGACCTCCATGCCGCGTCGCCTGGAGGCGCCGCGAATCTCGGTTGTCCCCTCGTCGCCGACAAACACCAGTTCGGACTTGAGGTCCACCTGCCACAGCGTGGCGGTCAGCTCAAGACCGTCCGGCCCCCAGGGCTTGGATCGCATGCCGACTTCATAGGTTTTGGCCCGCGCGAGAGGCGACGAGCCGGCGGCCACGGCCGAGCGGGCATCGTTGCTGTGGAACCCCTCGCCGTAATTCGCGAATAACTCCGTCTTGAACCACGGTCCCAAGATCAGGTTGGCCTTCGGGAGCACCATCGAAGAAGTCTTCCGGCCGGCCGACTGTTCCACGCAGGTCTCGCAGCGGTTGCGGACATCGAACGTGAACGTGTCGCTTCGCACGCCGCCCGCAAACCGAATCCATGGCGCCGGCTGGACCTCCAGCTTCACGAAGGGCGAATACGACGCTTCGAGAATGTCGTTGTCCGTCGTCGTTCCGGTCGGGTCACGCTTGACCTGAGGGCCAAGCCGCGCGTGAATGTCGTCCACCCGGCTTTGCACACCGACAGTCGCCGACGCATCCATGTCCATCAGCTTGCCGGCCTGGCGATAGCCCGTATCCCCGCCGTAGATGACGCGCCGGTCCGACTGCTGGATGCCGTCGCCGTTGACCGGATCGTTCAGGAAGAAAGTGAAATTCGTGTAGAGATCGAATTTGTAATATTGCGCATAGGCATTGGCAAAGAAGCTCCCGCCGCCAGTCGTATCATAGTGATAGTTCAGCTTCCCTGTCGCACGGGTGGTTTTTCCGCCTTCGGTCGAATCGATCGCGTCGAAGCGATCCAGAGAGCCATCCGTCACCCCCCGCAGCGGAATTTCTCCCGAAGCGTTCCACTGGGCCTTGTGATAGGTGCCGGTGAGGCTCAGCTCCGACCGATTCGTCGGATTCATCGTCGCCTTGCCCATGACATTGGTGCGGAAGTAGCGGTTGTCGTTCTGGAACGGCCCGTTCGTATAGTAGCCCTCGGCCGCAAACAACGTGCGGACCTTGCCCGTGGTCGGTGAGAACATCAGCAGATGCCGCTGCGTGTCGAACTGCCCGCCGGCCAGTTGCACCACGCCTTCCTTGACGACTTCGCGGGTCTTGAAGTTGACGGCGCCCGCCGTCGCAAAATCTCCGAACTGGGCGTGATAGGCCCCCTTATGCACGTCGAGGCCTTCGATAGTCTCAGGGATGATGAAGTTCAGGTCGGCGTAGCCCTGGCCGTGGGCATGGGTCCGAAGATTGATCGGCATGCCGTCGGAAAAGAACGCGACGTCGGTGCCGTGGTCGGCGTCGAAGCCCCGCAGAAAATACTGGTCGGCCTTGCCGGCCCCGCCCGAATGCTCCACGGCGATAAAGCCGGGAATCAGGCGCAGCACCTGGGCCGGCCGGCCCTGTGGCTGCAGTAAATACTCTTTATCCGGAATGAACTGTTGCGACGAGGCCGCCACCGGTCGGTCAGCCGTCACGCCGATCTCCGGAACCGTGGCATCGGGCGCATCCGGGTCATGCGCGAGCAGGGCCGGCACGGCGGAACAAAAGACAAGAAGCCAGGCTGAGAGAGAGAACCCGAGCGGGCGCATGCGGCGGCTTAATGAAACGCCTCCCCCGTCGTCGTCATAGCAAGTTTTCCATGCTTCACACCCTTGGTGCCGATGAGGATATCGGCCACTTTCCGCACTTCCGATCCCCTGCCCCGCACAACGAGGACTTCCAGGCAATGATCGTGGTCCAGGTGGACATGCATGGCGGAGACGATCAGGTGCTGGTAGTCGTGTTGAATGCTGGTGAGCTTGTCGGTGAGGGCGCGGACGTGGTGATCGTAGACGATCGTGACGGTCCCGACCGTTTCTTTGTTCTCATTCCATTGCCGCTCGACCAAATTATCGCGGATCAGATCACGGATGGCCTCGGAGCGGTTGGTATGGCCCTTGCGAGCAATGAGGTCGTCAAAGCTGTCGAGCAGATCGCCGTCGAGCGACACGCCAAAACGAACCAGTTCCTTCATGGCATCTCCCAGTGCTACGTTTATCTATTTCGTAGCACTAACGGACAAATCAAGTCAACGGGAAAAATCGGGGAGAAGAAGCGTTACTCCCCCTCTATGGGAACGAACAGGAGGGTGCCCTGGCGGTTGATCAGCAGCAGCGTGAGATCTTTGGGTTTGATCGGCTCGACGAGCCGCTGGTAGGCTTCGAGGTCCGGCACCGCCTTGCGGTTCACTTCCAGAATCTGGTCGCCCATGGAGATGCCGGCCGACTCCGCCAGGCTGCCTTCCTCGACCGCCGTGACGACCACGCCGG
>DASWIN010000250.1:0-3342 GCA_036397655.1 Nitrospiraceae bacterium | reverse complement strand
CTCACCGGCACTGCGACGGTGCAGGCCGATGCCACGCTCACCCAGGGCTCGGTCCCCTTCGCTGATGCCAACGGCGCACTCGCGCAGGACAACGCGAACCTGTTCTGGGACGACGCGACGGACCGGCTCGGCATCGGCACGAACAACCCCAATGTGTCCCTCGAGGTTGCCGGAAACATCCACGTGTCCGGAGGGGATCGCACGATGTATAACCGCTCGAACAACGCGCTCTCACTTGGAACGAATAATCTGGAACGCATGAGGATTTTCAATGACGGACGGGTGAAGATCGGGATCTACGACGGCACTCCTGCGCAGGCGCATATCGAACGGACCGATTCGACCACCACCGGGTACGTCTATGGCACGCTCTCCTCGATGAACTTCGGGGGCTTGACCGCCGACCACGCGGCGGGCGCCAATCGGCTCGGCGTGGCAGGGTACATCCCTGTCGGCTCGGGTATCACCTTCGATTTGGGCCGCGTGATCGGCACGGCAGGCTGGACGGAAAATAACAGCACGAACAGTCTCGCGATCGAGGGTCTGCACGGACTGGAGGGCACCACGAGCAATTCCCAGGCCGCCACGATCACCGATATGTACGGAGCCTGGCTGGCCTCGACCTCCACGGCTGGAACGATCACCAACTTGGGGGGCGCGTACATCGATGCCACGGCTAGCGGGGGAACCGTGGACTCCATGGCCGGAATCCACATCGAGGACTTGGATGCAACCGGCAGTTCCGTCACCAACCGCTACGGGCTGAGGATTGAAGCGTTGACCGGCTCCGCTACCAATGACTACGGTATCTACCAAGCCGGAACCGGCCAGGACAATGTTCTGGCCGGCCAGCTTCAACTGGGTCTGGAAGGCGGAGACGGGGTTCTCCTCCTCTACTCCGAGCAGGGTACGACCGACTACAGCGTCACGCTCCAGCCCCACGCCGCCATGACCCAGGCCGTCACCTACACCCTGCCCGCTGATGACGGCGGCGCGAACGACGTTCTTCAGACCGATGGCGCGGGCGCGCTGTCCTGGGTGGTTCAGGCCGGCGAGGCCTCCCCCTGGACCGATGACGGGGCCGTGGTCCGGCTCGATGACGGCACGGACAATGTGTCGATCGGGACGACGAGCAATCTTGCCAAGCTGGGGATCGACGGCGATACCGATGAGGTCCAATTGCTCGTCCAGGGCAATGCCACTCAAACCAGCAATGCCCTCGTGGTATTCGAGAATTCAAGCGGGACGGACTTGATGAGCGTCACCGGGACCGGGAGAGCCCAGTTCCAGACGTCCACCGATTCCATCCAGGGATTTCAGATTCTGGACGCCGACGGCGGCGTGGCAATCGTCAACGTCGACACGGTGAACGAGTGGGTGGGGATCGGCACGACCGGCCCGCTGGCCGCTTTGCATGTCGTGGGCAACATCACCAGCCCCGGCAGCGGCTCGAACAGCGAGAAGTTCGGATTTGGCGCTACTGCGGGCGCCACGAACAATTCGCTTGCGGTAGGGTATAACGCCGACGCGAGCACGAACGATGACGCGGTGGCCGTCGGCTACAACGCGACCGCAAGCGGCCTGCAGGGTGCGACGGCCGTCGGTGCCGGCGCCAGCGCCACCGGCCAGCAATCGACCGCCGTCGGTCAGAACGCAAGCGCGTCGGTCGTCCGGTCGATCGCGATCGGGCAAGGCGCCTCCAATGCCGGCAACGATTCTGTGGCCATCGGTGTGAATGTCACCGGCGCGCATTCGGGCGTCACCATCGGCAACGACTCAAACGGCGCGCAGGGCGCGATCGTGCTCGGGCTGAATGCCGCCGCAACAACTATCAATCAATTCGTCGCGGGTTCATCCGGTGAGCCCACGAGCAATGTCTATTTCGGCGCTGGGGTCGCTACGACGGATCCCTCTGCCTACACCATCCACGGCACCGGCGGCAGCGGGACGGACAATGCCGGCGGCGCGCTTCAACTCGCGGGCGGCCAGGGCACCGGGACCGGCGCGGGCGGCTCGATCGTGTTCCGCACCGCACCAGCCGGAAGCACGGGATCCTCGCCGAACAGCCTGGTGACCCGCGCCTCCATCGATAGCACGGGGGTGCTGCAGCTGGGGGCGAGCGGAGTCGCGGACGGCATCCTCCGATTGTATTCCGAGCAGGGCACCACGGACTACTCCGTCACCCTCCAGCCCCACGCCGCCATGACGCAGGCGGTCACCTACACCCTCCCCGCGGATGACGGCGGGGTCGACTACCTGCTCCAATCCGATGGCAGCGGTGCCCTCTCCTGGGTGGATCCGGCCACCGTCGGCAGCGCCACCGCATGGGACGACATCAGTGATCCGGACAACAACGGGTTGACTACCATCACATTTGATAACGGTGAAACCACGCTGTTCACCTCCGATCTTGATGGCGGGAGTCTGCTCAAGCTGTATTCCAGCGGCGCAGCGAACAACGATACGGTGCTTCTCGATCTGGAGTTCGCCGACCAGAATGACGGCAACGCGATCTGGATTCAGGGATCGGATAATAATGGAGACGTGCAATTCCGTGTCAAGCAGGAGGATGCAGGTGGTGAAGCTGCCGTCACCATCGGCACCGACGCACCGTTCAATGCTGACGCGGCATTGACTATTCTCGGAAGAAACCGGGACATCGTGGTCGCCAGCTATTCGGATACCGCGAGCCATAAACCCGACCTGTACTTCAAACGCTACGGGGGCTCCGAAGGAGCTGCGGCTATTATCCCCGCTGGGGCAAACCTGGCCACGGTAGGCGTCGCCACCTACGATGGCGATTCTCTGATCGGAGAAACCGGGCTTCGCTATGAGTTGGATGGCACCCCCGCAAACAACAATATTCCAACCCGGATCGATTTTCTGACGACGCCAGCCAGTTCCCAATCCGGACAGATTCGCATGACGCTCGATTCCTCCGGCGAGCTCGGCATCGGCACCACCACACCCAGCACGGTGATCGAGGTGGTTCGGGACGATGCGTCCCTCAGCACCGTGACGGACCTCATGACCCTGACTCACACGACAACTGGCACCGCCGCGGCCGGCATCGGCGCGGGCCTGATCTTCCAAATCGAGAATGACCTCGGCACCACCGCCCAGCGCGGCTCGCTCGATCTGGTCCTCACCGATGCCACCGATACCTCCGAAGACGCCGACCTGGTCGTTTCGCTGGCCAAGGCCGGCACGGTCAGCGAGATGCTGCGCCTGACCTCGTTGGGCGCCCTGAACGTCGGCGCCGCCGGCACCGACGGCTCCGTGGTCCTCTACTCCGAACAAGGCACCACCGACTATTCCGTCACCTTCCAACCCAACGCGGCG
>DASWIN010000249.1:0-7426 GCA_036397655.1 Nitrospiraceae bacterium | reverse complement strand
ATGATCTGCAGCGGGCTGGCCGGTGCGCTTCGGGCGAATATCATGGTGGGCGACGTCATCATTCAGTCGACGGATTCTTCATTGACGGACACCGCCGGCTCCGCATTGAAGGAGCGTGCCATTCCATACCATATCGGCCCGCTCGTCACCGTGGCCAGTCCGGTTTTGACGCCGACGGCGAGGCGCGATCTGGCGGCGAAGAGCGGCGCGGTTGCCGTGGACATGGAAAGCCAGACAATTGCGGCTCTTTGTCGGGAACGGGGGATTCCGTGCCTGGCCATGAAGGGGGTCTCCGATGGCATAGACGACGACCTCTCACCGATTCTGGGCGGCTTCGAGATTATCAATATCCCACGCATTGCCTTGCGTGTGCTGTCGCGGCCAAGCACCTGGCCGCTCGCTGCGCGCCTGGCGCGGCACAGCTACGTGGCGGCAGATCATCTTGGGCGAGGGGTTTGGGCTACACTCAACCGCCTTCGTTGAACTCACACCGATGAGCAAACTGACCGAACAGCAACGCGAGGTTCTTCGTCGGCAGCTCTCGATGATGCGGCAAACACTGGAGGCTCGCCTAAAGGACACGGCCCGCGAGCAACAGCCTGTAAGCCTTGACCAGCCCATCGGCCGGCTTACACGGATGGATGCGATTCAACAGCAGCAGATGGCCATCGGGCAGCAACGGCGAGTTGAAACAGAATTGCAGCAGGTAAAAGCGGCGTTGGAGCGGATAGAGCAGCAGCACTATGGCCTTTGTCTCCGATGCCACGATTCCATCCCATACGAACGCCTGCAGATTCGTCCCACGACAACATTATGCTACGAGTGCCAGTGCGAGTTGGAAACCCGGGCCAGGATATGTCCCTAGCGCTGAGGGTGTTCGCCAAGGGCATCATCAGCTTGCCGGCGGCGAAAGTCCGGAGCCTGCGGTTTCCACCGCACGCGATGGCGGCCAGTACTCGCTGTTCATGCATCACACGTCCGGTTGGGCTCTGGTGCTGTGGGCATGCGCTGGGAATTGCCCGAGGAGATACATTACTAAAATGGACAGATTCTGTTGAAGGGGAATTACGCGGCCCTGGCGCGGGCGGTTGGAGGGACCAAAAGGGGCACCCCCTCTAATGAAGGAGTGCCCGCTTTTGACCTAGATTGGCTCCCCGGGCAGGACTCGAACCTGCGACCAGCCGGTTACAAGTGCCCCAGTCTTTCGACCGGGCTTGGACTATCTCTTCACCCGCCTGAAATTCAGGGGAGGGTGTCGGGCGCTGTCGAGGCCTTATTGGATGGGTTCCTCAGCCTCTAGTCTCTGCACGTTCCTGCCTACACGCTGACCCTTCGGCAGGCTTCGCTCAGGATTACCGTTCCGAATCCGATTGATTCGGGGCAGGCTTCCCTGAATTCACCCGATGTTTCGACCGCGGTTATCCCGCGGAAGCTGCAGTTCTGCGTGAGTTTCGCGGTGGCAATTGGCACACTAGAAGACGCACTTATCAAGCTCCTCGCGCGTCCTGCTCCAGCTTCGGGTATATCCCTTGCTGGAGATGCCAAAATCCTTGTGCGCTGATTCCAGATGATGGAATTCAAGCGCCTCGCTACACCGATCATACCCGCATCTCTCACAACGGCCGCCTTTATAAAGGATTGCCTTTTGGCGAATCGCTTTACGCCGTTTACGGACAGCGTTGATGAGATATTCGCGACGATCTGTGTATGTGCGTCGGTCAGCCACCGCAGCACGTCCTACAGCCGGCTGCTCTACCAACTGAGCTACCGGGGAACACTGTTGTTAGTAAAGCAAGAGAATTGTAGCACAACACGTCTGAATGGGTAAGAGGTTTTTCCGACCGGGAGAGGAAGCAAGAGAGATGGATTAGACGTTGAAGTCCTCGGTTTCGTCCTCGTCGGATGACGCATCGGTGTTGCCCGACGCCAACGACACATAATGCTTGGCCCAGGACACGTAGATGTTACCGCTGTCCTTCATGGCGTCTGCGCCGCTCCTGAGCTTGGCGGCCGCGTCGGGGTCCTTCCCGGTGGCAGCGATCTCCGCTGACCGCTGTTCCAGGGCTTTCGGAAACCGGCGCATCACTTCCTTGATCTCTTCGAGGAGGCTCCCTAGAACATTGTCTTCTGATTCCATGACAGTATTCCTCGCCTGAAAAAAAACCCCATGGCGAGGGCCATGGGGTTTGTGTCGAACAATTACTTGTCAGCCTTGATAGGCCTGTCCCAGGGCGGCCGACTCGCCTTTTGTCTTCATCAATTTTCCGTCAGCGCCCACGGCCTGCATCGTGATCGCCTCGTGCTTGGCGGCGTTGCACACGACGACGCATAACTCGCAGCCTTTGCAGCGGCTGATGTGCACCTCGGCAACCATTTTCGTGGTGTTGAGGTCGAGGCAGTTGGCCTCGGGGCAGTACATGATGCAGAGACGGCAGCCCTTCTTGGCGACGCACTTCTCGTCGATGACCTGGGCGATGTTATACATGCGTCGGCATTCCTTCTTGCGTTACGCGGCGACGGCGGGATTGCCGACTCGCAACTCGACGTGATTCTTCTCGGCCCACTCGGCGCCAAGTTCGTATGCGCGCTTCATGGTGGCCAGGTTCTTCGCCAGCAACATTTCCTTCTTGGCGAATTTCTTTTTGATCGCCTCGTCCAGCGACGCGGTGCCTCCGGAAGCCACGAACTTTTTCCCGAACCGTTCCTGGAGCGCCTGGTCCAGCGCGTCCATCGAGACGCATTGGGTGATGCCGGCGACGGAGCCGATCATCGTCATGTTGGTGGACAGCTCCGTGCCGGCCACTTCCAAGGCGATCTCGGTGCCCGCGATGTAGAAGAGCGCGACATGCAGGTCCTTGAGACGCTGGACGTCTTCGTCCGAGAGCAGGGGCATGTCCGAATTGATGATGACCACGCCGCCTTCCTTGATGCCGGAATAGAAGGGCATCGTATAGCTCTTGCCCATCGTGATCACCTGCGGATGGAACACTTCGATCACGTCCGGGAACACGAGCTCGCCGCGATCGTAGATGCGCTCGATGCCGATTCGGCAGTAGCTCTCGGCTGGGGCCATGCGTTTTTCCGCCCCGAAGAACGGGTTCGAGATCGAAAACTTGCCGTCCTTGTTGGCGGCCATCGCCATCACATGCGCCGCGGTCACGGCGCCCTGACCGCCGAGGCCTGACATCCGAATATTGAGCCGTTTCTTGATCATGCGTCGCTCCTGTGCTTGCCGGCAGGGTTTAGGCCTGTTGTCCCGCGAGCTGTTTCGCTGCCTCTTTCTTTTCCTTGTCCTTGGCGGCCAGCTCAGCCAGAAGCTGTTTGGCCGGCTCGCTGACGAATTCCTTGTAGGAGAACCGCTCGGTCGGTTTCTCGGAATCCCGCATCTCCTGGAGCCCTTCCATGCTGTTCTTGCCGATCTCTAGAATGCAGGGCGTGTAGAGCTGCAGATAGGTGGGGCCGAGCTCGCGAGCGATGAGCACCGCGTTTCGGACCACCTTCTCGATCAGGGACGGCTTGCTGACCGTGCATTGGACTACGTAATGGCAGCCTGCCTCCCTTGCGATCTCCGGGAGGCGCACCTTCTCGAAGGTCTTGCCGACCGGCGCCATCTTGGCCACGAAGCCCTTCTGCATCAGGCCGCTTTCCTGACCGCCCGTATTGGCATAGAGCTCGTTGTCGAAGCAGATCGTGGTAAACTTCTCCTGTCGGAACCACGCCTGCATGGTCATGTCCAGCCCGATATCCACGGTCGCGCCGTCGCCGGCCAGGACCACGACATCCTTAACCTTGCCGGGGAACCGGACGGTGAGGGCCCGCTTCAAGCCCGACGCGATCGCGTTCTGGTTGCCGAAGAGGGAATGGATGTTGTGGACGGCCACCATCGGAAACACGAGGCTGGTGCAGCCCGTGGAACCCACCATCACGGTGTCTTCGGGAGCCGGCAGCGAGGCCAGGATGTACCGGAAGGCCATGGACTCCGGACAGCCGGCGCAGAGCGAATGCTCTTCGATCAGCTCCTTGGAGGTGCCGATGTCCTTCCACCCGCGGCCTTCCTTGCCGTAGGTCGCCCGGTTGACCAGATCCTGGTACTCCGGCGGCATGATGTCATACATCTCCGGTGCGATTTTGATTCGTTCTTTGCTCATGGTGCCTCCTCTTCCAGATACTCGCGATATTCAGTGTGGTGCATCTCAGCTGCCGCGTCCGGCCAGCGACATGGATTTCATGCCAAGGGCGGTTTTGATCTCTTGCACGATGATCTCCGGCGGCATCGTCATTCCGCCGCAGACGCGAGGGCCTGCATGGACCCTCTCGCTGTTCGGGATGGAAGCCTTGATTTCCTTCGCCAGCCAGCCCGTGACGTTGAACTCCGGCACGAAAATATGCTTGGCATTCTTGGTCGCTTCGCGGATTTCCTCGCCCGGCCACGGCCGCAGGACCTTGACCTTCACGAGGCCGCAGCGCATACCTTCGTCTTCCAGCAGGCGAATGGCCTCGCGTCCCTGGGACACGGCGGTGCCGGAAGCCACGATCAGGATCTCCTCGTCGACGTTTTCGGTCTCGATCAGGCCGTTCAGCCACTTGATCGTGTGTTTGCGCGACCGCTCGACAGCCGCCCAGACTTCCTGCTGCCAGCTCGCGTGCGTGGCGTAGCTGATGTAGTTGCTTTTCATGATAAACGGATCGCGCATCATCCGGACCGGCGGACATTCCATGTCCATGCATGGGACCGGCGAGCGATAGGGGTCGTATGGCGGCAGGCACATGTCCGCCGGCGTCAGGTTCACCACGTCCTTGGTATGCGTGACGAAGAACCCGTCGCAGCAGAGCGCCAGCGGCAGGTGCACGTCCGGCTCTTCCGACACCATGTAGCCCATGAGAATCCAATCGAAGAAGTCCTGGGCTGTCTCCGCATGCCAGACCAGCATGCCCGTGTTCAGCAGATAGGCGATTTCCAGTGTATCCGGCTGGATCGACAGCGGTGAATTGATCCCCCGGCAGGTGACGATCATCTGAATCGGCAGCCGCGCACCGGCCCACATCGGGAAGTTTTCCATGGCCCGCATCGTGCCCGGACCGGCCGTCGTGGTAAACACGCGCGCGCCACCGAAGGCCGCGCCGGCGCATTGGGACATGACCGCAAACTCGCTCTCGCCCCGGAAGTAATCGCCGATGTAACCTTCGGCGAACAGTTCTCCGATCAGCGCGGCCGCTTCGCTCTGCGGCGTGATCGGGTAGGCGATCATGACGTCGCAACTGGCCCGCCGGAGGGCTTCCTTGATCACCTCGCTGCCCGTGTAGAACGACGGGGTGCGCGGCGCCTCGTGCATCAGCTTCCAGGTGTCGGTGTAGGTCTGGCCCTTTTTGTTTTGCGTGCCGATGACCGATTTATTCTCTGCCATGGGTCCGGCCTCCTTTTTCACCTTAGCCGCACTTGGAAGCGGTTAGGCGATCTTCTTCACGTTCTTCGGATCGAATTTTACACTGCCCTTGAGTCGCTTGACCGTATCGGCCAACTTCATGATCTTGTCGGCCGTCGCGTCGCGGAACGACATCATCGCGTCTTCGTGCCCGGCCTGCGCGCACATCGCGATCGTGTAGCAGGACGTGCCGCCGCGGATGATCTTCAGCGACAGGTTGGCCTGGTGGCAATGGACGCCGACAAACATGCAGACGTCAATCTTGTTGTGCCAGATGGTCAGGTTCGGGTGATTCGGGTTGATTTCGACTTCGGGATTGATCTTCGGATACTTCGGACGGTAGTCCGGCATGGGGATCAGCATGGCCTGCTGTTGCGGCGTCACGCATTCCTTGATCGTTTCATACAGATGCCGGATGGCCGTCGCCTTCTTCGCGGCTTTTTCGTTCCACGCCCACAGGACCAGCGGGCCGGGGAAGATCGTCGGCACTTTGGCCATCAGGAACTGTCGCGCCGCTTCTTCGTAGGCTTTCTCCTCCGGGACGATCACGCCGTTGATATGCCCCTCACCCGGGTTCGGCAGGCGAATACCCATCGAGGCCGCGGACGGCGGCAGAAAGTGCTCGGGACCTGGGAGAACGCGATACTGGGTCATGCTCTTTAGCCCTTTGGTGGCATGCTGCAAGGCCTGCACCCCGCAGAGCAATTAATGAACAATTCACAACAGGACATATACGCGTACTCTAAGCCTTTACAGAAGCTTGTGCAACCCCACAGAAGGCCCACCGTGCAGGAATTATGGGCTATTAAACTATGGCGGCTCTAGGCCTTTCGGGTCAACCGGCCGTTATCCCCGAAACTTCGATTCGTAAATGACTCGGTACGAATATTTTAGTATAGCGTTGATTTTAAACTAATGTCAACCCAAAAGTTGTAAATTCTAAAATACTTTCAATGGTTTACGTCGATAACAGAAGACAAAGGCAGGATGACTAGTGGTGCGGAGATGCCGCGTAGTGGGCCACGGCAGCGCAGGCTTCTTCCGACCCCAGTGAGCAGGCCCGCTCAAAATCACTTTTTGCCGACGATCCCTGATCAAGACGCTCGTAGAGTTTCGCGCGGAGCAACAGGGCCTGGCGATTTGCGGGGTCCACCCGCAGCACGGTCGTGAGGTCATCGACGGCTCGTCGCGGCTTGTCCATCCGGGTGTAGACCTGGCTGCGAAGAATGTGAGCCTCCCGCTTGTGAAACAGCCAACTCGGAGATTCCTCAGGCCGCAGCAAGGGATCAAGCGTGGCGAGGGCCTGGCGCCACTGGCGAGCGGCCACCTGCCTCTTGGCCGTCGCCGTGCGCAGGGCGATCAGCCGTTGCTGTGCGATGTCGAAGAGGGGGTCGGCCTGCAGCGCGCGCTCGTAATTTTTCGCCGCTTCCTCGGTGTCTTTCTTCCAGGTATAGGCGTCGCCGCGTCCCAGCAAGGCCCAGGGGCTGGACTGGTCCAGCCCCAGCGCGCGATCGAAATCGGTGATTGCCCGGTCCGCATATTCGTTGAGTTCGGCGCGCGGGCGCTTCTTGGAATTCGAGGACGCGATGCTGAGATAGGTTTGCCCCCTGACGACGTAGGCATCCAAATACCGATTGTCCATGGCGATCGCTTTGGTGGCCAGCTCGATTTTTTCGGGGAATTTGCGGCTCAGGACCGCGGCATGCACCAGTTCCATGGCGGCCTTGCGGTTGGGGATCAGCCCTTTCAGCGGGGTCACCGTGCGTGACCCCCTCATTTGCGCGCGCAGCGCGTCCAGCTCGGACTTGAGCTGGCTATTTTCGGCATGCAGAAGGTGGTGGTGTTCCGCCAGCTGCTCGTAGGCCTTTTGGCGCTTGATGGCGGCGTCGAGTGTGTCCAGGTTGATCGTGGCCTTGATCTTGACGTAAAAGATGATCCGGTCGCCCTCCAGCGCACGGCGTTTCTCGAGAAATTCTGTTTCGGTGACGGCCGCGGCGATCGTC
>DASWIN010000248.1:0-7475 GCA_036397655.1 Nitrospiraceae bacterium | reverse complement strand
GCGCGGATCGAATTTCTGCGACCTGTCGGTCTTTGCCGATACGCGGGCCGGCTGGATCGTGACCGTCGCGGCGCTGGACAACCTGATCAAGGGCGCGGCGGGTCAGGCGATTCAGGCCATGAACCTGATGCTGGGCTTTCCAGAGGAGATGGGCATTTCCGGACCGGGAGTCTATCCATGAATATGTTGGCCATGAGTCTGTTGGCCGTGATTCAGGCTATGCCGCATCCCCTCCAGGTCGCGCTTCTTCCGATTCAACCGGCATGACACGCCAGTCCGTGACAACGGTGCGTGGAGGTATCACCGCGCCGCAAGGGTTCACGGCGGCCGGCATTCACTGCGGCATCAAGAAAAAACGTCTGCCCGATCTGGCGCTGCTGGTGTCCAAGCGCAACGGGTCCGTCGCCGGCGTCTTTACGACCAACCGCCTTGCGGCGGCTTCGGTCACACTCAACCGCCTGAAGCTGCGCCGCAAAACCGCCCGGGCCATCCTCGTCAACAGCGGCAATGCCAACGCCGTGACCGGCGAACAGGGCTATGCCGATGCAGTCGAAATGGCCGAGCTCGTTGGGAAACGGCTTGGGATCGCCCCCCACACAGTCTTCGTCGGCTCGACCGGTGTGATCGGCCAGCCTCTGCCCATGGCTAGGATCAGACAGGGTGTGCCGGCGCTGATCAAGCAATTGCGGCGGGCAGGCGGCCACGACGCAGCCAAGGCAATCCTGACCACGGATCTCAGGACCAAGGAATCCGCCTGCCGCACACGCATCGGCGGCAGGACGATTACCGTGGGCGGCATGGCCAAGGGATCCGGCATGATTCACCCCGACATGGCCACGATGCTGGCCTACGTCACGACCGACGCGGCCATCGGGCCATCGACGCTCCAACAGGCCCTGACCGCAGCCGTCGCGAAGTCATTCAACTGCATTTCGGTGGACGGCGATTCGAGCACCAACGACTCGGTGCTGTGCCTGGCCAACGGCCTGGCCGGCAATCCGATCCTGCGAGCCGGATCGCCCGCGCTGGCGGCCTTCCAGCGGGCGCTGGACCAAGTCTGCCTCGACCTGGCCATGAAGGTCATCCGCGACGGGGAAGGCGTGACCAAGGTCGTGAAACTGGCCGTGACCGGCGCACGCACGCACGCCGACGCCAAACAAATTGCCAAGACCGTCGGCACCTCCCTGCTCGTCAAGACCGCCCTGTTTGGCGAAGACGCCAACTGGGGACGGATCGCCGCCGCCCTCGGCCGGGCCGGCGTGGCCATCGACTCCCGGCGGATCGGGCTGGCCTTCGACGGCGTCCCGATCCTGAAAGCCGGCAGGCCGCTCGGGGCCTCGGCTCAGCGGAGAATCGACCGGATCGTCAAGAACAGGGAATTCACCGTCGCGATCGCCGTCGGAAGCGGCCCGGCATCCGCCACGCTCTGGATCACCGATCTGTCCTACGAATACGTCCGCATCAACGCGTCCTACCGTTCCTAGCCCGCATGATTCATGACGGCTTCTACTGCACCCGCCGATACGCCGCACGGCAGAGTGTTGGGCCTGTTATGCCGGTTATGCCCGTTAATGCCGTTAACGGTGAAACGGGCCGAACGGGCTCAACCGGCCCAACAAGCGTGCGGTTTCGTCACGAACCCTCATGAATCATGCGGGCCGAACCTTGCATATCTTCGAAAGCTTGTGCTAAGTTTTTAAGGCTTTAGGGACACGGGCCTGCTTCTGCCGAGCGACCCCACCGGTCTGCGCGACATCAGGCTGAATATCCAAATTCGTATTGGCGTGTAGGCACGCCACTCCGCTTGGGAATAAGGGGAGCAAGACCTCTCGTCCGCTCACGCGGGCGCTCCGCAAGCGAGGAAAGGGGAAAGGAATGGGCGCCGCAACGATCAAGGAACTCCTGGAAGCCGGGGTGCACTTCGGCCACCAGACGAACCGTTGGAACCCGAAGATGAAACGCTTTATCTTCGGCGAGCGCAACGGCATCTATATCATCGATCTCCAGCAAACCGTCCAACGCTTCGAAGCCGCCTATGCCTTCGCCCGCGACACCGTCGCCTCCGGCGAAGCCGTCCTGTTCGTCGGTACCAAGCGCCAGGCGGTCGAAATCATCGAAGAAGAAGCCAAGCGGGCCGCCATGCCCATGGTCACGCAGCGCTGGCTGGGCGGCATGCTCACGAACTTCGGCACCATCCGCAAGAGCATCGACAAGCTCAAGAAGTATGAAGGCATCCTCGCCGAAGGCAGCGAGAGCGGGTATACCAAAAAAGAATTGCACCAGATGAACAAGGAACGGATCAAGCTCGAGAAGAACCTGAGCGGCATCAAGAACATGGGCGCGCTGCCGGGCTGCGTCTTCGTGCTGGACACGCGCGTGGAACACATCTCCGTCATGGAAGCCAACCGGCTGAGCATCCCGGTCGTTGCCATCGTGGACACGAACTGCGACCCGGACGGAATCGACTACCCGATTCCCGGCAACGACGACGCGATCCGGTCGATCAAACTGATCGCCTCCCGCATCGCCGACGCCTGCATCGAGGGCATGCACCTCCGCACGCAACGGGAGGAGACCGTGCCGACCCCGGGCATGTCGCCGATGCAAATGGTGGACGTCCGGACCAGCCGGTCGGCCTCCTACGGCGTCGAACACGTTCCGGCTTCATAGCCCGCATTATTCATGAGCGCTTCTGCTGCAATTGCGGATTCGCGGCTGCGCGAGGCAGGCTGAAGAAAGGACACGCATCCGCATGGCAAGCAACAGCACGTTAGTGAAGGAACTCCGCGAGAAAACCGGCGCCGGCATCCTGGACTGCCAGAAGGCCCTGACCGAAGCCGGCAACGACATCGACAAGGCCATCGAGCACCTCCGCCAGAAGGGGCTGGCCGCCGCGCAGAAGAAGGCGGGCCGCGAAACCAACGAAGGCCTCGTGGAGTCCTACATCCATCCCGGCAGCCGCATCGGCGTCCTCGTCGAGGTCAACTGCGAAACGGACTTCGTCGCGCGCAATGACGAATTCAGGGGCTTCGTCAAGGACCTTTGCCTGCAGATCGCCGCCTCCAACCCCGCCTTCGTCAAGCGCGAAGACATCCCTGCGTCGCTCGTGGAAAAAGAAAAGGCGATCTACCTGGCACAGGCAAAGGAAATGGGCAAGCCCGAGCCGGCCTGGGCAAAGATCGTCGAGGGCAAGATCGAGAAGTTCTATCAGGAGAGCTGCCTGCTGGAGCAGGCCTTCATCAAGGATCCGTCGGTCTTCATCAAGGATCTGCTCGCGCAAAAGATCGCCAAGATCGGCGAAAACATCAGCGTCAGGCGGTTCACGCGGTACCAATTAGGCCAGGAATGAGCGCGCCCAAATACCGGCGGGTGCTTCTGAAAATCAGCGGAGAGCTGCTGGCCGGCCAGCAGGGGTACGGCATCGAGGCCGCCGTGCTGGACGCCCTTGCGGACGAGATCGCCTCGGTCGTCAAGGCGGACGTCGAGGTCGCAGTCGTCATCGGCGGCGGCAACATTTTCCGCGGGATCGCCGCCAGCGCCAAGGGGATGGAGCGCGCCTCCGCGGACTACATGGGCATGCTGGCCACAGTCCTGAACGCCCTCGCCCTCCAGAACGCCCTCGAAAAGAAAGGCATCATCACGCGCGTGCAATCGGCCATCGAAATGCGCCAGCTCGCCGAAGGCTACATCCGCCGGCGCGCGATCCGCCACCTCGAAAAAAAGCGGGTCGTCATTTTCGCGGGTGGCACCGGCAACCCCTACTTCTCGACCGACACCGCCGCCGTCCTGCGGGCCATGGAAATCGGCGCGGAAGTCATCATGAAGGGCACCAAGGTCAACGGCATCTACGAAGCGGACCCCGTGACCAACCCGTCGGCCAAGATGTTCTCCGAGATTCCGTTCCTGTCGATCATCAATCAGAATCTCAAGGTCATGGATTCGACGGCCATCACCCTCTGCATGGACAACAGCCTCCCTTTGATCGTCTTCAACTTGAAGGAGCGCGGAAACTTCAAGCGCCTGGCCCAGGGCGACAAGATCGGCACCCTGGTGACCGCCGCCAGCCGCTGAACGCCGCGAGCGAATGCCATGGACAGCGCATCCCACAAGAAAAACTCCGAGCGGATGGAAGCCACGCTGGAGCATTTGAAGCGCGATCTCGCCGGCCTGCGGACGGGACGCGCCTCGCTGGCCCTGCTCGACAACATCAAGGTGGACTATTACGGCAATCCCACACCGCTGAAACAGGTCGCCAACCTGGCCGTGCCGGAAAGCCGCCTCATCACGATCCAGCCCTGGGAACCGCCGCTGATCAAAGAAATCGAAAAGGCGATCACGGCCTCCGGTCTCGGCCTCAACCCGTCGAGCGACGGCAAGCTGATCCGCGTGCCGATCCCGCCGCTGACCGAGGAACGGCGCAAGGACCTGATCAAAGTCTGCCGGAAGCACGGCGAGGAGACCAAGGTCAAGCTGCGGGCGGTCCGCCACGAAGCCAACGACGATCTGAAAAAGCAGCAGAAGGACGGAAGGATTTCCGAGGACGACCTCCGGCGCGGTGAAGCCGACATCCAGAAATTGACCGACCAGTACATTCAGAAAATCGACCAGACCCTCAAGAAGAAAGAGGAGGAAATCCTCGAAGTCTGAGGACTCCCTCCCGCTGCCGGCCACGTGTCATCGACCGAGCACCATTCCCCAACCGTTGCCACCGTCGATCTCGGCGCGCTCGCGCACAACCTCGACCAGGTCCGCCGCCGCCTTGACTCCACCTGCCAGGTCATCGCCGTCGTCAAAGCCGATGCCTATGGTCACGGCGCGGTGCCCGTCGCCAGGACGCTGGAATCTCTGGCCGTCTCCCGGTTCGGCGTGGCCACGCTGGATGAAGGGATCGCGCTCCGCGAAGCCGGCATCCGCTCATCCATTCTCCTGATGGGGGCGCTCTTCCCGGAACAATTTTCTGGAGTCGTCGCCCACGACCTCACGCCGGTCCTCTATGAGCAGGCCCTGTCGGAGGAATTCGCCAAGCACCTCGCGGGTCGATCCACGCCCTACCCGATCCATCTCAAGATCGAGACCGGCATGGGACGGCTCGGCCTAGAACCGGAAGAAGTGGCGGCCCTCCTCCAATCGCCGGCATTTCGTGGGCCCTTGAAGGCGGAAGGCCTGATGACCCATCTGGCCGACTCGGACAATGCCGACCCGGCCTACACCACAACGCAACTCGAACGATTCCGCGCCGTGATCCGCTACGTCCAAACAGAAAAACTGGCCCTGCCGCTCATCCACACTGCGAATAGCGCGGCGATCCTGGGCCACCCCGAGGCCCGCTTCACCGCCGTGCGGCCCGGCATCATGCTCTATGGCTATCACACGGCTACGCACCTGAGCCCGGCGCCGGAGCTGCGTCCCGTGCTGTCGTTGACGACCAGGGTGGTCCAGGTGCGCAAGCTCAAAGCGGGCGAGAGCACGAGTTACGGTCGCACGTACATGGTGCGGCGGCCCTCCCGTATCGCCGTCCTTCCCCTGGGCTACGCCGACGGGTACAGCCGGTCACTCTCCAACAAAGGCGAAGTGCTGATCAACGGGAAACGCGCGTCCGTGGTCGGACGCGTCTGCATGGACATGTCGATGGTGGATGTGACCGATGTGCCCGGCGTATCAGCCGGCACCGAGGTGACGGTGATCGGCCGGCAGGAGGATCAGCAGATTACGGCCGCAGACCTTGCAGCCTGGCAGGGCACCATCGCCTATGAAGTACTGTGCAAGATCGGTAATCGTGTGACAAGAATCTATAAAGAGCAGCAGTAAATCAACAAGTTATAACTACGACTTCATCTTTCTCTTCAGACGCTTCTCCACACTGGCCACCTTGCTTTCCAGCCGCCCCCTGTGGCCCTTCCGGTAGTCCACCTTGATCGTGCATGAAATCCGGTTGCAGTCCCTCCTCATCCGCTCATAGCACTTCCGGACCACCAGAAACACGTCGTCCCATTCTCCTTCGAGCACCGTCCCCATCGGATTGAGCCGGTAGGCCATCCCGCTCCTGTCGATAATGTCGAGCGAGCGCGACACGTACCGCCCCACGCTCTCTCCCTTGCCCAACGGCGACATGCTGAATTCCAAGAGAACCATATCGATCGCTCCTTCATGACTTCGGCTTCGCCCGTTCCTCCAGCCACGCCTTCGGATACTCGATGCTGCCCTTCATCTTGAACCCGCTGACCGCATCCCTGAGCAAATTCCTCCGCCGCTCGGCGTCCTCCTCCGCCCCCTGCACACTCTCGCGGACGGACGAGAGCCATTCGAGAAACGACTGGAACGTCTCGTCGAAGATCTCTTCCATGTCCTGCCGCAACCGGCTCGCCAGCGCCGGCGCGGTGCCGC
The DNA here is from genome assembly GCA_036397655.1 of Nitrospiraceae bacterium. Taxonomy (GTDB): domain Bacteria; phylum Nitrospirota; class Nitrospiria; order Nitrospirales; family Nitrospiraceae; genus 2-02-FULL-62-14. The sequence goes on along the minus strand of DASWIN010000248.1, from coordinate 1,091 downwards.
TGGTGCTCACCGCGCAGCGCAAGTGCCCCCGGCTCACTAGAGCCGGCAGCCAGGCATTCGAATAGCCAGGCTGGTCCAGCGCACACAGGAGAAATTTTTCCTTGGCCGCCAGCTCGTACAGCGAGTGCGAAAACTCTTCATCGGTCCGCATTGTGTTGATGACCAGAAACGCCCCATCGGCATCCTGCCCCCGGAACAGCCGCACGCGGTGAATCACCTTCGCGGCAGCGGTGAGCTTGCGCAGCGCATCGTTCAGCGTGGGGCTCACGACCGTCACCTTGGCGCCGGCATCCAGCAGCCGTTGCACCTTCTCGGCCGCTTCCTCGTCGCCGCCCAGCACCACGCAGGGCCGCCCCTTCACATCCAACGTAATCGGAAAACCCGGATTCGCCATGTCTCCCTCCAGAACAAACCGTCAAAAGTCTATCAAGTCCTTCAAGTCCCAAAGTCGATGAAGTCATCAAGCCCGAAGACTTTACGACTTTGAGACCGTGCCTTCGCCATGAGTTGCGCCGTATCATACAATATCCACTTCCCATTTTTCACACTGCCTCTGTATAATGCGCCCCGTTCGTTGAACGTGTTCGTTGACCGAGGGAAAGATCGTGAAAAAAGAAACACTGCAGTCGATCGGAATGGCCGTGGGGATTATCGGGCTGGCGGCCATTGCCGCCTGGATGGGGCTGGCGCACGGCTGTGAAGGGCCCAATGCGCAGAGCACGATCTCCGGGCGTGTGTCCATCGCGTCTGAACTGGCTTCTAAGGTCAGCCCGACCGACACGCTGTTCGTCATTGTCCGCCGGCCCGGCGGTCAGCCCCGCCCGCTGGCAGTGAAACGTATTGACGGGCCCCAGTTCCCGGTGACCTTCGAAATTACCAACGCCGACGTCATGGTTCAGGGCTCGGAACTGCGCGGCATGGTGGATGTCGTTGCGCGCGTGGACAAGGATGGGATGGCAGGCCAGCCGAAACCGGGAGACATGGAAGGCCAGTACGACAAGAACCCGACGCTGCCTGGCGGAAAAGACCTCGAGATCGTGATTACAAAAGTCTATTGAGAGGGGGTAACGGGGTAAGGGGGTAGCGGGGTA
>DASWIN010000247.1:0-4679 GCA_036397655.1 Nitrospiraceae bacterium | reverse complement strand
GCCGCTGAGCCCGGGGAGATTGATGTCGACGAGGGCGACGTCCGGCCTGCCTTGGGTGATTTGCGGCAGGGCGCTTTCGACGTCTGGAAAAGCACCCACGAAGAGAAAACCCTCGGCCTCCTGGATCCATGTCGTGAGTATTTCTCGAACGGATACGTCGTCCTCGACTATCACAGCGTTGATAGTCGAGGACGAGGCGGGGATTGGAATCGGAGAATCTGGATCCGGAGAGGACATATTGCTGGCAGGCCGGGGCAGGGCTCAAACGTTTGCGTGTCGAGAGTCCGGAGACCGCCCTGTTGTGGCGGCCTGGTCCGGAACACCGACGATGAATGACACGCTCGTGCCTTCGCTGGTTTCGCTGAGAATTTCGCAGCGGCCGCCGATGCGGTCAAGGCGTCTTTTCATGTTCGAGAGGCCGTGGCCTGAAACGATGCGGCCGGGTCCAGTCGCCCCCGCGCGCGTGGGGTCAATCCCGCGGCCATTATCCCTCACCACCAGCACCAAGGAGTCGGGGCGCAGACCCAGGGAAATGCGCACTTCGCTGGCGCCGGAGTGCTTGACCGCATTGTTGAGCGCTTCCTTGAAGGCAAGGAAGAGGTTGTGGCGGGTTTCAGCCGTTAGCGGCCACGCCGGCACCTCCACCGGAAGATCGAGCCGGCACCGCACATCTGCGGTCGCCAGGAAACTCTGAGCAAACTTGCCCATGTAATCCGCGAGACTGTCGAGCGTGTCGTGCCGTGGATCGACGGCCCACACGATCTCGTCGAGCGACCGCGTCACCTCACGAGCGGTAGTATATATGCGGCCCAGCATGGCTGCGGCCCGCTCGGGTTCCGCGAGATCGCGGGGCGCGGGCTGACTCAGCATTGCGATGCGCGACAGGCTGGCGCCGACGTCGTCGTGGATGTCCTGCGCGATCCGGGCGCGTTCGCGTTCGATCTCGTGCTGGCGCTCCATCTCTTCGATTCTCCGCTGCATGCGCCGGCGGGTGATGGAGCGGGCAAGAAAGGCAACGGCCGTGGCCGCAGCAACAACACAGAGGCTGACGAACCACCAGGTCTCCCAGAAGAACGGCGCGATCGTGAACGCCAGCGACGCGCCTCCCGTGTTCCACAAGCCGTCGTTGTTGCACGCGATGACGCGGAAGCGATAGGTGCCCGCGGAAAGACGGCTGTAGAAGGCCGTCCGCCTGGGGCCGGCGTCAACCCAGCCTTTGTCGATCCCCTCGAGCCGGTATTTGAAAAGCACCTTGCTCGGGGCCACGAAGCTCAGGCCACTGAAGTGGAACTCCAGACGCTCGTGATCGGGCGGCAATCGGCCCACTACCGAACCGTCTATGCACGACACGGTTCTGCCGTCGACAAGCAGCGACTCAAGCACGACCGGCGGAGGGATCGGGTTGATCTGGATGCGTGCTGGATCGACCGAGACGAGACCTTTGCTGCTCGCGAACCAGAGGCGACCGTCGGGTGTTTTGCATCCGGCCGCTTGCCGCCCGCCGAGGAACTCGCTGATGGGCAAGCCGTCGTTGCGATCGTAGATCTGGCTGGAAACCGCCGGAATCGCCCCATCGGCACAGCGGTTCAACTCGTCTTTCGCCACCCGCTGTATTCCATGATGGGTGCTCAGCCAGAAATAACCCAGGCCGTCGTCGAGAATATAGCAGACAACACTGTCGGCCAGGCCCTGCGCTGCACCGAGGTTCGTGAATCGACCATTCTTGTAACGGGTCAGCCCGTTGTCCGCGGTTCCGATCCAGAGCGATCCGTCATCGTCGGACAACAAACACTGCACGGCGTCGCTTCCGAGTCCGTCCTTCCGGCGGAAGATCGAAAGCTTTCCGCCGGCGAGGCGGGCCAATCCCCCCTGGGAGAAGCCGCACCAAATGACGCCCTCACGATCCCGCGCCACGGCGCACACGTCGTCGGCAGGGCCCTCGGGCGACTTGATCAGCCAAGTTGAGTCATCCCCATTCAATTTCAGCAGCCCATCGCGATTGCCCACAAGCAGCTCGCCCGTTCGTGGAATGGACAGAAGCGCCACGACTTGGCTCCACGTGTCATCCACGCCTTCAGGGCGCACAAAGCGCCCGTCGTGCAGGCGATACGGGCCGCCCCACCAATAGTTGCCGGCCCACACCTCGCCTTCGCGGCTCTCGGTGACGGCCGAGACATAGAGGTTTTCCAGGCCTTCATCGGCGCCATAGTGCGTCCACTGCCCGGCGGAATAACGATACAGTCCGGCGCCGTCGGTGCCGATCCAGAGTGAATCATCACGCCCCGGTGCGACGGAAAGCACGGAGCATCCCCGCCACTGGTCGGGTGAATTCAAAATCGAGAACGCGGAGGCATGTATGGAGACAAGTCCGGCGCTGCCGGCGCCGGCCCAAAGATTTCCCTCGCGATCCTCGTAGAGGAAGCGCACCCAGTCTTGCGGCAGGCCGTTGCTGCGATCGAAACGGGCCGGGGGACGGCCGTCACGAAAGATCAAATACAACCCCGAACGTATGGTGCCGACAGCCAGTGTTCCATCGCGCAACTCGAGGCAGCAGGCAAGGGATCCGGCCGGCCACGGAAAGTCGCCCCGATCCTCGGTCCAGCGAGCGTCCTTCCACCTGCGGATGCGGCCGTCGCGGAGGATCCAGGCTCCGCCGTCGGCCGCGGCGGCGATGCCGACCACGTTATCGTCGTAACGGGGAGGATCCAGGGAGACCGCGGTGAGCTTCCCATTCGCCAGGCGGGCTGCGCGAAAATTTTCAGCCAGCCAGATGCTTCCGCGGGCGCTGCGGGTCCAAGCCATGATTGCGGGACGTTCTGGTGCGATGAGCGAGGGAAGTCGGTTTCCGTCGTCCAGCGAATCGACGGCCCCGTTCTCGCGCATGGCCCAAAGCCGTCCCTGCTCGTCGCTGCCGAGGCCGATGATTTTCTCGTTCTCGGCGCTGGACGGCAGCATGAAGTGTTCGAAGCGGCCTTCGCGATAGCGCGTGATCGCGCCGGCCTCGTGGCCAATCCAGAGTGTTTCTTTCGCGTCTTCAAATAGCCGCGCAACGCGTCTGTCGCGAAGAGCGGGTGTGTTGGCGGAGTTGAAGACCTGGAACCGTTCCCCATTGAACCGGGCCAGGCCGCTGTTCGTTCCGAACCAAAGATAGCCGTCATGTGTCTGAACGGCGGAGGTTACCATGTTTTGCGGCAATCCGTCATCGGTTTGCCAGACGCGCAGGGTGTAGCCCTCGGCCAGGAACGTGGCGGCGAGGCCCTCGCTCGCCAGTAGGGCAAATACCAGCGTCAAGGCGGAAAGCAATCGGAGAGGGGAAAACATGAGGCTGGGTCAGCAAGCCCTGTTGGGGCGGGCATGAATCGGGGAGACGGTGAACGAAAAACCATCTCGAGAAACCCAGCAAGCGCGGAGAAATCCCTTCTCTTCGCCCAACACGACCCAACGCATGACGACTCTGAATGGGTGTTTCCACCAGTCATCGGAGGCGGAGCTTTCCCGACCAGCCGTGGCGAACGACGGCTCGGCATGCCATGGAAGTCGTTGATCATCAGGACGACCGTGACCAAGCTCGTGCGTGGCCCTCCCGCCTCGAGGCGGGAGGGGGTTTGCGCGCAAAACGCAGAAGACGATTCGTCCTTTTGGAGCGGGGACCCGCCGCTCCTCTGCGCGACTGCCTCCCGAGCGATTTTGGGCTCGGGCAAAACGCGAGAGCCGAGGCTATCGGACGCTGTCTTCTGCGCCGGCAGGGTGCGAGGCATTTTAGCTTCCGCGGACGAGCACTGTCTCGATCATGAAGTGGATACGCAGAGAGCGCCCTCGAATACCTCCTGGCCGATGATGCCATAGATGTGCCACGATGCCGAAGGCCCGCGAAGTCACTGGGTCATGAGGCGGCGGTCCGGATAGTGGGGTTCGCCGTCCTCGTCCACCCGCGCAAGGTCTGCGCTTTTCCCATAAGAAAAGGCGGAACAGGCTCCCGCTTTTCATATAACGACGCAGGGGATGAACGCTCCCGTCCCCACCGTCCCCATCAAAAAACTCCTGGGCCAGCCCGACAATGTTGCCCTCGTGCGTCGCTTGCTCGCCGCCAATCCGGCGCCTTCGCGCACCCGACTCGCCAGAGAGCTCTGCCAGCGCCTCGAGCTGCGCGACCCCAAAGGCGACTGGCAGATCGCCAGCACCGCCAAAGCCCTCCGCGATCTCGAAGCGGAGGGTCAGTGGACGCTGCCGCCGCCTGCACTCGCCCGCACGCGGCCGTGGTCCAGCGCCCCCGCCCGCTTGCACCAGCGCGTCGCCGCCCCCCGCGCCGTGCCCGAGCGCCTCGAGCAGATCGAAGCTCTGGAGCTGGTCGAGGTGAGCGGCCCCGAGCACCTGCTCATCTGGAACGAGCTGATGATCCGTGAGCACCTCCTGCGCGACGCCCGGCTGGTCGGCCGTCAGTTCTGTTACCTCATCGGCTCCGTGCACGGCTGGCTCGGCGGTATCGGTTTCGGCAGCGCCGCCTTGTATCTGGAAAGTCGCGACATGTGGCTGGGCTGGAGCGACGTTCAGCGCACCGCGCATCGGCCGCGCGTGATCAACATTGCCCGCTTTCTCATCCGTCCCGGCCTGCGCTGCCCGAATCTCGCCTCGCACGTGCTGGGCCTGTGTGCCCGCCGCATCGCCGCCGATTTCGAGCG
>DASWIN010000246.1:0-5736 GCA_036397655.1 Nitrospiraceae bacterium | reverse complement strand
AGCAGCCGGCGCTTCACGGCCAGCACTACCGTCATCAGCCGCGTGACGCCGTAGTGCGTCAGCACTTTCAGGAACATGCGGTGCACCGAGCGCCCGCGCCTGCCCAGCGGGGACAGCAGGGAGCGCCCCAGGAGCGAGGTCCCAGGCAGCGGGACATCCAGCGTTCTGCCGCGCCACTGCCGGTCCAGCAGGGCGGTCCAGCCGTCCCACGCTCACAATCGCCGCAAAAGGCAGGCGAAGACGTGCAGAGGTCAGTCCCATCCCAAGCCCCTGCGCAGCAGAGGGGCCCGGCAGTCCAGGATCAGAGGCAGGAGCCGAAGAAAGAGGGGCAGCCCAGCGTGAGCAGCAGACGCCAAGGTCAAGCCAGGAAAGGGTTCCGCAAGGTAAGGACGCGTCACAGGAGCCTCGGCGGCAAGGACACGACAAAGACCGCGAGAAAGGCGAGGAACGAGGGCGGGACCGCGACAAGTAATAGCCGTTACCGCATTTGTTGCATCGGAACCTGAACCGGTAGCCGCGGTCCCCCCGGCTGCCGCACGCTGGCCCCGGCATCTGAGCCTGCCACTGACCTATCACTCGGTGCCCGACATCGCCTGAGCTGCCGTACTGAAAGTCATGTCTCGAAACGGCCGGGGGGAGCGCTTGCCATGCTCTTGCGCTGGGAGTAGATTGCCCAGCCATTGACCGCTTTTGCCGGTTTGGATCGCGGTTTTCTCAAAAGGGGAGAAAGCCAGCATGGACATAAGGTTGATGATGCGCGTCCGGCGAGCACTTCTGCGCGCCGTGTGGATCGTCCTGCTGCTGGCCCCGGGACTGGCCGCTCCGGCTGCCCCCGTGCCGCAGAAGGTGATTGTCGGCACCTACATCAACAAGCTGCAGGACGTGAGCTTCAAGGACAGCAAGTTCACGCTCGACTTCTACATCTGGTTCCGCTGGAAGGCGGTCGGCGCGCTGGCCGACTACAAGCCGCTCGAGAGCATGGACTTGATCAACGGCCGGATCGACGGCAAGACGGCCGTCGTCGAGAAGAAGATCGGCGACATGAACTACGCCTCGGCGCGCCTGACCACCACCATCTTCAAGCCCTGGGCGTTGGAGAACTTCCCGTTCGACAAACACCGCATCGAGGTGTACGTGGAGGACAGCAGCTTGATCGTCGACCAGTTGGTGTTCGAGCCGGACCTCACCAACTCGCGCCTGGGCGACGAGCTCGCGCTGCCCGGCTGGACGCTCTCGAACTTCGTGACGGAGGTGGTGGACAAGACCTACAAGACCAACTACGGCGACACCTCGCTGCCCACCGATGCGCAGTCGATCTTTTCGCGCCTGTCCCTCAGCATGAACATGACGCGCCAAGGGTTCGGGCCGGCCGTCAAGCTGCTCAGCACGGTGATCTTCGCGACGCTGGTGGCCTTCGTCGCCTTTGGCATCCGTCCGGCTGACGTGGACCCGCGCTTCGGCCTCGGGGTCGGCGCCCTGTTCGCGACTGCGGCCAGCGCCTTCGTGGTCGCGTCGACGGTGCCCGATTCGGACCTGCTGACGATCGCCGACCAGGTGCACATCATCGCGATGGGCTTCATCTTCGCCTCGGTCGTGCAGTCCGCCTACTGTCTCAAGTGGGACGAAGCCGGCGAAGAGGCCAAATGGAGGAAGGTTGACGCCTGGAGCCGAGTGATCTTCCCGCTACTGTTCCTGCTCTCGACCGGCTGGCTGATCCTGCGCGCGTTCAGGTAGGCGTCCTCCTTGGTGGCGCGCCCGGCGGGCCGCGACGCTACAACGACCCAGCCCATGCGGCGACAGCGCTGATCGAGGCGTACGAACTTTGATCTGTGATGATCGCGCCCATCTTCTCTTCGCACTTCCTGGGTGCTCCGAAAGTCCTCGCAGCTTTGCGAGGGTCATTTGCGAGGGTCAGGTCTTTGACCGCAGGGCTCAGTGCGACGTCGATTGCGGTTTGTCCATCTCCGTGTTGATCCGTCGTGAAGCGCTTGCCTGCCACCTCGACGACGACACCGGGATCCGTGGACATGCTGAAGCCCGGCGCAGGCAACAAGCTGACACTCCCGAAACACTTCTTCACGTTGCAAGTGGCAATCCCGGTATCGTTGACCTCCATCGTCGGCGGCAGGCCCGCGGGTCCGTCGATGTCCAACGTAACGTCCCCCTTGAAGAGGCCCGCCTTGCCGGACAGGCACACTTTCCTCGCCGGGGGATCCCCGTGAAGGAGGATTTCGAGGTCGATCTCACCGTTTCTCGGCATCGTGAACGACGTGCACGAATAACAGCTCGAACTGCAGGTGAAGTAGGCGCCCGCCTTCGATTTCACGTGGACCATCATGGTGGAGGCCGCGCCTGGCTTGTAGCCCGTGATCCTGGCGTCGATGTTGAGATTGCAGCCGACGAGGGTCATCGAGAGGATGGGCAGAAGCCATCGGAATTTCAGCATTGGTAGACCCTCATCGCTCATCCGCCTGGAAGTGGAACTTTGAGCGCGGCATCCGCTCCTTCGGACCTTTCCACGAATGCACGCTGATCTCACTTGCGCGAAACGATCCAACGCCGGAGCCATAGCGTCCAGGTTCTTCTTCGACTTACTCCGCCGGCCACTTGAACACCCTGGCTGCCGTGCCGTGCATCATCATCTGCACGTCGGCCGCTGGCAGATAGGCCGCCGCATACTTGCGGATGATGTCGGCATTCTGCGCATAGGTGCCGCGCTTCTTGCCCATGGTCTGGGTCTGGTCCGAGCCCCACATCAGGCGCTCGGCGCCATAGGCCGCGTGCACGCGCTTGATCATCGGATGCAGGTCCTCGTACTCGGGTGGCGCGCTGCCCGACACCAGCGGCAGCGACGACACTTTCACGTGTACGTTGCGAAAGCGCGCGAGGGATTCCATGGCCTGCACCTTGCTCTCGCGAGCCTCGCCGGGGGTAGCCCAGGCGAAGTGGTCGATGATGAAGGTGAGGTTCGGATACTTCGTCAGCACCGGCTCCATCAGGGCCGGGCCGCTGCGGGTCCAGGCTGCGACCGCCATGTCCTGGTCGATGCACGCCTTCCACACCGGCTCGAAGGCGCCTTCGGCCAGCAGTTTCTGGTGCTCGGGCTCGTTCAACGACAAGCGCAGGCTGCACATGGCGGGCTGCGCCAGCCAGCGCGGCAGCAGCTTGTATTGCTCGGGCAGTTTGGGCACGAACCAGCCCATGACGCGAAAGCGCTTGGGGTATTTCGCGGCAGCGGCCTGGGCGCAGGCCGGGCTGCGATTGGGGGCGACGCCGGCCGGGGAGATGACGGCACGGTCGATTCCGGCTTCGTCCATCAGCCCGAGCATGCGCTCGGCGGGCATGGGATCGGGCAGGTGCGATTCCGCTCCCGGGCCCCATGGGTCTTCGGGCGTATTCGCGTTCCAGATGTGGACCTGTGCGTCGGTGATCATGCGCTCCTCCTTGGGGATGGTGTATTGACGTAAGCGGCCAGTCACATTCGTGTGCCCTGCGCAACGAGTATATACGTGCACCGCTACGAATGGACAGACGAGGGCGTCGGCGTGTCCGATCCGAATGCCAATCCCGACTGGCCGGAATTGTTCCAGGGGCGCGCCTGGCCCGTTTGATCAAGTTGGACAAGCGTACACGAGCCTTCTAGAATCCAATCAGGTTCGAGTACACGCGCTTCACTGCGTGTGATCATCGAATGCAACACGAACCCGCCGGTGACAAGATGGGGCGGTGTGTCGCTCACGGTGTAACATTCAACCCGTTTGTAAGACAGCCAAAGGAGGATGGTTATGCGTGCGTCCGCAATCGTCGTAAGTTTTGTGCTTGCCTTTAGTCTGACCGTCACGCAGGACAATGCGCGTGCTGCGTCGGCGAGCGGTGTGAAGGCCTACCCTGTTCGACCCGTGCGCCTGATCCTGGCCGGTGGCGCCGGTTCTGCGCCGGATGTCATCGCGCGCCTGCTGGGGAACAAACTCTCGGAAGCCTGGGGCCAGTCTGTCGTCGTGGACAATCGTCCCGGAGCCACGGGGTTGATTGCCGTGGAAATGCTGTCCAATGCTGAGCCGGACGGCTATACCCTGGGCCTGTTTACGATGACCAATCTGATTGCGATGCTGATGTACCAGAAGCACATGCTCGCGACCGAACTGGGTGCGGTAACCCTGGTGGGCACGACGCCGTTTGCAATCGTGGTCAACGCATCGACACCGGTCAAGAATGTCGCGGAGTGGATTGCCTACGCCAAGGCGCGGCCCGGGCAGTTGCGCTATGGGTCTACCGGAATGTGGGGTTCATTGCACATGTGCATGGAGAATTTCAATGCCATCAACGGCATCAAGATGACCCATGTGCCCTACAAGACTGCGGTTCCCGTCATGTCGGATTTGATTGCCGGCGAGATTCACGTGTTCTGTCCCGCGGTGCCCATGCTGCCGCCGTATCTCAAGTCCGGCAGAGTGCGCGCGCTTGGCGTGACCTATACGGAATCGACCAAATTGTTGTCGGGTGTGCCGCCGGTATCCGATACGGTCTCCGGCTTTTCGCTGTATGGGTGGTACGGCGCGCATGTGCCGCGCAAAACACCGCCGGCCATCATCCGGAAAATCAATGCCGAACTGGTCAAGGCGCTGAAGGATCCGAAACTCGCCCGGATCATGCTGGTCGCCGGTGCGGAAGCTGTGGGCTCCACGCCTGAGGAATACACGGCATGGCTCAAGAAAGATACCGACCACTGGACCAGGTTGCTCAAACAGAGCGGCGCCACGCTCGGCAAGCCCTAGCAGTGGTGCGGCGGTGAGAGCAGGCAACCGCTACTTGGCGGCGAGCCCCGACGCGCGAATGATCTTCCCCCAGCGGGCGTTTTCACCGCGGACGTACGTGGCGTACTCTTCCGGCGACTGGCTGAACACGGCCTCCGCGGATACGGGTTTCAGGCGCTGGATGATCACGTCCTGCTTCATCGCGCTCGTTATGGCCTTGTGCAGCTTCAACACCACCGCCCGCGGCGTCGCGGCTGGGCCGAACACGCCATTCCATTGGCTCATGATGACTTCCGGATAGCCGAGCTCCGGCGTGGTCGGCACGTCGGGCATCAGCGGACTGCGTGAGGTGGCCGCCAGGGCGAGCGCCTTCAACTTGCCTGCTTTCACGAGGCCCGCTATCGAGGCCGGCGTCACCGGCAGGATTTCCGTCTCGCCGGCGAGCAACGCCGTCGTCGCCGGCCCCGCCCCGTTGTACGGCACTTCCAGTACCTTTATGCCCTTGGACTTGAGGAACGCCACCATGATGAACCGTCCCGGGGACGCCAGCGTTGCGGTGCCGTAGCGGATCTCGCGTTTCGAGCGCAAAGCGTCGTCAAGGAATTCCTTCAGCGTGTTTCCCTTCACGCTGAGGTGCCCGACGATCGCGGTGGGAATACTCACCACCGGGGCGATCGCGACGAGATCCTTTATCGGGTCCACCTTCATCCGCTGAATGTGCGGATTGATTGCCTGCGTGTTGACGTTGCCGAGAAACAGCGTGTAGCCATTCGGATCCGCGCGGACCGCGATTTCGGTGGCGATGAGGCCGGAGGCTCCCGGGCGATTGTCCACGACGATCTGCTGGCCCAGGATATCGGTCAGCCCGGCGCCGACCAGGCGCCCGCCGAAATCCGAGGCGCCGCCCGGCGGGTAAGGAATGATGAGCCGAACCGGGCGCTCGGGAAACTCGGCACCCTGGGCTAAAGCGGCAAAACACACC
>DASWIN010000245.1:0-8404 GCA_036397655.1 Nitrospiraceae bacterium | reverse complement strand
GCTCAACGGTATGTGTTTACGCCGTGCCCTGGTGCCCGGGCTCGGTCCCCGCAGTGTCCGCATCCGGTCCGCGCAACTTCCCGAATTTCAGTTCGCGCATCGAACTCGCTGTCAGCGAATGCCCGCAACAGCGGATCTCTTTGAAGCCCGCGCCGCCGTCGATGACCATCACGCGCAGTCCGCATGAATCGGGATAGAGTTTCTTTTCATCGAGGATTACGGAGACGGGCAGGTGCCCTTTTTTCCGTCCCAACGGGGAGCCGACGTCGGTGACGATATCCTCCTCGGTCAGCTCGTGGTCGCAGCAGAGCACTTTCTCGAATCCCGCCCCGCCGCCCATGACCTTGATCGTCAGGCCGCAACTGCCGGGGTGCCGCTTATGTTCGTCGATCAGGTCGCCTTTTTTCAAAGCCATGAAATCGCTCTCATCAGTCGCAAAGTCGTCAAGTCAGAACGTCCTAAAGTCGGTTTTTCCGAAAGACTTTCGACGTTACGACTTTCAGACCTTACGACGCACTTAGGTCCGTGTCGCCGCTTCCATCCCGCGCGTCTCATCCACCTGCCGAAAGATCAGCAATCCGATGATAAAAAACAGCGTCATCGACAGCACTGCCCAACGCTGACTGCCGGTCCAGGCCGTCACTTCGCCGTAGACCACCGGACCGATGATGGCGGCAAACTTGCCGGTGACGGTGAAGAAGCCGAACAGTTCGCCCTGCTTGCCCGGCGGCACAAAGCGCCCGATCAACGCCCGGCTGGTGGCCTGATTGGCGCCGAGCACGGCGCCCGCCACGAGGCCGATCGCGTAAAACTGCGCGTGAGTCTGGACAACCGACGCAGCGACCGCGATGCCGATCCAGATAATCAGTGTCAGGCTGATCGTGCGCGCCGAGCCGATGCGATCGGCCAGCAGGCCGAAGCCCACCGCGCCCAGCCCCGCCGTCACCTGCGTAATGAGGAAATAGATAATCAGATCGCCCGGAGAAAAGTCCAGGACTTTATTGGCAAAAATGGCGGAGGCGACGATGACGGTGTTGATCGCGTCCGTGTAAATCAGATAGGCGATAAGAAATCGCGCAAGATCCGGGTAGCGCCCGATCGCCTTCGCCGTCGCAGAGAGCCGCGCGAAGGCGTCGCGCCAGGCAGAGGCGCCTGCAGCCAGTAGCTGGGGCGTCGCGCGCTCGCGCAGCCACAGGAGGGTCGGCAGTGACGCGATCAGGAAGAATGCGGCGGTGACCGCGAAGCTGATCCGGTAGAGCGACAGGTTCTCCTCCGCGAAGCCACCCGTTATAAACGGATAGGCCAGGGCCAGTGACAGGAGCCCGCCGGCATAGCCGAGTCCCCAGCCGTAGCCTGAAATCCGCCCCATTGTCGCCGGCGTGGTGATCTCGACCAGAAAGGCGCTGCAAAACAGAAAGCCCAGCTCGAAGGCGATGTTGGCAAGACCGAACAGTAGCAGGCCCAACCAGATATCGCCGCGCTCCACGAAGACGAGCAGCGCGGTGCAGGCGACGCAGCACAACGTGGAGCCGATCAGCAGCGGGCGCTTGATGGCCCGCGCATCGGCCAGCGCACCCAGCGGGGGGGACAGGAGGGCGACGACCAGCATGGAGATCGCATAGCCCCAGAACCAGACCCGCTCCGCCGTCGCGCCCCCGAGGTCGCGCGCCACGACCTGGACGAAATAAACGCTGTAGGCGACCGTGATAATGAGGGTGGTGAACGACGAGTTGGCGAAATCGTACAGGCACCAGGCCCAGAGTTCCTTCGGCCCGGCGGGAGGCAGCGCATGTCTATGGTGTATCACGCCGGCGATTTCGAGATCCGTTCGTGCGTGCGCCGGATCGTGTCCAGCAGCACCTGGTGCGTGCGGCATCCGACGACCAGTTGCGCCATGCTCGGATCCGCCGGCAGATGGGAATGCAGAAACGTTTGTTTGAGGCGGATGATTCTGCGCACGGAGGCTTCGAGACGGCTCGGAGGGATGGTCCCGCTCTCGACCGCTTTGTGGACGGCTTCCATGGCTGCGATGGCGCGGCCACGGTCCTTGCAGATCAGGAGCAGATCGGCGCCGGCCAGGAAGGCCTGCACCGCGGCATCGCCGACACCGTGGTGGTCGCTGATCGCGTGCATTTCCAGATCATCGGTGACGATCACACCGTCGAATCCCCATTGTTCTCTCAGCAGGCCGGTCAGGATCGTGGGTGAAAGCGTCGCAGGCCGCTGGGCATCCAAGGCCGGGTACAGGACATGGGCGGTCATGAGCGAGGCGAGGCCGTTCGCGATGGCGTAGTGAAAGGGCGGCAGCTCCCGTTCGAGCAACGTGTCGACGGAGGCCCTCACGACCGGCAGTTCCTTGTGCGAATCCGTGCTGGTGTCGCCATGACCGGGGAAGTGCTTTCCGCAGGCGACGACGCCTTTGCCCTGTAAGCCGCGGACGGCCGCCAATCCCAGCTCAGACACGATTTTCGGATCGCCCCCGTAGGCCCGGTCGCCGATAATCGGGTTGGCCGGGTTGCTGTGGACGTCGAGGACAGGCGCCATGTTCATGTTGATGCCGACGGCCCGGAGCTCGGCCGCGGTGATGGAGGCGGCCGCATAGGCCAGCTCTTCGGAGGAGCAGGCGCCGATGACGCCGCAGGGCGGGAAGATCGTAAATCCATTCGGAAGGCGCGAGACGCGGCCGCCCTCCTGGTCGATCGCGATCAGCAACGGGAAGTGCGGGGAGCGGGCTTGCAGGCCGTTGGTCAGTTCGATGATCTGCGCGGGGTGTTCGAGGTTCCGCGCAAAGAGGATCATGCCGCCGGGCTTGTACTGGGCCTGCAAGTCGGCCCAGTCCGGCGAGACGGTTGTCCCGTCGAAGCCCAGCATGAAGAGCTGCCCGATTTGTTCGACTAGGTTCATAGACGGATGCTGAAAAAGGCTCCCAACTTCGTTCTCGGTCGTTCATCCCCCTGAACAGGCCCGCTCAAGCCAATTAGAGGCAAAGTAACCATCCGCTCGCATTTGATCGAAGCGAGCGGCTCAAGCGAAGCTCGGTGTGCACCTCCTCGGGTCCTCACTCGCTGCGGCCTCGCCACGGGAAAAGCGCGCGGCCCCGTGGAAAAGCACCTGCCTTGCAGGTGCGGGGCGGGTGGGCGCGACAACGTGCTGGGTGGGTGGGTGGGATAAAGGCCTTTTTGAGCATCCTTAGAGATCGCTGCCCCGCTAACTGGAGAGACTCTGGTCTATTAAATATTGAATCAGCAACCGTGTGCCGATGCCCGTCGGGCCTTTGGGGATATAGGCCCGCTCGCGCTCGCTCCAATCGGTGCTGGCGATGTCGAGGTGCACCCACGGGTGATCGCCGATGAACCTGCTCAGAAAGAGCGCGGCGGTGATCATGCCGCCGCCGCGGCCGCCGATATTGCGCATGTCGGCCACGTCGCTCTTGAGCTGTTCGAAATAGTCCTCCCACAGCGGCATCTCCCAGACGCGCTCGCCGGCTTTGAGACCGGCCTCCCGGACGGACCGCTTGAGCGGATCGTCGTTGCCGAACATGCCGATCGCGAATTGCCCGAGCGCCACCACGCAGGCCCCCGTGAGGGTGGCGATGTCGATCACGGCGGCCGGCTTCAGGCGCGCCGCGTAGGCCAGCCCGTCGGCCAGGATCAGCCGTCCTTCCGCATCAGTATTCTGCACTTCGATGGTTTTTCCGGACATCGAGTGGAGAATGTCGCCGGGCTTGATTGCGCGGCCGCCCGGCATGTTTTCCGTGGCGGGCAGGATCCCGATGAGATGAATCGGCAGGCGCAGTCGCGAGGCGGCCCGCACCGTGGCCAGGACTTCGGCGCCGCCGGTCATGTCGGCCTTCATCTGCTCCATGTTTTCGGCCGGTTTGAGTGAGATGCCGCCCGTATCGAAGGTGATGGTCTTGCCGACGATGACGATCGGTTTCCCGTTCCGGCGGGAGCCGTTGTATTCCAGAATAATGAATTTCGGCGGCTCGTGGCTTCCGCGCGCGACGCCGAGGAAGGCGCCCATGCCCAGCCGCTCCGCCTGCGCGCGTTCCAGGATCTTCACGCGCACGTTGCGCTCGCGCCCGATCTTCTTCGCCTCGGCCGCGACCCGCGTCGGGGTCATGACGTTCGAGGGATGATTGCAGAGGTCGCGGACGAACATGGCGGCTTCGGCCGCCGCCGCGCCGCGCCGCGCGCCTTCCTTGAGGTCGTCCACCTGCCAGGCATCGCCCGCCAGGACGGTCAGGCGCGCAACCGGTTTGGCGCCGGCCTTCTTCTCGCTCAGATATTCCGTGAACTGGTAGGTGCCCAGGATCGCGCCTTCGACGAGCGCCTGCGCCAATTCGACCACGGATGCCTTCGGCAAGTCCTCGCCGTGCAGGCAGGTCACGAACGAGGAGGCCCCGGCCTGCCGCACGCGCTTGACGGCGGTCCCCATGGCCTGCCGCACGCAATCCACCCGTGCGTCCTTTTTCTTGCCCAGGCCGACCAGCAGGATGCGCTTGGCCGGCGTCCTGCCCGAGACATGCAGGAGCACCGCCTGGTTCAGCTTGCCCTCGAACTCGCCGTTCTTGAGCAGATTGCGCAATTGCCCGTTGAGGGCGCGGTCCACGGAGGCCGCCGCGTCATTCAGTCGCGCGACACCCTCGAAGTGGGTGAGGACCAGCACTTCCGCCGGCTCCCGTTCAATCTTCCCCTGCTTCACAATGACGTTCATGCAGTTCCCTCGCAAATTCGTTTAGCCTGTTAAGCCGGTTAGGCCCGTTAATCCGGTTGAGCCCGTTAGGCCCGTTCAGCCGGTGTAGTTCTGTTTGGCCCGTTAACGGGCTCAACCGGCCAACAGGCCCAACGGGCCCAACGGGCCAAACAGTTCACCTCACACGCCCCGTGTCTGAGGATCCCAGATATATTTGTGCAATTGGAGTTGCACGCGAACCGGCAGTTTGTCGGCCAGCACCCACTCCGAGAGCTGGCGCGGATCCAGCTCGCCGAACGACGGGCTCAACAGGACCGGGCAGCGTCCGGCCAGGTCATGCTGGTCGATGATCCTGCGAGCGAACTCGTAATCCGCACGGTCCTTGAGGACGAACTTGACCTCGTCCTTGCCGGCGATGCGATCCAGGTTCTTCCAGTCCATCCGTTCCGTCATGCCGCTGCCGGGGCATTTCACATCCATGATCAGGCGCGCGCGCGGATCCACCGGGGTGATGTCGATCGCGCCGCTGGTCTCGACCAGCACCTCGTAGCCGTCCGTGCACAGCCGCTCGATCAACGTGAAGACCTCGGGCTGGTGCAGCGGCTCGCCGCCCGTGACTTCCACCAGTCGGCAGTCGTAGGAGCGAACCTTGGCAAGAATGTCCTCCAGACCCATCTCCATGCCGCCGTGGAACGTGTACTCGCTGTCGCACCAGGTGCAGCGGAGCGGGCAGCCGGTGAGCCGCACGAAGGCGCACGGCCGTCCGGCAAGGGTCGATTCGCCCTGGATGCTGTGGAAGATTTCAGTAATTCGCATGGCTCGCCTTCGGCTCAGTTGTCGCGCGCGACGCGCGCGAAAGGCGCGACGCGCCAGTCTCGCACTTCGCGCTTTTCCCGCGGTGCTATTCCCATCTCACCACCGGCCAGTGATATTGCGCGGCGAGCCGCGCCATTCCGCGAATCGGATTGACGACAAGCGGGTGCCCCACCGCGAGCAGGAGGCCCGCGTCGCCCGGGCTGTCCCCGTAGGCGTAACAGTCTTTCAGATCCAGCCCGTGCCCGTGCGCGAATTCCTCGATCAGCAGGCGTTTGCCTGCTCCGTAGGGGACGGGCAGGACGAGGTGGCCCGTATAGGCGCCGGCGTCGTCCAGGCCCGGCTGGGCGCAGAACATCGTTTCCACGCCGAGGGATTTCGCAAGCGGGGCGATGAGAAATTCCGGACAGCCGGTGATGAAGACGACATGATGGCCGCTCCGTTGATGCTCCTCCAGCCGCGCGATCGCGGCGCGGGACACCTGCGGACGGATGTCGCGCTGGACGAATGCGTCCGCCAGCGGCACGATCGTCTCCGGCCGCTTCCCCTCCAGGTACAGCTTGCGCTCCCGCAAGGGATGCAGGGAGACCGGTGGCAAATGCTGCAGGAGATACCACAGGCTTCGGACCGCATCCGTCCATCCCACGAGGCCCTGGCGACGCAAATAGTGAAAGAAGCGGATCTCGATGGCGGTGCCCGGAACAAGCGTGTTGTCGACGTCGAAGAATGCGGCACTCTTGGGGGATGCGGAATGTTGCGACATGTCGGAATGGTTCACAGTCATGGCCGCCGTTGGTGTCTGCAGAGATTGCCCTATAATGACGCTTACTTGTGACGATTCTATCGGAGCAATCCTTTGTTTGACAAGGAAGAAAGGCAGATGTGCGGATGCGGCCACGTGGTCTCTGTGCTCGCGCAACGCGGACGAAGGGAGCAGAGGGATGGCCTGACGATCCCGTGCTCGCAGAGCGCGCACACTCAGAAAGTGCTCGCTCAATGCGCGCAGTTCGGATCGTTCAGGCCATCCCTCTGAAGGGAATGAAATGGTGAGGGAAAAGGTTCAACGCCTTTTCCCTCACCAAGGGAAACAGACCTGTGGACGCGTGCAATTGAGGCCACGTGGCCGCCCGCGGCATGGAGGAAAGAGGCGGAGTAAAAAACAGAGAGCGGAGGAGCAGTAGAGATTTGGGAGGCGTCCCGGTATAATCCCGCCCAGTGCCGAAGTGGTGGAATGGCAGACACGCACGTTTGAGGGGCGTGTGGCGCAAGCCGTGCGGGTTCAAGTCCCGCCTTCGGCACCATACCAAGCTTCGCTTGAGCCGCCGCGCCTTCGCGCGACGAAGCGCTCCGGCGCGCAGGCGCGCTCGATCACATCGCAGTGGGTCGTGCGTCGTTTCTGGAGCGCTTAGATTCCTTTTCTCTTGCGAGCCGGGCTCTCTTCATCACAGCGCACCTTTCCCCTCGGCAAGGCCTCTATGGCCGGTCGACGGCTGAGCCGGTGATGGAATCAGGAGCCGTGGGCAATGCCAGCGAGGTTACCGTCCCTCGTTCATCATGGCTGGGTGATCAGCTCACTGGCTGATTGTGGCTCGGGCGCCTGTAGCGGCGGAGGTTTCTGCTTGCCTTTTTCTGCCAGGAGGTCTTTGGGGTAGAGCACGATCTCGATCCGCCGGTTCGCAGCCCTTCCCTTTCCCGTGTTGTTGCTGGCTACAGGACGGGTGTCTGCATGGCCGGCCGCCGAAACATTCGCAGCGAACACTCCGCCTTTCTCGACGAGATAACGTGCCACGTTAGTCGCCCGGGCCGTAGAGAGTTCCCAGTTGGTTGGAAACCGGTCCTTCAACTCGCCTGTGATCGGTAAATTGTCCGTGTGCCCTTCGATCCTGATTTCTTTGGCGACCACGCTTGCGAGAAAATTACTCAGCTCCTTGAGCACCTTGAGCCCGGCAGGCTTCAGGTCCGCCTGGCCTGAGTCGAAGAGCAATTTGTCGATCATCTTAATCGTCAGCCGGTCGTGAATCTGTTGAATCTCGACTTCATCCTTGGCGATTTCGACTTCCAGGGATTTGGTCAGGTCCGCCTGGGCCTGGCTCAGGCGTTTAATCTCCTCCTCCTTGTCGGCTTGCTCAATCTCCTCCGCCTTGAGCCGTTCCTCGTGCTGGCTGATCGTCGTCAGCAATTGCCGCTTCTCTTGCTCCAGCGTGGCGGCCCGTGCCTGTTCGGCTTCCAGTTTTGCCGACAGGGCGTTCGCCTGGTCGCGGGTTTGGGTGAGATCCGCCGTGAGCCGGCCCTTCTCTTGCTCCAGGGCAGCAACGCGGAGGTTGGCGTCTTCGAGGGCCTGGACGGTGTCCTTCAGGCCCTTCTGCAAAGCGTCGATTTGCCCGGCCGTCTGTTTCTTGAAGTTCTCGAACCCTGTCTTTGTTTTGTCCAGCTCGGCAAGCGTCTGCTCGTGCGTTCCAGCGCTGACGCACCCGCTGAGCATCAGCCCCAGCAGCATCCCGGCCATGAGGCCTCTCCCCACTGTGCCCTCCCTCATGCCGTGATCATGGACCAGGAAAACAGTCGACGTCAAGAAGCCCAACCACGAGTTCCTCTTCACCGGATCCTGTCCCTGGCATTGGGTGCGCCGCTGCAGCAAGATTCGCATCCCAGGCCTTGGTGCGTCGCGTCACTCGCCTGCAACGGTGATGGGTAGGCTCGGCCGCATTATAATCCCGATCCGGCGGCTGGCTTTGCGGCCTTCCTCCGAATCGTTGCTCGCAACCGGCTTGGTGTCCGCGTAGCCTACCGCCGACAGGAGGGACTGGTCAACCCCGCCTTCCTCGATCAGGTGGCGCACCACGCCGGCCGCGCGGGCCGACGAGCGTTCCCTGTGCGTCGGAAATTTTCGCCGGGA
>DASWIN010000244.1:0-2542 GCA_036397655.1 Nitrospiraceae bacterium | reverse complement strand
CACAAGACGCTGCGCGGACCCCGCGGCGGCGTCATCATGTGCAAGGCGGAGCAGGCCAAGGCGGTGGACAAGATCGTGTTCCCCGGGATGCAGGGCGGGCCGCTGATGCACGTGATCGCGGCCAAGGCGGTGGCCTTCAAGGAAGCCCTCTCGCCGTCGTTCAAGCGCTACCAGCAACAGGTCGTCGCGAATGCCGGGGCGCTGGCGGCGGCGTTGATGGAGCGCGGGTACAAGGTCGTCTCAGGCGGCACGGATACCCATCTGATGCTGGTCAACCTGAACAGCAGGGGCGTGACCGGCAAGGAAGCGGAAACCGCGCTCGACTTGTCCGGGATCATCGTGAACAAGAACGCGGTGCCCTACGACGAGAAGCCGCCGGCGGTGGCCAGCGGCATCCGCATCGGGTCGCCGATCGTGTCGACCAGAGGCATGAAGGAAAAGGACATGGCCAGGATCGTGGCGCTGATCGACCGCGTGCTGCAGGCGCCGCAGGATGTGAAAATCCAGAGCGAGGTCCGCGCCCAGGCCAAGGCGCTGTGCAAAAAGTTCCCGTTCATTTATGCCTACAAGGCATCGCGATGAACCCTGACCTGGGCGGTCGCCCGTGAAATGTCCGTTTTGCGACGATCTCGAAGATAAAGTCGTTGATTCGCGGATGGCCAAGGAAGGCGAACTGATTCGCCGCCGCCGCGAGTGCCTCTCGTGCAAGCGCCGCTACACGACCTACGAGCGCATCGAGGAAAGCCTCCCCATGGTGGTCAAGAAGGACGGGCGGCGCGAGCCCTTCGACCGCGCCAAGATCCTCAGCGGCCTCAAGAAAGCCTGCGAAAAACGCCCCATCAGCGTGGCCACGATCGAAGCCGTGACGGACCGGATTGAGAAGCGCATCCAGGAGATGGGCGAGACCGAAATTCCGAGCCGGGCGGTCGGCGAGGAAATCATGAAAGAACTGCACAACCTCGACCAGGTCGCCTACGTCCGGTTCGCGTCCGTCTACAGGGAGTTCAAGGACATCGACCAGTTCATGGACGAGCTGAAGGCCCTGGCCCGCGAGCGCGAGAAGAAGTAGCCCCGTTTCCACTCCATCCTGTTCCTTGTTCCGTGTTAGACTCACGATGTTGAAAACGTCTTCCAGCACCGGGAAGGTTGAGGTCGGGGTTAAGGTGAGCGACCGAAGTGTGGTTGTCTCAGCCTCAGCCTAAACCTGAGCCTTGTTAGCGACATGACCCCCAGCAAACCCAAACGCACGAAGACGGCGAGAACAAAACGCGGCACGGTGTCGGTGACGCACGTGGCGATCATCGGCGCCGGCAGGGGCGGAACCGCGCTGATGGAGATTTTCGCGAAGGACCCGCTCGTCCGCATCGTCGGCATCGCGGAGATCAATCCCAAGGCTGTCGGGCTCAAGCTCGCCAGGGGCCTGCATATTCCCGTGACCCGCGATTACCGCGAACTGCTCGAAATAGAACGGGTGGACCTGGTCATCGACGTGAGCGGCAGCCCGGAGGTCGGGCGTGTGCTGCTGGACTTCCACCGGATGGGCGTTACGATCATCGGAGGCGCCAGTGCCAAGTTCATGTGGCAGCTCATCGAGGCGCGCATCCGGGCCACCGGGGAAATCGAACGGACCCTGAACCAGTACCAGACCCTGTACCGGCTGTACGTCAAGGAATCCGAGACGGCGGTCTCGGAGGAGCGGACGCAGATTGCCTGCGAAATTCACGACGGCCTCGTGCAGAGTCTTGCCGGGCTGAATTTCAAGCTCGACTTATGCCAGGAGCTGCTCAAGAAGGACCTGGCGGCCGGCCTGGAGGCGCTGCGGCAGACGAAGGCGGAACTCAAGACGGCGATCCAGGAAGCGCGGCAGGTGATCGTCAACCTGCGCCCCGTCCACTACGACAAAATGGAATTGATCCCGGCCCTGACGAACTATTTGAAGTCCTACGAAAGCCAGTCCCATATCAAGACGGAGTTTTCGGTCGCCGGCGACGAGGCGACGCTCTTCCCCAAGACGAAGGTCTTCCTGTTCCGCATCATCCAGGAAGCGCTCAGCAACGTGCAGAAACACGCCCGGGCGGATCGTGTGGCGGTGCAGATCGCGATCGGCAAGGAGACGATGACGGCCACGATCGTGGACAACGGCGTGGGTTTCGATGTCGAGTCGGTTTCGCGTGATCCGGAGAAATGGGACCATTTCGGGCTGCGGGGCATTCTGGAGCGCGCGCGGCTGGTGGGCGGGCAGGCTGTGATCGAATCCAAGAAGGGCAAGGGGACGCGGGTGTTGATCACCGTGCCGCTAGCCCGCATTATTCGCGATGGTTCGTGACGAAACCGCCCACTTGTTGAGCCGGTTGAGCCCGTTCGGCCCGTTTCACCGTTAACGGCATTAACGGGCATAACCGGCTTAACACTCTGCCGTGAGGCGTATCGGCGGGTGCAGTAGAACCCTTCGTGAATAATGCGGGCGCACAGAGAAGGAGGCCGGACGGAATGGAAAAAATAAAAGTCTTAATTGCCGACGATCACCGGGTCGTGCGGGAGG
>DASWIN010000243.1:0-3786 GCA_036397655.1 Nitrospiraceae bacterium | reverse complement strand
ACGAAGGGGCCGAAGACGCCTGACGGCAGGTTGCGTGCTTCGTCCCCGAGTTTCTTACGGGCCTGGTAGAACTCCTCCTGCACGACAGATGGCGGTGTGCTGTCCTTCAGTGTAACCGTCATATACGCATAGCCGGGGCGTGTGGTTGTCTCCACCCGGTCGTACCAGGTCAGCTCCTGAAGACGCTTCTCCAATGGTTCGGCGACGAGGTCCTGCATCTCGCGCGCCGTCGCGCCCGGCCATGCCGTCGTGACCGTCAGGGTTTTGATGGTGAAGTTGGGGTCCTCCGCCCGTCCGAGCATGACGAAAGCGTAGGCGCCGGCGGCCACCAGCAGGAGGATGAAGAACAGGGTGACGGCGCGTTCGCGAACGGCGATCGCGGAAAGATTGAGGTTCATCAGTTGCCCCTGCTTTCAGACGCAGTCCTGACGCGAGCGCCCTCCCGCAAGAGATGAGCGCCGAGCGAAACAATCGGATCGCTAGAGCTCAGTCCAGAGATCACGGCGGTTTCGCTGGTCACACGAACAAGGTTGACGGGCCGAAAGTGTACGGTCGAGGTGGAGCGGTCCAAGACCCAAACGCCGGTCTTCTCGCCGTCATCGAGCACGGCTCCCAGTGGCACCTGGACTTCCGGCTGCTTCGCCTGGCTTGCAAGCCGAATGGTTACCGTCGCGCCAAGCGGTGCCGCCGCGGCCTCACCGTCAAGCACATAGCGGGCCTCATAGGTACGGGTCTGGGCATCGGCGGAGTCCGATAATTGCCGGAGATGTGCCGTATACCGCCGCCCATTGCCCCCATACACGCCGGCCTCGGCCACCGAGCCGATCACCGGCCGGATTGTTTCGGGAAGCGCGACCACGGCTTCGCGGGGGCCGGCCTGGGCAAGCCGGACCACGGTCTGGCCCGCAGAGACGACCTGCCCCGGCTCGCCAAGTGTTTCGATGACCGTTCCATCCGCGTCCGCCACCAGGACAGAGTAGGTCGCCTCGTTCTCCGCGACCCGTGCTTCGGCTTCAGCGGCGGCGAGTTGCGCCTTGGCTGTATCCGACGCGGCCTTCGCCTGCTCGTAGCGCTGTCGGGAAACCGATCCGTCGCTCACCAGCTTGGCGTATCGCCGTTCATCCGCGTCCAACTGACCGACAGATGCGCGTGCCGCGACGACAGCCTTGCGTTTCGCCGTGAGCGCGAGGCGAAGGTCGGTTTCGTCGATCCGCATCAGCGGCTGACCGGCTTTGACCTGCTGACCGACATTCACACGCCGTTCCACGATCTTACCGGCGACGCGAAAGCCGAGGTTGCTCTGCACCCTCGCCCCAATGATGCCCGTGAAGCTGCGTTCGGATCCGGTCACCGGCGCGGCTGTCACCAGTCTGACGATCGGTGGTTCCTGCCTCGGATCGCCCACGGCAGAAGCTTCCTGCGTGGGAATGGAAAGTGTGACGAATGCGGCCACCCCTAACACCACGATCAGGGTGCTCCCCAGCACGATATCGGGTCTCTTTTTCATGCCCATCACCTCATGTCAAAATAGATTGCATCCGTACTCTATATATGATATAGATTACGAATGCAAGCTAAAAAGGAGATTGACGATGCGCGTGAGTCGCATTCAGGCCGCGAAAAACCGCCAAACCGTGATCGATGTGGCAAGTCGCCTTTTTCGGGAGCGCGGCTTTGATGGCATCGGCATCAAGGATCTGATGAAGGGTGCGGGGCTGACCCAAGGCGCGTTTTACAAGCAGTTCGCGTCAAAGGAGGACCTGGCGGCACAGGCGTCCAGGCGCGCATTGGAGAGCGCCACCCGCCGATGGTCGGCCGCGGTCGAGGCGAATCCTGAGGATCCGCTTGGCGCGGTGCTCGCGTTCTACCTCAGCACGGAGCATCGCGAAGAAAGGAGGGACGGCTGCCCCATCGTCGCGCTCGGCTCGGATGTTGCTAGACAGGGCACTGACGTGAAAGCGTCGTTCGAAGGCGGCATCAAGGTGCATCTTGAAATGCTCGGCCGTTTGATTGGCGAGACCGACGGCGAGGAGCCCAATGGCAAGGCCATGGCCATTCTCTCGACGATGGTCGGAGCGCTGACCCTCTCACGGACGGTCAACGACGAGCGGCTGTCAAAGCGGTTCCTGCAAGCGGCCGCCAACAGCGTGCAGATGGCGTCGTCCGCCAGCGATGCCGCACAAGGACCGCTCCAATGACGACGGGTTCTCCGACCGAGGCGCGCAACGCAACTGCTTCTATCTCCGAGTTAACGGGACGCTCCGGACTCGAGCTCGTTGCGGGACTGGCAGACGGAAGCATCCTCCCTCCATCAATGGCGGAAACGTTCCCCTTCACCTTGCTTCCGCCTGAGGAAGGCAAGGTCGGACTCCGAGCCACCCCCGAGCCGCGCTTTTGCAATCTGACGAATACCGTCCACGGCGGCTGGATCATGACGATGCTCGACACCGCCATGGCGCTTGCCGCACAGACTACTCTCTCGCCTGGCGAGATCTGTCCGTCACACGAAACGACCGCCAAATTTGTCCGCCCGATATCCATCGAGTCCAGCGTAATGCACGTCACCGGCCATGTGGTTTCGCGTGGCCGGACCGTCATCACGCTGGAGGGCAGGATCGAGGACCCGCAAGGCAGGCTCCACGCCCATGGCACGTCGACATGCCTGATCGTGCGCAGGAAGCCGTGATGTCCGCGCTTTCGATCTTGAACCACGGCCCATCCGCCAACGCAGTGCGCTGTATCGGCGGGCTTGGAGCCCTCTTCACAATCCTGGCGCTCAGGGGCCACCCCGCCTATACCCGTACGTCATTCGAAGTAAATCTCGCCAGGCCAGATCAGTTGCTTGATATCTATGACTCTGCACGCGCCGGCATGAATGTGATCCTGCGGAAAGCGATGGAAACAGGCGATGCGCCCGAAGTTGTAGCCACGACGGTCTTGAAGGCAGCGACCGATTGCGTTCCGAAGAGGCGCTATGCGGCAGGAAAAATGGTGCGCCAGGTCAGTTTCCTACGCCGTTTCGTCCCCGCATCCGCATTCGACAAGAGGCTGCGAAAGCAGAACGGGCTGCCGGTCTGAGGTCGACATCTACGACATCCTGTTTTGCTCTAGGTGGCAGGAGCTGTGGGCACGTTTGAGCGGGTGGCACTTAGGGTCCTGAGCGAGGAAGGCGCGCATCACCCAGG
Source organism: Nitrospiraceae bacterium (assembly GCA_036397655.1). Lineage (GTDB taxonomy): Bacteria > Nitrospirota > Nitrospiria > Nitrospirales > Nitrospiraceae > 2-02-FULL-62-14. The sequence goes on along the minus strand of DASWIN010000243.1, from coordinate 601 downwards.
CGCCAGCACCCGCGACTGAGACGGACAATCGGCCTGTTCAGCGATGATCCTAAGGTGCTGGCGATGGGCACCCTCTATTTGCGGAACGTCGCGCCAGTCTACGGCGCCGTCGGATTGGGCCTGGCGCTCTACTTTGCAAGCCAAGGGGCGAAGCGCGTCGTGTTTCCCGTTCTGGCCGGCACCGTGCGCATGATCATTGCAGCCTTCATCGGCTTGTGGGTGGTCACCTGGTTCGGCGCCGGCCTTTCGACCCTGTTCCAGATCATCGCCCTGGCGGCAGTCTCCTACGGCCTCCTCTCGGCAGCAGCCGCGCTCGGCGGCGCCTGGGGCCGGCGTCCCGCGAACCAGCCGCTCGCCCAAATCGGCCCTGCGGAATAGTTGGAGGCGGACCGCCGTGCCTCTCATGGTCGCGCGAGCGTCGGCCGAGATGCCGTCCCGCAGGAGCCCGAGCACGATCGCTGCGATGGGCGTTACCATGGGATCGGGTGTTTCCGGCTGCACTGTCGGACCCGAATACCAGAGGCCGCCGATTGCGCTCGAGGCGTTCCATAGCGCGGGTGCCGTGGCCGCACGCAGCGCAGGCAATCCCGCCCCTCCCCTC
>DASWIN010000242.1:0-4650 GCA_036397655.1 Nitrospiraceae bacterium | reverse complement strand
CATACTTCTTAAAGACCACGGCGGCATTATTGCTGCCGAAGCCGAAGGCATTCAAGAGTGCGATCTTGATGGGACGCTCCTGCACGTGTGTCGAGATGCCCGGGAGGGCGCAGGCCGGATCAGGGTCCTCGTAGTTGAGCGTCGGATGGATCTGCCCTGTCTCCAGCGCCAGGGCGCAGGCCACGCCGCCCAACGCACCGGCGGCGCCGAGCGTATGGCCGATCAGGGATTTGGTCGCATTGATCAGGATCCGGTCCGCCCGGGACTTAAAGAGATGGCGGAGCGCCTTGATCTCCACCGCATCGCCGATGGGCGTCGAGGTGGCATGGGCATTAATGTAGTCCACCTGGCTGGGGCGTATCTTCGCATCGCGCAGAGCCAGGGCCATCGTCTCGGCGACTTCCAATCCGTCTTCGCGTGGAATCACCATGTGATAGGCCTCGCTGGTGGCGGCGTAGCCCGCTACCTCGGCGTAGATGCGGGCCTTGCGCCTCTTGGCGTGGGTCAGCGACTCGAGAATCAGGGCTCCGGCGCCTTCGCCCATCACGAACCCGTCCCGCGACCGGTCGAAGGGGCGCGAGGCCTTCTCGGGAGCGTGGTTGAAGTTGGTCGACAGGGCGCGGAGCGAGCAGAACCCGGCGAAGACCAGCGGTGTGATGCTGGCGTCGGCGCCGACCGTGATGACGGCGTCCGCCCGCCCGGCCCGGATGGTGAGCAATGCCTGGCCGATGGCGTGCGCGCTGGACGAACAGGCGGTTGAAATGGTCAGGTTCGGGCCCTTGGCGCCATGGGCCATCGCGACGATGCCGGAGGCCGAATTAAGGGTGATGGTCGGGATGAAATTCGGGTGGACGCGGTTGGGTTTCTGGCTGCGGTAAAGCTGGGTGATCTCCCGCTCGCCCATGACCATGCCGCCCATGCCGGCGCCGACGATAGTGCCGATGCGATGGGGGTTCAGGCGTTCGATGCGCAGCCCGGAGTCTGCGAGCGCTTCCTTGGCCGCCACCAGTGCAAACTGTGCGTACCGGTCCACCCGGTCCACGTGTGGTCCGTCGAGGTACTGCGCAGGCGTGAAGTCGTGAATCTGGCCGGCCACGCGCGAGCGGTAGGCGTCCAGCGGCAGGTCGTCGAACGGGCGGACGGCGCTGATCCCGGAGCGGCCCTCCAGTGCCGCCTTCCAGAATTGTCCGGTCCCGATGCCGATTGGAGAGACGGCGCCGAGACCTGTGATGACGACCCGCTGGTTCATGGGGAAATCCGAGCGCGCGCGCTGGTGAGACACACGATTGAGTTGGTCACGTCTCCGTTCTTTTTACTCTATGCATTTCGTGCCGTCAACCTTGTGCTAGTGCCTGGTTTGAAGAAGGAGCGCCGATCCAAAGGACACAAACAACAGATTGGCCAGCCAGCCGGCCATCAGCGGCGCGAGGGCGCCGCTGTGCCCCAGCGCGATGGCCACCGAATGGGCGGTCCAGTACAGAAAACCGATCGCAAGCGCCAGGCCGATCCCCATCGCCATGCCGCGTCCGCGGACGCCGCTTTGCCTGAGGCTCAGGGCGATCCCAACCGTGGCCATGACGACGCTGACGAAGGGGAAGGCGATCCTTCCATGATAGTCGGTCAGGAACCTGGCCACGTTGTAGCCGTCCTTGCGAAGCCGGCCAATGTAGGTCTGAAGGTCCGCCAGCGTCATCTCTTCCGTTTCGCTGGACAGCCAGGTTCTGAAATCCTCGGGGGTTTGTGACAGCGGAATCGGGGCCTGCTCGAACGCTTCGACCTGCACGACACCGTCCGGCAGCAGTATCCGGTGGGTTCCGTCCAGCAACACCCATCCCTGGGCCGTGTAGTGCGCGCCGGCGGCTTCGGTCATCCGTATCAGCCGGAATTCCTCTCCCAGTTGGTACAGGCTCACGCCGTGCAGTGTGAAGCCGTCCGGCTCCACAAGGTCGAACTTCATCAGTGTCCGGTCCCCGATCTGAATCCAGGACCGGTCCGTCTTGAATGCGGGTCCGGCGGGTTTTTTTTCAATCTTGGCCGTCTTGACGTAGTCGGCCTTGGCCGCGGCAAGGGGAATGATGACGGCGCTGAAGAGGAACAGGACGCAGGCCACAGCGACCGAGAAGAGGAAGAAGGGAGTGGCGATCCGCATCAGGCTGATCCCGCAGCTCCGCATGGCGGTGATTTCGCGGTTGCGGGACAAGACCCCGAGTGACAGGAGCGTGGCCATGAGGACGGCCAGGGGGGCGATCTGGAAAAAGATCGCCGGCGTTCTCAGCGCAAAGTATTCGGCCAGCGTGAGGAGCTCGACGTCGTACCGGATGAACCGGCGGACTTTTTCGAAGAAATCCACGACCAGGTAGACGGTCATGAGTCCGGCCAGGCACATCCCGAAGACCTTGGCCTGCTCGCGCAACATGTATCGGAAGAGGATCGACATGGTCGTTATTGGCGGTTTACGCGAATGAACAGGAGCACGGTGACGACGAAGAACAGCGCGTTCGGCAGCCACGCTCCGGCAAAGGGCGGGAGCACCAACGTCGTCACGAAAAATTCGCACAGTACGTTGAGCACATAGTAGGCGATGACGATGCCCACGCCGACGGCAAACCCGCCGATGCGTCCGGACCGCTTGGAGACGATGCCGACGGGCACGCCGAGAATGCCGAAAATCAGGGCGGCGGTGGGGAAGGCCAGGTCCTTGTAGGATTCCATCAGGCGGCGCAGGGCGCCGGGGTCCCGCCAGTTCGTGCGCTCGAGTTGGGCCAGCACCTCCTCGCGCGAAGGGCGTTCGTCCACGGCGGTGTAAATGCTGTGGTCGAGGCTCAGTTTCAGATCGTACGTCGAAAACGAGACTTGATGGTACTGCTCAAGGTCGCTGGGACGGCTATGCACGGTGCCGTTGAGAAGACGCAGGCCGATCTGGCTGTTGCCGGGATCGGTGAGCAGCGTGTAATTGCCGGCGACGATGACCCGGCTGTCAGCCGGATTGCGATCGTCGGCAATGAAGATGCCCCGGCGGAACGGGCCGGTATGGCTGTCGGAAACGTAGATCACCATGTGCGGGACCGGCTCGTTGAAGACCCCCCGGTCCAGCGCCAGGGTCAGCTTGTCGCGCAGCAGGTTCATGGCCAGTTTTTTCAGCGAGACGCTCGTCCATGGCTGGCCCCAGTGGGAGAGGGCGAGGGTCAGGCCAAAGACCAGACAGGAGAACAGCAGGACGGGACGGGACAGGCGCAGGAGGCTGAGGCCGGAGGCCCGCATGGCGACCAGTTCCTTGTCGAAGGAGAGCCGGCCGAAGGCCGTGATCGAGGCGATGATGCCGGCGATGGGCAGTGTCAGGACAAGAAAGGACGGCATGAGGTGGAGAAAAACCTTGATGACAGCGGCCATCCCGACGCCTTTCGAAACGAGCAGTTCGACCAGGCGCAACAGTTCCTTGGTCAGCATCACGAAACAGAGCGCGCTGAGGCTAATGAGGAAGGGCGCCATCAGCTCGGCGAAGATGTACCGGTCGAGGATCTTTCTCACGCTTGCTCCACGGACATGTTCGTACGGCAGGGAAAATATACGGGATTTCCAACGGCTTGTAAATTAAACGGCGATGCCGACTCAGGGCCTCGTGACCCGCAGGAACCGTGTGGATACGTAAAAGAGGGCTTGACAGCCCCACCCCCCTGTGTTAAATGCTTGCCCGAAATTTTTCAGTGTTCCAGGATACACATGCGGATCGTCACCGTGTTGCAAGCGCCGCAGGAGGAAGTCTCCTTCTGCGGTATTTTTTTGTCCGCTTGGGAAGGCGTGGTGGGGTTGCCATCGCCCATCAGGTTGAGGAAAGGAGGGGCGCGTGAGGAGCAAAGGCACCGTCAAGTGGTTTAACGATCGGAAGGGGTTTGGTTTCATCCGGCTCGAAAATGGAGAGGACGTCTTTGTGCACTACTCTGCGCTCCAGGGAGAGGGATTCAAGACACTGAAAGAAGGCGAAAGTGTCGAGTTTGATATTGTCCAGGGGGCCAAGGGACCACAGGCGGCGAACGTGTTAAAGATGTCGGCCTAGTCCGGCGGAACACGGTACGGAGTTCCGTGGCAACGGGTCCGCAGCAGATGCTGCGGACCCGTTGTTGTTTCAGAGTCGTCTTCCAGGATGCCGTCCCGATAAATTATCCCTACATCCGCGCCGCAACAGGCCGTTTTCTTGACAAGATGACGGCGGTCCCTTTACTCTGGCAGCAAGACATCTCAAGGCTGAAAGGGGCGCGGTGGCACTCGATAAAAGCGCAGTCCTCGACAACGCCCAGAAGTATGCGGCGCAGGGAAAGATCGCAGAGGCGATTGCCGAGTGGAAGAAACTGGCCGACCTCTCGCCGAACGACGGCACACCCTATAATGCCATCGGCGATCTGTATCTTAAAAAGAACGCAACCAACGATGCAGTCGAGGCCTATTTCAAAGCGGCCGCGGCCTTTCGCACCGGAGGGGCGGCCCTGAAGGCCATCGCCGTCTTCAAGAAAGTCCTCAAGATCGACCCCAACCAGTTTGCCGCATATAAATTCCTTGCCGATCTCAACGCGGAACGAGGGCTGGTCAGCAACGCCGTGGCCGACTACCTGGCTCTCAGCAAGCTGTACCTGAAGGCGAACAAATCCAAGGAAG
>DASWIN010000241.1:0-8836 GCA_036397655.1 Nitrospiraceae bacterium | reverse complement strand
ATTCCCGCTCCGGGACCGAATCGGCGACGATTCCAGCGCCGGCCTGAATATAGGCCTGGCGTCCCTTGATGACGATCGTCCGGATGTTGATGCAGGTGTCCATGTTGCCGGAGAAACTGAAATACCCCACGGCGCCGGCATAGGGGCCCCGCCTCGTCGGCTCCAGTTCCTCGATGATCTGCATGGCCCGGATCTTCGGCGCGCCGGATACGGTCCCGGCCGGGAAACAGGCCGTCATGACATCATACATCGTTTGCGAGGGATCCAGATCGCCGACGACATCGGAGACGATGTGCATTACGTGCGAGTAGCGTTCCACACGCATGAGCGTGTTCGCCCGGACGGACCCCTTGCGCGCTACCCGCCCGACGTCGTTCCGGCCCAGATCCACCAGCATGACGTGCTCGGCCCGCTCCTTGGCGTCCGCGAGCAATTCCGTTTCCAGCGCCAGGTCCTGCTCGTGCGTCTCTCCACGCTTCCTGGTGCCCGCAATCGGACGCACGGACACGGTGCCGTCCTCGCACCGCACGAGAATCTCCGGCGAGGACCCCACCAGCTCCACCCCGCCCACCCGAAGATAGTACATGTATGGCGACGGATTGACGAGCCGCAGTGCACGATAGATCTGCAACGGCGTCGTCTGGATGTTGGCTTCCCACCGTTGCGAAAGCACCACCTGGAAAATATCGCCGGCCTTGATGTACTCCTTGCTCCGCGTCACCATCTTTTCGAAATCGGCGCGGCTCAGGTTGGACGTGAAGGCCAGCGGCTTATGGCGCCGCTTGGGCTTCCCCCGACGAAGCGGCCGGCGAAGGCGGCCGATCATTTTTTCGATCCGGCTGGTCGCGTCGGCATAGGCCCGGCGCAGGTCGCCGTCCTTGCCGGACGGCACATGCGCGTTGGCCACGACCTTGATGGTCTGGGCCACGTTGTCGAAGATCAGCAGCGTATCCGTGATCAGGAAGGCAAACTCCGGGAGGCCGAGGGCGTCCTTGCGGCGCGGCGGAATGTCTTCGAAATACCGCACGACGTCATAGCCGAGATACCCGACGGCGCCGCCGACGAACCGCGGCAAACCGGGCACCGTCACCGGCCGGTAGGCCGCGAGCACGTCCCTGACCCGGTCCAGGGGATTTCCTCCCATCGGCAGGCGCCGGACTTTCGAGCCTTTCGTGATGACGACATCACCGCTATCCTCGCGGATGACAACCGGCGACCCGCTGCCGAGAAACGAATACCGGGCCCAGTTTTCCCCTCCTTCGATGCTTTCCAGCAGGTAGGCGGACGGACCGTGATCGATCTTCGTAAAGGCGGAAACGGGGGTTTCGAAATCGGCGAGAATCTCTTTGTACAGAGGGATCAGATTCCCCTGCGAGGCAAGGGTGCGGAACTCGTCAAAGTTGAGGGAATAACCGGACAGTTGCATCTCGTGTCCACATACGTTAGCAGGATGTTGAAAAATGCCGCCAGCTTTGTTCTCGCATCGCCGGAGCCTCAACGTACTGAAAAAAGTACGCTTCGCCCCCTCGCTCGCTGCGGCCGCGCTGGACGGCCTTTTTGACCATCCTGAGGGATATGCTGGTTACTACTCGCGATCGCCTGCGAAGCTGTCATGTATGGAGGCCGGAAGGTTATTCAGCATCCTGCTGCAGCTAGGGAGGAGTGACCACCAATTGTTGGCCCACCTCGATGACGTCGTTGTTCAGATTGTTCCAATCCCTGAGCTGCTGGACCGAGATGCCGTTTTGTCTCGCGATCCGGTAAAGAGTTTCACCGGCCTCGACGACATGCACCGGCGATGCAGTCCCGGCCATGTCCTGGGCAAAGGAAGGAGCCTGGACGGCGTCCTCTGGTGCGGGAACAGGGGCCGGCGGCGCGCCGGCCTTGGCCTTCCTCTTGGCCTTCTTCGTCTTCGATTCGCCCCTCATCTGCGCGCGCATGCTGTCCGCTTCGCGGGAGGCGGCGGCTTCCTCCTGAATGCTGGCCAATTGCTCGCGGACCGCCTGGATCTGCGCCGCCATCTCCCTGTTGCGCCCTTCCAGTTCGCTCGCCTGGGACTTGACCTGCTTGAGCTCGGCATCCAGATCGCCAGTGCGCTTTTCCTCCTGCGCCAGCAGCCGCTGAAAATTCAGGCTCCTGGATTTTTCCGCTTCGTACTTCTCGGCCATCACGCAGCCGGTCATCAACATGCCGATGCAGCCGACCGCAGCGAGTCTCACAACCGTCTCATATGCCATAGATCACCTGCTCCTTCTTCACCCACACTGTTTCCAATAACGCAAGGATAGAGCCCGGCGGCTCGAAAGTCAAAGAAAACACTAAATATAATGCCAGGATAGGGGCGGCACGCAGGTTTGACCCCTTCCCGGCGCTGTGCTACGGTTTGCCGCCCTGAGTTTCCACCCACGGATTCATGCATGGACAGACGTGACGCCCAGGCCCGGATCGACACCCTTCGAAACGAAATCCGCCGGCATGATTTCCTCTATTATGTCAAAGACCGGCCTGAAATCTCCGATGCGGAGTACGATCGTCTCTTCCGCGAGTTGAGCGACCTGGAGGCCGCCCATCCTGAGCTCGTGACCACGGATTCCCCGACCCAGCGCGTTGGGGCGCCGCCCCTCGAGCAACTAAAAAAGGTGCGGCACGAGCGGCCGATGCTGAGCCTGGACTCCATCCTCGACCGCGCGGATGTGCTGGCCTTCGATAAACGGATGCAGAAAGAGCTGGGTGAATTCGGAATCGACTACACCGTTGAGCCAAAGTTCGACGGGCTGTCGGTTGAACTGGTCTATGAGGGAGGCCTCTTCGTCCGGGGATCGACGCGAGGAGACGGGACCACCGGCGAGGATGTGACGATCAATCTCAGGACGCTCCGCTCGCTCCCCCTGCACCTGCAATCCGACGCCCATCCGCCCGCCCGGCTCGTGGTGCGGGGCGAAGTCTACATGCGTCTGGACGATTTCCAGGCTCTCAACCGTCGCATCACCGAACGCGAAGAGGACGCCTTCGCCAATCCCCGCAACGCCGCCGCCGGCTCGCTCCGCCAATTGGACTCGAGGATCACCGCCGAGCGGCCGCTGGTCGTCACCTGCTACGAGATCATGGGACAGTCAGGCCCGTTGCTCCCGACACACTGGGAGGAACTGGAATCGCTTGTCCGCTGGGGCCTCCCGGTCCCCGCGCACCGGAAACAGTGCGCGACCATTGAAGAGGTCATCGCATTCCACCGCGAGATCGGGGTCATGCGTGACAACCTGCCGTACGAGATCGACGGCATCGTCGTCAAGGTGAACCGCCGGGACTGGCAGGAACGGCTCGGCGTAAAATCCCGGAGCCCCCGCTGGGCCCTCGCCTACAAATTCACGCCCCGCAAGGAAATCACGAAGATCCACACGATCATCGTCTCGGTCGGACGAACCGGAACGCTGACTCCCCTGGCACTGTTGAACCCGGTCGAAGTCGGCGGCGTGACGATCAGCCGCGCCACGCTGCACAATGCCGATGAAGTGGCGCGCAAGGATATTCGAGACGGTGATACGGTGAAGGTCGAGCGGGCCGGCGACGTCATTCCCGCCATCGCGGAACGGATCGAGGTACCGGGGCAACAACGAGCGCGGCCGTTCCGGATGCCGGACCGCTGCCCGGTCTGCGATTCGGCCGTCGCGCGGGAAGGCGCCCATTACTACTGCACCGGCCAGGCCGCCTGCCCGGCGCAGCTCAAAGGCGCCATCGAACACTTCGCCTCCAAGAGCGCGCTGAACATCGAAGGGTTGGGGAAAAAGACCGTCGCCCAATTCGTCGAACACGGCCTGGTCAAGACCCTCGCCGATCTCTACACCCTCACGAAAGAACAGGTACTGACGCTGGAGGGATTCGCCGAACGGTCCGCCACCCTCCTGTTGAACGCCATCGAGCACAGCAAGCGGGTCTCGCTCGAACGTTTCCTGATGGGACTCGGCATCCGCCAGGTGGGCCAGCACATCGCCCGCGTCGTCGCCGAACACTTCAAGACTCTGGATGACATCATGGCCACCGACCGGAAGACGTATGAACAGGTCCACGAGATCGGTCCGGAGATTGCCGCCAGTCTCGAGTCGTTTTTCAAGGAAGACCATAACCGGCAGGTCATTCGGCGATTGCGCGACCTCGGGCTCGTGATCGAATCCGTCCCGGAAGCAAGTCAGTCGGGGCGGCCGTTCGCGGGAAGTACCTTTGTCTTTTCAGGCGGGCTGGTGCGATTCAGCCGGGACGAAGCAAAGCGCCGGGTGGAACAACTGGGCGGGCGGGCTGCTTCGAGTGTCAGCAAGCAGACCGACTACGTCGTGGTCGGCGACGAGGCCGGTTCTAAACTTGATAAGGCCAAGAAGCTTGGTGTGCGAATCCTGACGGAGGCGGAGTTTACCGATCTGCTGGAGAAAACCTAGAAGAAGAAACTGCGGTGTGTCACCGTCTGTTTCGCGTCCTCCGGCTGACGCTTCCCGGAAGGTTCAGCCGGAGTACCGGCCTGCTCCTCCTTGAAAAGCTGCACGCTCTTAATGGACCTGGCGTCGGCTTCGTGCACGACCAGGCGGCAGGGTCCCACACGGATCTCCTCCCCCACGACCGGGATGCGCCCGAGTCGCTGCTGAATCAACCCGCTGATCGTATTGGATTCGTCCTCGAATTCCGTCTTGAAGAATTCATTGATGCGCCGCACCTCGGTCCGGCCGTGGACCAGGATCTGGTTCTTGCCGACCCGCTTGATCAATTCTTCGGTGATGTCGGTCTCATCCATGATCTCGCCGACAACCTCTTCCAGCAGATCCTCCAGCGTAACGATCCCCATCATCCCGCCGAACTCGTTGACGACGACCGCAATGTGGCGATGCTCCTGCCGGAACTGTTTCATCAGATCGTCGGCGGCCTTCGTGCCCGGCACAAACGGCACCGGCTGCGCAATATCCTTCAGCCGCACGTCGTCATGACCCTGCGCCAGCTCCATGAGCGCCATGGTCTTGTACAGAACGCCGGTCACGTTGTCCAGCGTCCCTTCGTAGACCGGAATGCGGGAGAATTTGGACTTGAAGAGTTGGTCCTTCACGTCCCTCAGGAGGAACTTGCCGTCCAGCGCGAACACATAAATCCGCGGCGTCATCGCGTCCTTCGCCGTGATGTCATTGAGCTGGAAGACGTTCTTGATCATCTTGACTTCCTCATGCTCGATCGAGCCGGCCTTGCTGCCTACGTCGAGCATGATCTTCAATTCTTCCTCGGTGACATACGGAGCCGTCATGCCCTTTCCGCCGGTATGCCAGTCGACCAGCGGCTCCAGCAGGAACCGGATGGGCGAAAACAACCGCTCCAGCCAGAAGACGGGATAGGCGGCCGCCAGGACCAGCGCCACGGAGTGCCTGGCCGCCAGGCTCTTGGGCACGACATCGCCGTAAATCATCAGGACAAAGGTCAGGACGCCGGTCGTCATGGCAAGATAGTCATCGCCAAAGAGATCCACCGTGATCAGGGCCGCCACCGTCGCCGCCCAGACATTGACGAGGTTGTCGAGGAACTCGAGGGTCAGCAGGAGCCGCTGGGGGTTGGCCCGGAGCCGTAAGGCCAGCGTAGCCCGCTTGCCGCCCTCCTCAGCCAGGGCCCGCAGTCTGGTCTCGTTAACCGAAAAGAAGCCGATCTCAACCCCTGAGATAAGAGCCGACAAAAACACCAATATGGCGAGAGTCAGAAAGTCCATGGAATCTGATGGATTAGGGGCGAACAGCCAGGCGGGATCGCCTGACGAGATACCCCCCTGCCATCCGGAAGGGGGTCAAGAGAGTGCTCTTGAGACTTGGAAGAGACACCAAGTTAGACCGTATAGACCCGCTGCTATTCATTAGAGGTGCAACAGTACCACAAAGAGTATGAAAGGTGCAAGAATTCTATTAAAAACTATAATAAAAACAATCAGATATGGTATATTTTATGAACCTGCAAGATCATAAAGGCCTCCTCTTCACCCCCTGCGTAAAGGCATACCAAGCTTGCCTGTACCGCCTCTTTGGTCATATGCGTGCGGATAGTTCATTTTCCTCCAGTAGTTTAGATCTTGGGGTAGATTGAAGACGTTAGCGGTAGGGAATACTGTTGGAGGCCCTCGTCAGCGTCCGGCTAGGTGTCGTCCCTGACGACCAAAGGATCGACCTGAAACTGACCTTCCAAACGGTTGGCAACCGACTCAGCCTGTTGCTCGGAGGTAAAGCGACCAACAAGGACCCGATAGCGCCGCCCAACCTCCAACTCAACCGCCTCTATTCGGACATCTGAATACTGGCTTCTGAGCCTGGCTGCCAGGGCCTGGGCATTGGCCTGCTCGGCAAAAGACGCCACCTGAACTCGAAGGTACCCCATGGCCCCGGGCCGCCCTTGATAGGCCGTCACCCTGATCTCGACCCGGTCCGTTCCGTTGCCGATCATGCCGAGCACTTGGGCGCCGGCCTGGGACAGGTCGAGAATCCTGTTCTTGGCGAAAGGACCGCGATCGTTCACCCGCACGGTCACCGTCCGGCCGGTGGTCAAGGACCGGACCTGAACCACGGAGCCGAGGGGAAGAGTCCGATGGGCAGCCGTTAGTTGATGCATGTCGTAGGTTTCACCGTTGGCGGTCTTGCGGCCGTGAAACCCCGGGCCATACCAGGAGGCCTCCCCCCGCTCCACATAGCCGACAGGATAACCGGCAGCGGGGGCATATCGGGCGACCGAAGACGTTCCGCAGCCGTAGAAGAGAAAAAATGGGAAAAGAAGCGCGAGCGCCAGGAACTGCCGAGTGGTGCCGTCAAATTTCATCCAGAGATTCTCCGCGCAAAACTTCCTGGGCTTTCTTCACGTCGGACACCGACAGCACCACGATCGCCCGCTTCCCTTCCCGCGACGGCGTGCAATAGCCGCATGTAATGTTGATGTGGGCATCCCTTAAATGCTGTGCCACATCGCCGAGCGCCCCCGGTTTATTCTCGAGGCTCAGCACGAGCGCCTGCTCTTCGTAGTAATCAATTTTCTCTGCCTTGAGCGCCGCACGGCCCTTCTCGACGTCCGACACGACGACGCGCATATTGTCTTTCCCGGCGGTCTGGCCGGACTGCTCCCAGGCACAGAAGGCCTTGATGTTCACGCTCTTCGAGCCGAACGCCTTGGCGATCCGCGCCAGCACCCCCGGCTTGCTCTCCAGACTCAACACAAATTGCGTTGCGATCGGCATGATAATCTCCTTCGGAGATAGGCCATAGGCGATGGGCTATGGGCGATAGGTCAGAAAGCGACGTTTGATCCTGCCCATTGCCTATAGCCTATTGCCCCTAGCCTGTATTCTTATACCCGTAGAGCCAGCGCGCCGTCGTGCCTCCGACGTTCCGCACCGAATGGGTCATCCGCGCCGGGATCGACACTTCCTCGCCCATCTTCGGCCGGAAGGTCCGGCCCTGCATCTCCAGCTCCAACTCGCCTTCCAGAACCATCAAAAGCTCATCGGTCGAATGGACATAGTCTTCCCACACTTGCCCCGGCGGGTCAACCCACAGCCCGCAACTAAACCCGCGAACGCGCCATTCACGTTCGATCTGCGCCCGATCAACCGCCACGGGGAAATTATACACTTTCTCGCCTGTTCCTAAACGAGAAAGGGGACGCGGTGTCTTGCCGCATCCCCTTTCCGATGCATACAGGGCGCCGACGGCGCGGCACGTCACGTCAGTTGAAACGCTCCATTGACGAAGGAGTATTCATAGACTCCGTTGAGCGTGATGTTGGATCGCAGGGCAAACGTTTGGGCATCCACCCGGCGGCCCTTGGGCACGAACACGAAGAGCGGAACCCCCAGCCCCAAATCATCCTGCCAGCGTCCGCTCGTGGCGACCGTCAGCAACGACTCTTCCGTTTCCACTTCCGCCACCCATTCCATCTTGTTGCGCCCGGCACGGAACGTCCAGCCGATAATGTCCGCATAGCTCCGGTCCGATTCGGCCCACTTGGCCCGCTCCTCGTCCGAATTAATCGTGATCTGGCACTGCCACGACCGGGCCCAGCGCTGCGCCACCAGATTCACGATCTGGTCGTGCATGGACTGCGTGACAATGTCGCGCGTGATCGTGCTCATCCGGCCCTCCACTCTCCTATTCTTTTTCCTTCACTCCCATACTCCAGGGGGGAGCCTGGCATGCCGTGACTGCGCGCTACCTTCTCACCCGCCCACCCCAAGCGCGCCGAGACGCGCTTTTTCCCGAGGCGAGCACCTTCTGAGTGTGCGCGGTGCGCGAGCATATCGGCGTGCCAGGCAACACCCCATCACGAACACCCGCTGGTGGCCCCGCACGTTTCACACTTCAGGCATGTGCCGTTGCGCACCATCGTGAACTGCTTGCATTCCGTGCAGGGATCGCCCTCGTAGCCCTTGAGCCGGGCCGTTTTCCGCTGCGTCTGCACCGCCGTGAGCGTGACCGTTTCCCTCGTCATTTCCATCCGGGCGACGCTGGTCGCGTGACCGTTGCCATACCCGTTGCCGCTGTCCCCACCCTGCCGTTTGGGCAGGCGGTCCGTATCGATGGCCAGCGAGGCCAGCGATTCGGCATCCGCCGGCTCTCCGTCCACGCATTCGGGGTCCTGCTCGTCCTTCTTCATCGAATCCATCCGCAGGTCCTCTTCCTGCACCTGCGCGAGATCGTTCCGCCCCAGGTAGGTGATCGCCAGCTCGCGGAAGATATAGTCGATGATCGACGTGGACATCTTGATCCGGTCGTTGAGCTTGACCGGCCCATTCGGCTCGAACCGCGTGAACACGAAGGCCTCGATGTATTCCTCGAGCGGCACG
>DASWIN010000240.1:0-1514 GCA_036397655.1 Nitrospiraceae bacterium | reverse complement strand
CAGTTATCGTTTCATCCGCGTTCATCCTAATATGAATCTGCGTTTATCTGCGGATCAAGATTTTTATGTCAGGTTCTGGCTGTCTTGTGGTGGCCAGAGCTGGGCCGCGCCGCGCACGCCGGAGCTGTCGCCGTGGACATGCGGCAGGATTCTGGTGCGCAGTTCATCGTTGAATACGTAACGCGCCACGTTGTCGCGCCCGTCGGTGTAGAGACGCGGGATATTGGACATCCCGCCACCGAGCACGATGACGTCGGGATCGAGAATGTTGATCACCACTGAGAGCGCACGCCCGAAGCGGTCGAAGTAGCGCTGCATGGCGGCTTTGGCCCGGGTATCGCCCTGTTCGGCCAGCACCACGATGTCTTTGGCCTCGAACAGCGGATCGCCGCCGTGCCGGCGCCAGTCCTGCGCCAGGCCGGGTCCGGAAAGGAAGGTTTCCACGCAGCCGCGCTTGCCGCAGTAGCAGGGCGGGCCGTCGGACTCCAGGATATTGTGTCCCCATTCGCCGCCGATGCATTGCGGGCCTTCGTGCAGTTTTCCGTGGAAGACGATACCGCCGCCCACGCCCGTGCCGAGGATCACCCCGAACACCGTGCCATGGCCTTTTCCCGCCCCGTCGAGCGCCTCGGACAGTGCGAAGCAATTGGCGTCGTTGGCGATGCGGATCGGTCGGCCGAGGATTTTTTCCAGATCGGTTTTTATCGGCTTGCCGTTGAGACAGACGGTGTTGGAATTCTTGAGGCAGCCGGTGCGCGCGGAAATCGCCCCGGGAGTTCCGATACCCACGCGGCAGGCCTGTCCGGTTTTTTTCTCCAGGTTTCGCACCAGCGTATAAATGTTCTGCAGGATGGCATCGTAGCCGTCGGTCTGCGGCGTCGGCAGGCGTTCGCGCAGCAGGATCCGGCCGGCCTCGTCCATCACGATGCCTTCGGTTTTGGTGCCGCCCAGATCCAATCCTATGCGCAACATATTCCTACTCCCCCTCTCCCCCGCAAGGGGGAGAGGGTGGCCGAAGGCCGGGTGAGGGGGAAGCCCCAGGGCCGCGCGAGCCACGCCGTGCGCGGCTTCTTCCGGGTGAACACCGGGCCTCAGACGCCGCCTGCCTCACCCGGCCGCCGCGATCTCCTGGTCCTTATACTGCAGCTGGTAGAGCTTGAAGTAGAGGCCCCGGCGCGCCAGCAGCTCCTGATGCGTGCCGGCCTCGCGCAGCTGGCCCTTGTGCAGAACAAGAATGTTGTCCATGTCCTGAATCGTCGAGAGCCGGTGCGCGATGGCGATCGTCGTCCGGCCCGCCATCAGCACGCGCAGCGCATCCTGAATCAGCAGCTCGGTCTCGGTGTCCACGCTCGACGTGGCCTCGTCGAGCACCAGGATGCGCGGGTCGAAGGCCAGGGCGCGCGCGAACGACAGCAACTGCTTCTGTCCGACCGAGAGCGTCGCGCCGCGCTCGGCCACGGGGCTCTCGAGCCCGGCCGGCAGCCGATCGACGAACCGGTCGGCGTGCACGCTGG
>DASWIN010000239.1:0-3570 GCA_036397655.1 Nitrospiraceae bacterium | reverse complement strand
GGCATGCTCCACAAGGCTATCTATGGTCTTCCTATGACAAGGAAGCGGACACGCTCTACATCAACTTCAAGAAGCCCAGCGTGGCCACGGATAGCGAGCTCACGGATGATGATGTGATCATCCGCTATGAGGGCAAAGAGGTCGTGGGGTTGACGATCCTTCACGCAAGTAAACGGCATCCCGCTGCTGCACGGTAAGACGGGGGTAGTAGGGGTAAGGGGTAGCGGTGTAGCGGGGTAATTAAAAGAGGGACAAGGAATAGAGGAGAAAGAGTGAAGAAGAGACAAAAGGCTACTGCTACCCCTATTATCCCTCTACCCCTTTACCCCTGGAGGTACTCATGAAACGTGCGTTGATTACCGGCATTACGGGTCAGGACGGGTCGTACCTGGCGGAACTGCTGCTTGAGAAGGGCTACGAGGTGCACGGCATGGTGCGCCGGGTGGCGATCGAGGATCCGGAGCACCGGCTGTGGCGGCTCCTGCCGTTCAAGGACCGGCTCAGCCTGCACGCGGCGTCGATGGAAAGCTTCCCCAGCATTTTCCGTGTGTTTCAGGACGTCAAGCCGGACGAGTGCTACCATCTGGCCGCGCAGAGTTTCGTGGCCTATTCGTTCGAGGATGAATTTTCCACGCTCAATACCAATATCAACGGGACACACTATGTCCTGGCGGCGCTCAAGGAATCCACTCCGGAATGCCGGTTCTATTTTGCGGCGTCCAGCGAGATGTTCGGCAAGGTCGCCGAGGTCCCGCAAACCGAGCAGACCAGGTTTCATCCGCGGTCGGCCTACGGAATTTCGAAGGTCGCGGGTTTCGACCTGACCAGGAACTACCGCGAAGCCTACGGGATCAAAGCCTGGTCCGGCATCCTCTACAACCATGAGTCGCCGAGGCGGGGGTTCGAGTTCGTGACGAGAAAAATCACGTCCCATGTGGCGAAAATCAAGCTGGGGATGGCCAAGGAGGTGCACCTTGGAAATCTGGATGCCCGGCGGGACTGGGGCCATGCGCGCGAATATGTCCGCGCGATGTGGATGATGCTCCAGCAGGACGAGGCGGAGGATTACGTGATCGCCACCGGCGAACAACATACGGTCAGGGAATTCGCCGAGGCCGCATTCTCCTATGCCGGGCTCGACTATCGTAAGCACGTCGTCCTGGATCCGCAGTTACTGCGCCCGGCCGAGGTCGAATTGCTGTTGGGCGATGCCACCAAGGCCAGGCAGAAACTGGGCTGGTCCTGCCAGGTGAAATTCAAGGAACTGGCCGAGGAAATGGTCGAGGCGGACCTGCAGTTCCAGAAGACTTCCCGCCACCGGTGATTGTGTTCACGGGAAGGGATTTGCTAAGCTCCCGCTGACTCAGTCACGCACGCCGATATTCCATGCCGAAATCCAGACGCCAAGCCGGCAAGAAGAGCACGAGACCCTTGTCGCGCGCGCAGGCACTCAAGGGCATCCGCCTGTTTGCGACGGATGTGGACGGGGTCTTGACCGATGCCGGCATGTACTACACGGAATCCGGAGACGAGTTGAAGAAGTTCAATACGCGTGACGGCATGGGCATCAAGCTGTTGCAGCGCGCCGGACTGATTACCGCGCTGGTGACGCAGGAGGCGACCAAGCTGGTGGCCCGGCGCGGGGAAAAGCTGGCAATCCCGGAAGTGCATCAGGGTGTCATGGACAAATTGCCCGTCCTGCGCGACATGGCCTTGCGGCATGGGATGACTCTGGCGGAAGTGGCTTACATGGGCGACGATATCAACGACGAGCAGGCGCTTCGTGCCGTCGGGTTTTCCGCCGCGCCGGCGGATGCGCTGCCGGCTGTCCGAAAGGCCGTGGCCTATGTCTGTCGCGCGAAGGGCGGGGAGGGCGCGGTGCGGGAAGTGGCTGAGATGATTCTGGAGGCGCAGGGGAAGAGTCCGTGGAAGGGATAGAGGGGTAGCGGGGTAAGAGGGGTAAGCGGGGTAACGGGGTAACGAGCTTAACTGGCTTAACAGGCAAAACCGATTGAACTGGCCCAGCCGGCCAAACTGACTCAGCGGGCCCAACAGGCTCAACCGGCAAAACGGACTCAACATTCTTATGAAACCTCGCACCTCGCCTTCGCGGGCCGAAGCGCTCCGGCGCGCAGGCTCGAACCTCGAACCTGTTGACCATTTGTATACGGTCATCATGGCCGGCGGGAGCGGCACGCGCTTTTGGCCGCTGAGCCGACATCTGTTTCCCAAGCAGTTGCTGAAGATCATGGGCGAGGAAACCATGATCCAGCAGACCATGCGAAGGGTCTTGCGTTGCACGCCGGCGGACCGGGTGCTGATCTCGACCACGCCGGCCCAGGTCGACTCGATTCGTGTTCAACTCGGCGAGTGGAAGGATGCGTTGAAGGATAACTATATCCTTGAACCGGAGGCCCGCAATACGGCGCCGGCGATCGCCCTGGCGGCGACCGAGGCGCTCCAGCGCGATCCGGACGCGGTCATGCTGCTGGTGCCGGCCGACCACGTGATCCACAAGGATGAGCGGTTTGATGCGGCGGTCAGGCTCGGTGCGGAGCTTGCGAGCAAAGACTTTCTGGTCACCTTCGGCGTGCCGCCCAGCCGGCCGGAGACCGGCTACGGCTATATCCAGCCGAACCGGCAGCGCAAACTCGGCGGGATGGGGAAGCTGGCCGGCTATGCCGTCAAGCGGTTCGTGGAAAAGCCGGATGAGAAAACGGCGGCGCGTTACCTGAAGGACGGCCACTATTATTGGAACAGCGGCATTTTCGTCTGGCGGGCGGCGACAGTGCTGGAGGAGATTGCGCGGCATCAGCCCGGTCTGGCAAAGGGGATGAAGGCCATCGCCGCACGGGGGCCTGTCCGGACGGTTCAGGGTGAAGCCGCCGACATCTATCGAGCGTTGACCCCGATTTCGATCGATCACGGAGTGATGGAGCGTTCATCACGGGCCGCCATGATCCCGGTGGATTTTCGCTGGTCCGACGTGGGCAACTGGAGCAGCCTGGAAGAGGTTTCGCCGCGGGACAAGGCGGGCAATGTGGTCAGCGGGAATGTGATCGATCTTGGCAGCCGCAACTCGATCCTCTATGCCGACCGCAGGGTGGTGGCGACGATCGGGCTCGAAGACATGGTCGTGGTCGACACGCCGGATGCCACCTTGATTTGCCCAAAAACGAAATCCCAGGACGTTAAGAAGATCGTCGGGATTCTCAAGAAGCAAGGAGCGCCGGAGCATCTCGAGCATCGAACGGTCATCCGTCCCTGGGGTTCCTACACGGTTCTGGAGGAAGGGCCCGGCTACAAGGTGAAGCGGGTGACGGTCAATCCAGGCGGACGGCTCTCGCTCCAGCTGCACCACCGTCGGAGCGAGCACTGGGTGGTGATCGCCGGGACGGCGCGGGTGACTTGCGGGGACCGTGTGTTCGACCTGCAGGTCGGGGAGAGCACGGGCGTTCCAAAGGAAACGAAGCATCGGCTTGAAAATCAGGGGGCCGGCCCGCTGCACATTATCGAAGTGCAGGACGGGCCGTACCTCGGCGAAGACGACATCGTGCGGTATCAGGACGA
>DASWIN010000238.1:0-3098 GCA_036397655.1 Nitrospiraceae bacterium | reverse complement strand
CATCTCCGCCTCCTGCATCCGCCCCAGGCAGACGTGATAAAAACGCCCGCGGGCGTCTTCCGTATCCAGCGGATCGCTCTCAAAGACCAACACCATGTGCACCTCTACCCCAGGCGTCTAAAAGTATACCCGGCCACTGCGCCTATCGCAATCCATGAATGCGCCAACCCCGCGACGGCTATTCAGAATAAGTCATGGCTGCCCGGTTTGGTGTGGTCCCTGAAGAGCGGTTCAATTTCCTTCAGGCTATGCTCGAGAAACTCGTCCAAGTGCGAGCCGAACATTGAAAGGACGATCACCGCATTGACGTTCGCATCCTTGCTTGAGGCATGGGCCAACCGCTGCGTGATCCCCTTGTTCACCAGCCAGACACCTTTATATACCTTGGCCAAATGATCGAGCGTCCAGTCAGGCGCTTCGCCGCGCCGCATGCGGAAATACTGCGCCATCAGATACATGGATACCGCGCGATAGATCGTTTCCTCCCCTGTCGCAAACGGCAGGTGGAATCGCACGTTCGGGCGGAGCCTGTCCATGACCGGACAACCGCTCGTGACCATGTAGATGCCGATGATCGAACTCAGGCCCTGCTGCAGTGTCGTCTCTTTCGTATAGGTCCGCTCCTGCGTCTGGACGGTCACGGTCGTCCCTTCAAACGAAAGCGAGTCTTTGAAGCTCTCAACCAGGGAGGAGAGATTGACCGCAACGGGACAGTGTGTCACGGAATCGGCAAGCGGACAGTCTTCGCACTGATGATAGGCCAGCTTCGTCCAATCCGGCCTGGGCACAGGCGTGGCCGGAAGCAGATCCAACGTCGCCGCATTCAAGCGGACCGCAAACTGTTTTTCCACTCCGGTGGGAAACTGGAACGTATAAACGTACTCGATGCGCCCAGGTGGTGGATTGTCAGCGACCATTAGCTTCCCGGCCATCGACACACCGGAACTATGCCTGAAACTGAGCTTCGTAGAGTCCGGCGTAGAGCCCGCCCCGGATCAATAATTCCTGGTGAGCTCCCGCTTCTACGATCCGGCCGCGGTCCACCACGACGATCCGGTCCACATTGTGCAGCGTGGACAGGCGATGCGCAATGATAAAGGTGGTGCGGCCCCTGGTCAAATTCTCGAGTGCTTCTCGGATCCTGACCTCGGTCTCCGTGTCGATATTGGACGTCGCTTCGTCGAACACGACCAACGGAGGGTTCTTCAGCAGCACGCGTGCGATGGACACCCGCTGCTTTTGTCCGACCGACAGTTTCACGCCCCGCTCGCCGATCCAGGTATCGTACCCGTCCGGCAACTCACGGATGAACTCATCGGCCCGCGCCGCGCGGGCGGCCTCCTCGAGCCCGGCCTGGTCGGCGCCAAGATCGCCATAGACGATGTTTTCTCTGACGGTGCCGTTGAACAGGAACGGCTCCTGCTGCACGAAGCCAATCTGCCCTCGCAGAAAGGCCAGCGGCAGGTCGCGGAGGTCGTAGCCGTCAAGCAGGATCGCCCCGCCCTGCACGTCGTAGAACCGCATGAGGAGCTTGAGCATCGTGCTCTTGCCGGCCCCGCTGGGACCGACCAGCGCGATGCGTTCACCGGGCTTGACGTCCAGCGACAGCCCTTGCAGAACAGGCACGTCCGCCCGGTAGCCGAACGATATATCGTCAAACCGCACCGCGCCGGCCAGCCGTTCGGCCGGCACGGCGGCGCCAGGCCGATCCTGCACTTCCGACGTGGCATCGAGGATCTCGAACACCCGCTCGCTGCCGGCCAGCGCGTGCTGGAGCATATGGTTCACCGAATGGATCTGATTGACCGGCACGTAAAACAGGGCCAGATACGACAGGAACATCACCAGCTCGCCGATCGTCAGATTTCCCCGCGATACTTCGCCGGCGCCAAACCAGAGAATCAGCACCGTCCCGATGCTGCCGATAAACATCATGCCGGGCGAATAGAGCGACCACAGATACATGACGTCGAGATTGCTCTCGCTGTACCGCCGGCTGCGGGCATCGAACCGTTCCTGTTCGTAGTCCTGCCGGTTGAATCCCATCGTTTCCCGGATGCCGGAGAGCGCGTCGTGGAGATAGGCGTTCAAATCGGCCGCATGCCGCCGGACGTCGTGGTAGTAATGGTGCACCCGCTTCGTAAACGCGCTCGCGGAAATAATCAAAATTGGAATCGGCAGGAGCGACAGGACCGCGAGCTTCCAGTTGAGCATGAAGAGCATGACGGTGATCCCTGCCAGGGTCAGGGTGGCCGTCAGCATGCCTTCCAGTCCGTCCACAAAAATTCGCTCCATGTGCTCGGTATCGTTCGTCACCCGCGACATGATCTCGCCCGAAGATCGATTCTCGAAGTAGCTGATCGAGAGACGTTGCAGCGCCGCAAACACCTGGTTGCGGAGATCGCACACGACGCGCTGCTCGAGGGTGTTATTGAGGCGGATGCGCAGGGCGCCGAAGACGTTTTTCAACGCATAGGCGCCGCCCAGGCCGGCCACGGCCCATCCGAGCAGCTCGGGCTGGCCGGCCTGAATGACATCGTCAATGACGAATTTGATGAGCCACGGCGGCACGAGATCCATGGCCGTTGCGGCAATCGCGCTCGTAAACGTGACCAGCACAAGGAGGCGGTAGGGCCGGAGATATCGAAGGACGCGGACGAGAGCTTTCACAAGAAGTTTTGGGTTATGAGTGATGAGTTATGAGTTCCGCACTGACCGCTCATCACTGTTCACCCATCACTCGTTACTCATTTCTAAATGACCGCCGCATGGTCCTCTTTCCAGAAACGCTCGAACTCATCGAGCTGGGTCAGGCTGGACATATCGGTCATGCGATCCAGGAACATCTTGCCGATCAGGTGGTCCATTTCATGCTGAATGCAGATGGCGTAGAGGCCGGTGGCGTCGATATCCAGCGGCAGCCCATGACGGTCCAACCCGCGCACGCGCACCATGGAGGGCCGGGTCACCTTGCCTCGCAGGCCGTCCACGCTCAAACAGCCTTCCCAACTTTCTTCCTGATGCGGGCCATAAAAGACGATCTCCGGGTTGATCAGGACGGTCTTGGGGAAGCCCCCTTCGCCCGGGGAGTCCATTAC
>DASWIN010000237.1:0-6635 GCA_036397655.1 Nitrospiraceae bacterium | reverse complement strand
CCTCGGCGTCGCTGCCGATCGCGCTGGACTATGCGGTGCGCGAGGGACGGATCGCGCCCGGCGACCTGGTGCTGCTGGGGACCTTCGGCGGGGGGCTGACGTGGGGGACGGCGTTGGTGAGATGGGGGTGAGGGGCAGGTGGGCGGCCTGGTTGATCCCCGTGCTCGCGCAGCGCGGGCGTGAGAAAGGGGTTCCCTGGCTGACTCGCCGTGCTCGCGCAACGCGCGAAGAAGAGAGCGAGCTGGCGGCATGGTTTCCTCCCTTGCTCGCAGAACGCGCACACCTCGGAAGGGTGCTCGTTCGATGCGCGCAGTCGTCGGAAACCATGCCGCACTCGCAAGAAAGGGAGTGGAGAGAAGGCGAAGAAGGCCCTCGCCACGGGAACAGCACGCGTCCCCGTGGAGAAGCGCCTGTCTTGGCAGGCGCGGGGTGGGTTGGGTGTGACGGGCGCTCGGGGCGGGCGGGTGAGAAGGCAGCGCGCAATTGCGAGTCAGCCACGTCACCCCTGGTAAAAAAGTGTGGGCGGGGACAGACCGCTGATGGGCCTGTCCCCGCTCGGAATGGAGCATACACTCAGAATGTGCTCGCCACGGGCAAAGAGCGCGTCCCCGTGGAGAAGCGCCTGTCTTGGCAGGCGCGGGGCATGGGCGGAAGACGCGTCTCGGCGCGTCTAGGGTTGGGCGGGTGAGATAGCGGGTGTGACGACGTGCGGGGTGGGCGGGTGAAATGGAGCGCACAGTCGAAGGCAGACCAGCCCGCCGTGCGAGGGAGATAATTACAGGGTGAGGGAAAAGGTTCCGCTCCTTTTCCCTCACCCCAAGAGTTAAAGGCAGAGGAGCAGGGAGACTATGTTCAGCTTAATTCCCAAAGACGATACCTTCTTCGAGATGTTTAAGAAAGACGCCCACAACATGGTTGAGGGCAGCCGCATGCTCAAGGCCATGATGGAGGACTACCGGAATCCGCTGGAGCAGGCCCGGCGCATCAAGGACATCGAGCACGTCGGCGACGGCATCACGCATGACATTGCCAGGCGATTGAACCAGACGTTCATTACGCCGATCGACCGGGAGGACATTCACAGCCTGGCCAGCGCCCTGGACGACATCCTGGACATCGTCGAGGCGATCGCGGACCGGTTTGTCGTCTTCAAGGTGGCCAAGCCGACCGAGACGGCGCTCAAGCTGTCCAACATCCTCTACCAGGCCTCCGTCGCGGTCGCGGCCGGCGTGGATGTGCTGGGCAAGCCCCACGCCGACGTGACCGAGTGCAACGTTCGCGTGAACAGCCTCGAAAACGAAGCGGACCGGCTGACGCGCGATGCGATCTCCGGGCTGTTCGACGGCGAGAAGGATCCGGTCGCCGTGATCAAGTGGAAGGAAATCTACGAAACCTTCGAAGAGGGCACCGACCGCTGCGAAGACGTGTCCAACATCCTTGAGCGCATCGCGTTGAAACACAACTGAGCCTCCATTGAACCTCGAACCTCGAACCTCGAATCTCTGGCCCTATGCTTCCTGAATTGTCCGGCATGCTTCTGCTCGTGGTGATTCTGGCCCTGGTCTTCGATTTTACGAACGGCTGGCACGACAGCGCCAACGCCATCGCGACGGTCGTCTCGACACGCGTGCTGAGTCCGATGACCGCCGTGCTCCTGGCCGGGGTGCTCAACGTGGCCGGCGCGTTCATGTCGACGGCCGTGGCGAAAATGATCGGCAAGGGGATCGTGGATCCCTCGGCGGTGACGCAGGACGTGGTCGCGGCGGCGCTGGCCGGGGCGATCCTCTGGAACCTGTGCACGCTGCTGCTCGGCCTGCCGACCAGTTCGTCGCACGCGCTCATCGGCGGGCTGGTCGGGGCGGCGACCGTGCACGGCGGATGGGAGACGGTCAAGTTCTCGGGCCTGCGGGCGGTGCTGGAGGCCATGGTCATCTCGCCCCTGTGCGGATTCATGGTCGGCCTGGCATTGATGGCGGCGATCAGCTGGCTCTTCCTCCGCTCGCAGCGGAGCTTCGCGACACGGCTGTTCAGCCGCCTGCAGCTGGTGTCCGCCAGCTTCATGGCCTTCAGCCACGGCGCCAATGACGCGCAAAAGGCGATGGGGATCATCACGCTGGCCCTGTTATCGTCCGGGCAGCTTACGAGCGACGAGGTGCCGACGTGGGTGGTCGTGTCCTGTGCCGCCGCCATGGGGCTGGGGACGGCCTCGGGCGGGTGGCGGATCGTCCGGACGCTCGGCACGCGCATCGTCAAATTGGAGCCGGTCCACGGCTTCGCCGCCGAAACCGGCGCCGCCGCGGTGCTGCTGGCAACGGCGCACCTCGGCCTGCCGGTCAGCACGACGCACACCATCACCTCGTCGGTCATGGGCGTGGGGGCGGTCAAGCGGCTGTCCGCGGTGCGGTGGGGCGTGACGGCCCGGATCGTCTATGCCTGGATGTTCACGCTGCCGGGCGCGGCGCTGGCGGCGATGCTGATCTACGCGGGGATATCGCGGCTGTGAGAGGTTGAGGTTAAGGCTAAGGTTAAGGCGTCCCGCCGGATCGGTGCTCCGAATGTTACCTCAACCTCAGCCTCAACCTTGACCTGTCGACTGTGCGGTCGGCAGACGAACGATGAACCGGCTGCCCGACGGCCGGTTGCCTTCCACCCAGATCCTCCCGCCGTGCCCTTCCACGATGTGCTTGACGATCGACAGGCCAAGGCCCGTGCCGCCCAGTTCGCGCGAGCGCGCCTTGTCCACCCGGTAAAACCGCTCGAAGACGCGCGGGCGATCCGCGTCCGGGATGCCGATGCCCGTGTCGGCGACGCTGAGCTCCACTTGCGCGGGATCGCCGGACTGTTGGCCGGCAACATGGATGGCCCCGCCCTCCGGCGTGTACTTGATCGCGTTATCCACTAGATTCGTCAGCACCTGCACGAGCCGGTCCTCGTCGCCCGTCACGGGCGGCAGATCGGACGGGAGCGCGATGGTCAGCGTTTGCCGCTTTTTGTCCGCCAACTGCCTGAGCAGGGGGAGCGTGCGTTCGACCAGCGCCCCGAGATGGACCGGATCGCGCTTGAAGCGCACCAGCCCGGACTCGATCTGGGACAACTGCAGCAAGTCTTCCAAAATGAGATTGAGCCGGTCGCTCTGGTTGAGGATGATCTGGAGAAAGCGCGTGGTTTCCTCTGGATTGTCCTTGGCGCCGTCCAGCAGCGCCTCGACATAGCCCTTGATCGAGGTCAGGGGCGTGCGCAGCTCATGCGACACGTTGGCCACGAAATCCTTCCGGACCTGTTCCAGCCGCCGCAGGGCGGTGATGTCCCGGTCCATCTGGTCCGCCATCTGGTTGAGGGTGGAGGCGAGGACGCCCACTTCGTCGTTCGACCGCGTCTGAATGCGCTGTCCCAGTTCGCCGCCGGCCAGCCGCCGGGCGACCGCTGCCATGTCCGACAGCGGCCGGGTCAGCCCGCGGGCGATCAGCAGGCTCAAGGTCACGGACACGAGAAAGGCCACGCCGAAGGCGGCTCCCAGCGCGCGCTGGAGGTCGTTGATGCGATTCTCCAATTCTGTCAGCGGGATGCCGAGCCGCACGATGACGCCGGCCTGAGTGGGCTGTGCGGCGATCGGCAGCGCCAGGTAGAACGTCCGGACGCCGGTCGTGCCGCTCGTGCGGATATGGCTGCCCCGGCCGGTCTCGAGGGCCTGCGTGATCTCGGGGCGTGCGCGGTGGTTGTCCAGTTTCGCGACCTGATCGTCCGGGACCGCGCTGTCGGCCAGCACCGTGCCGTCCGTGGCGATGACGGTCACGCGCGCCAGCGCCTGCCGGCTCAGTTCCACGGCCAGGGGTTGCAGCGCCGCGCGGTGATCGCCGGGCCGGTTCACGAGGGGGCGCAGCGACAGGACGGTCAGGCCCGTTCGCGCGGCGAGCGATTCTTCGACGCGGGCGAGCTCAAGTTGTTCGATCGAGCGCAGCGCGAGCCAGCCGGCGATGGCCAATCCGAACGTGATGGACAGCAGCGTGCCGAGGGCGACCTTCCAGCGGATGGAGAGGGTCATAAGAATGCGCGAGACTCGCGCGACGAGCGCGACTTGCGCGAAAGGCAAGTTCGCGCGTCCCGCTTTTCTCGCCCGTCACGCCTTTCTCGCGGCGCGGTCTTCACCCGTCACGTTCCTTGAGCTTATAGCCCAGGGATTTGATCGAGACGATGGCATCGTTGAGCAGCGGGATTTTCTGCTTCACCCGGCGGACGTGCACGTCGATCGTGCGCGTGGTGCCGTAGTACTCGTAGCCCCACACGGCGTTGAGCAGCACGTCGCGGGTCAGCACGCGGCCGGGATGCTGCAGCAGATATTCCAGCAGGCCGAATTCCTTGGCCGTCAACGTGACATCCTTGCCGTTCGCCTTGACCTCATGGCGGTCACGATCAAGCACGATCGCGCCGTAGGTGGAGCGCGCCGGCGCGACTTCCCTGGAACGCTCGACCCGGCGCAGCAGGGCCTTGATGCGGGCCACGAGCGCTTTCGGGCTGAAGGGCTTCGTCACATAATCGTCGGCGCCCAGTTCGAGGCCGATGATGGTGTCCGACTCTTCCGCCTTCGCGGTCAGCATGATGATCGGGAGCGTCGCAGTCTGCTGATCGGCCCGGAGTCGCTTGCAGACCTCCAGCCCGTCCATGTCGGGGAGCATCAGATCGAGCACGAGCAGGTCGGGGTGTTCGGACCGCACGGCCTTCAGCCCGTCCGGGCCGGTGGCGGCGGTGCTGACGCGGTAGCCTTCTTTTTCGAGATAGAGTTTGACGAGCTGAAGAATATCCCGCTCGTCTTCGACAATGAGAATTTTTTTCGCGGCGGTTGGCCCCATCCCGTCCATCAGCGTATAAGGGAGCCACAGGGGTGTCAAGGAAAAGGATGGCGAGGCAGGTGCTGACGCGGGAGTATTGACGGTGGCTTCTTCCACACCAGACGGGCCAAACGGGCCAAACGGGCCAAACGGGATTGTCATCACCGGCGCTTCCACCGGCATCGGGGAGGCCTGCGCGCTGTACCTTGATGAGCTGGGCTACCGGGTGTTCGCCGGCGTGCGCCGTCCGGAGGATGGCGAAGCCGTGAAGGCGCAGGCGTCCGCGCGGCTCACGCCCGTCCTGTTGGATGTCACCGATGTGGTGTCGATCCATCAGGCGGCGGAGACGGTCAGGGCCGCGGTCGGCCTGGCGGGGCTGGCCGGGCTGGTCAACAATGCGGGAATTGGCGTCGGGGGTCCGTTGGAGGTGGTGCCGCCGGCGGATCTGCGAAAACAATTCGAGGTGAATGTCATCGGACCGGTGACGGTGATGCAGGCCTTCCTTCCACTGCTGCGGCAGGGCCGGGGGCGCATCGTCAATATCGGGTCCATCGCCGGGCGGGCGGCCCTGCCGTTTGTCGGGCCCTA
Organism: Nitrospiraceae bacterium; assembly: GCA_036397655.1. GTDB lineage: Bacteria > Nitrospirota > Nitrospiria > Nitrospirales > Nitrospiraceae > 2-02-FULL-62-14. Next base: position 1,221 of record DASWIN010000237.1, on the reverse strand, counting down.
TTCGGCGTCCAAATTTGCGTTGGAGGCCCTGACGGATGCGATGCGGCTGGAGCTGCGGCCCTGGGGCATTCACGTCTCCATCGTCGAGCCGGGGGCGGTCGAGTCCCGCATCTGGGACAAGGGCAAACAGAGAGCCGTCCAGATGGAAGCCATGGCCAGCCCGGAGGCGAAGGCCTGTTACGGAGAGGCCGTCGCCCGGATGCGCGAGGCCATTGCGCGGGCGGAGCGACGCGCGATTCCGGCGCGGGCGGTGGCCGCAGCGGTCGCCCATGCCCTGCGCGACGCCCGGCCGAAGACGCGCTACCTGGTCGGGCTCGACGCGCGGTTTCGCGCGCTGCTGTCGGCCTGGCTGCCAGACCGTGTGCAGGACTGGCTCGTCAGGCGGGCGCTGAAATTGCCGCGGTAGGCAGGGTGGGGTGGCGGCGAGGCTATCCCCTTCGCTCGCGCAACGCACACGCAAGATCAATTAGATTTTTCGGAGTAAGTGGGCGGTGCGCGTTGGACGCGCGCGGTTTGGGGATAGCCTTACCGCTCCCCAAAAGAAAAAGGGAAGCGCTTCACTCACCCATCAGGTTCTTCCCCGCGCCATTTCCAGCATCGGTTGAGCTATCTGGCTGGCCGGGACGATCCTGTGCTCCCGCACCGCACACGCAAGGTCAATTTGTGTTGCTATCAAAACGGGCGGTGCGCGGTGGACGGCCGCACTGCGAATCGCCCCGGCCAGCCTTAAAAAATTGGCCGCCAGAAAAGGGGTCGGGAGTCTTATCGGAAGGACTCCCGACCCCTTCGAATGGAAGAGCGGGCAAGCTGACAAGATTGCTCAGGCACTCACTGATGGCGCAGCCTGCTGAACGTGGCGAAGCGTTAACGGTGACAGACTATCAAGCGGTCTGTCACCGTTCGTGTTTTTATATTTTCTTGGAAGAGCCTGTTCTTTCGAGCGACGGCCCGGTCTCCCTTCAACTGCGCGCTTTCATCTATCCCATGAGCGAGGTCTGGTTTCATTCGACTGCGCGCATCGAACGAGCACCTTCTGAGTGTGCGCGTTCTGCGAGCAAGGAATGAAACCAGACTGCCAGCTCATCTCTCCCGTCCGCGTTGCGCGAGCACGAAGGGAGACCGGGCTGCCAGCTCGTCCCCTCTTTGGTTTCGGAACTCTCAACGGATAGGACTAATCCAGTTGACGGAACGGCCTGCTCTGCCGTAAGGTGAAGCCCAGTT
>DASWIN010000236.1:0-2054 GCA_036397655.1 Nitrospiraceae bacterium | reverse complement strand
AAAACATACTCCCTAACCGCCTGAACGGAAAGAGTTTCGTCCCGAAATTCGTGGGGAAAGCTCAGGGCCATGGCCGCGGTCGACCGAGGAGCACCGCGTCGAGCCATGCAGCTCGGCAGGCACCCGGCCCTCCCAGGATCGGGCGGCTCTTTCTTCTGCGCTCTGGTCGCCAACCCAGGCGATGCTCGATCGGGCGGATCGTGGGGCCGTTGGCGCGAAATCAGCGCAGCCGCGGCGGAGCCCGAAGGGTGCCCGGAGGTCGCGGGCGGACTTGGCCCTGAGCTTTCCCCACGAATTTCGGGACGAAACTCTTTCCGTTCAGGCGGTTAGGGAGTATGTTTTCGGAAAAACCGCGTATGAAAGTGCGCGCATGGCACGGCTTGTAACTCTGGTGATGGGCGACGAAACCCTCACCGGAGACCATGCCATGCACGCCACCGCAGTATTGCAAAAGCTGCTGCGCCGTTCGATCCCCTCGATCCATTCGAAGCGTTTGGCCACGGTGACTGCCATCGTTGGCAGCGCAGTGCGCGGCCAGCGGCTGACGTTGTCGGCACTGGGGCGCAGCCTAGACACACCGTGTGCAGTGCGTCATCGGATCAAGCGCGTGGACCGGCTGTTGGGCAATCCCCATCTGCATGACGAGCGGCTGCTGTTTTACCGGGTGCTCTGCAGCCTGTTGATCGGCGATCAATGTCAGCCGGTTCTGATCGTGGATTGGTCGGACCTGAAGCCCGATTGTTCCTGGTTGTTGCTGCGCGCCTCGGTGTGGCTGCACGGCTTTGCGCTGCCGATCTACGAGGAGGTCCATCCGCGCTCCCGGCAGTACGCCCGCAGAGTCGAAAGGGAATTCCTGTTGACTTTGCACACGCTGCTGCCGGATCACGCCCGCCCCATCGTGGTCACGGATGCCGGTTTTCGTAAACCTTGGTTCCAGGAGGTGGAGCGCCTGGGCTGGCACTGGGTCGGGCGTATCCGCAATCGCACCCGGATCGGGATCGCGGGTCATTGGCAACTCTCCACGACGCTGCATCCGGAAGCCCGCGCCGAGCCGCAGGATCTGGGTGAATGGCAGATCACGCGAAGGAAGCCACTGATCGGGCGGCTGTGTCTGTATCGCAAGCCTCTCCAAGGGCGTCGTGGTCTCACCGCCTTGGGCCGCCCCGCTTACGACCGCACCAGCCGCCACAATGCTCGACGCGAGCGCGAGCCCTGGCTGATCGCCGCATCGGTTTCGCTCTCCGACAAAAGCGCGCTTGACCTCGTACATCTCTACCGTCTGCGCATGCGCATCGAGCACAGCTTCCGCACGCTCAAGTCGCATCAGTTTGGCTTTGCTTTCGAAGATTCCCAGAGCCGTGGTGCTGCGCGTCTTGCCGCGCTTCTGATGATTCACGCGCTGGCCCTGTTTCTCGCCTGGATCGCGGGCTGCGCTGCGCGGGATGCCGGCCTCCACCATCGTTTGAAATCCAATGCGGACCGCACCCAGACCGGCCTTTCGATCATCTCCCAGGGCCTGCTCGCCCTCACGATGCTCGAGCTCCAGCTCACCGTGTCCGATCTCACTGCCGTCCGAGCTCCACCTCCGCCCGTCATCACGCCCGAGCTGGAGGTACCGAAATGAGGGGAAAGCTCAGGGACTTGGCCGCCCGCGACCGAGGAGCACCGCGGCGAGCCATTCGCGCCAACGGCCCCGCGATCCGCCTCTGCCACTACCCTGAGGCGATAGGTAATCGATAAATCGAAAGCGCTCTAGGTCCGCTTACAGCCCGACCGAGGGTCCCCAATCAGGCGACGCGGTTGCGACCGGCGTTCTTGGCCTCGTAGAGCGCGGCGTCGGCGCGCTGCATCCAGGAGTCCGCGTCGTCCTTGCTCGCAACTTCGGCCACGCCGATGCTGACGGTGACCGTGCAGTTCGGGACCAGGCCGGAATGCTCGACCGCTGCGCGCAGGCGTTCGGAGATGGCCAGCGCGCCGGCGCGGGTCACGCCCGGCAGGTACAGCAGGAATTCGTCGCCGCCCAGGCGGAACAGCAGGTCGCTGTCGCGGGACAG